>SLSF01000104.1 GCA_007130605.1 Gemmatimonadota bacterium | reverse complement strand
TGGATCTTCGTTGGCCCGCTTCACCGATGCCGACCCGGCTCCGCCGGGTGCCCGATCGCTTTCAGCGAACCGCCTTGACCCGGGGCACCCGCACGCAAAGCGTGTGGGTCGCGCAAGACCCTGTCCCAGTGGTCCCTGCCCTTCTTCAACATCCTTCGAGTGGGGGACTCGCACGGCGTGGGCACCGAAAGGCTCCATATGGGAAACAAAGTCCACAGCCGTCGCTTGCGAGAATCGACGGTTGTGGAGAAAAGGGTCTCTACGGTGACGCAGAGCGCAAGCGTCGAGGAAGGAGGTGTCCAGCCTGGAGAAAGGGTTCGCCTCGGTCCTCCAGGCGCCGCCCCGATGAACGGAAAGTCCGAAAACGCCGACCGATTTGGCGCGTTTTCCGGATTTTCGTTCATCCGCACCCTCGGGTGCGGAGGGTCCAGCGCTGGTGACCCCGCCAACGACTCGGGACTTCGGTGGATCGAACGCCATCCTGGACCCCGCACCCACACAGAAGAGGAAAAGAGCCCGCTATCACTACAACACCGGACTCAGTTCGCGGGGATCCGGGGGTCCCTGGCCAGGTTCAGGGTCAGCGAGCCCACCCGCGACACCCGCGACGAGATCTTCACCAGGATCCGGCTCCGGTCATCGGAGAAGTGGACCTCGGCCTCGCCTCCCTCGCCGAAGAGTCCGGAGGTCTGGAAGGTGGGACGCACCACGACGGTCTTGTAGGTCCCGGCCGGCACCCGCACCTCGTCCTTCCTCAGGACCTCCAGGATCACGGGGTTTCCGGAGTCGCGGAAGTAGTGCGGGAGTTCGTACCGGTCCCCCACCTCCAGGGGGAGGGTCCGCGCGAAGAAGAGGAAGGAGACGTCATCGAGGGGCATGTCGGAGGGAAGCACCTCCTCGCCCCCCTCGCCGTGCTCCCAGCGGACGAATCCCGAGTCGGGATAGATGTTGAACTCCCGGTAGCGCTCGGTGCCCACCTCGTAGAGGTCCTGCACGAAGCGCAGGCTCCGGAAGGGTCGAGGCTGCACCCACGACGACATGGTGTTGTCCACCCGGGCGAGGGGGATGCCCCCGGCCAGGTTCATGTCGAAGCGGAGGGTCTCGTGGCCACGGATCCGCTCGCCATTGGACACCTCGAGCTTGGCCCGTCCCGCACGGATGACCCCGAACCGCACCTCGAATTCATGGATCTCGCCGGGCGCAAAGGGAAGGGCCCTGCGGGTCTCGGGCTCCTGGGCCCCGGCCCGGTCCGGCTGGACCATGGGTGTCAGGGCAAGAAGGAGGATCGTGACGGCGAAACCGGCGACTTTGAGAGTGCGCATGGCGAAGATCCCGAGGGACTGAAGTGATGCCGGAGGCTCCGGCGGTGCGGGAGACCGGGAAACCCGGACCCGCATTCCCCTCTTAGGACCGCCGGAGTCCCCCATGTGTTCCCGGGTTCCTTCCGACTCCCTCCGTCGAGACCACGGTTCCTGCCCCGCTCAGTCCTCGGACTCGGCCTCGGCTGCCGCCACCGCCGCCTCGGCACCGGCGAAGCCGATCCGCGAATGGGCACCGTCGCAGAAGGGCTTCCGCTTCGAGCCCCCGCAGCGGCAGAGGAAGATGGCCTTTCCTTCGCGGGTCTCGACCTCGTTCCCCTCGTGATCCACGAGGGTGACGGGGCCGTCGACCTTCAGGGGACCGTCTTTCCGGATGGTGATGGTGACATCGCTCATGGGCGTTCGACTCCTGTGTATGTACGATTCATGTCGAGCGGACGGGAGGGGAGACTCGCCCCGCTACCCCGGTCCCACGACGAATGTGATCTGGATCCGGGTTCCATCGGGAGGGAGGCGCGTTCCGGCATCGAAGGTTGTCGCCCCCCGCTGGTGGTCGCGGATGGTGTACGCGGCGTTCGAGACCACCCCTCCCGGACAGGAGAAGAAGCAGAGGATGCACCCCGATTCCCAGTGATGACTGTGCTCCTCGTTCCCTCCGAAGCGGATCTCCACCCCCTCGCCCCCGGAGTCCTCCACCAGCTCCTCCAGCGAGAAGTGGCGCTCGGCACTCTGCCAGTGGATCGTGACCTCGATGGGGCTCCCCTGGACTCGACTGCCGGGTTGGGGTACGAGTGGGACCCAGCGGAGGTTCCATGCCGACATGGGCACGCCGCCACCGTCCTGCGCTCCCAGCTCCCGAAGGACCCGTGCGATCTCGAGATCATCGACCTCGGTGACGAAGAGGGCCTTCGAGGCCGCGCCCCCATCCACGTTCACCAGGCCGTGGTACTGGTGATCAGGGGGTAGGGAGGCCATGAAGGCGTCGGCCTGTACGGAGGCGGTCAGCGAAATGGCCCGGGCCTCGCGGTTGATCCAGAGCCCGTTCTCCTCGGTCCATGCTCCGGGGAGCCCGGGCGGCAGTTCGCCGGCCTCCGGACCCGGCACCCTGTCGGTGTTGCCGTGGACGGGGTCGGGGAGGGTGTCCACCTGCGGGGTGTCGGCAGGGAGGAGATGCGGGGGCATCCCGTCGATGGAGGGCGGAGCCGAGACGCCGGCGGCGAATGGCGCCAGGAGGTGGAGGCCCGACAGGAGGGCGGTGGAGACCAGGGCGATGCCCCCACCGTGCCGTGGCCGGAGTGCGCCGGTCATGCGCGCCTCCCCCGGCGTCCGGACCGGAAATCCACCGGATCCCTCCCGCACCGGGCCCGGGTCATCAGTGCCCGTGGCCTTCCATGTCTCCGCAGGCCACCGGGTTGCCACCGTCCCCATGCACCATGATGAAGTGGGGCTCGTCCTCGTCCATCTCGTCGAGCTCGAGGGTCGTGGTGGAGCTCCCCGTGCCGTCGGCGAGGCCGATGACCGGATCGAGGGGCACCGCAACCGGTCCGCCGTCCTCACAATTCCCGTGGTGGATGTGCGCCGCGTACTCTCCCTCGCCCGGGAGGCCCTCCATTTCCAGGATGAGGACGACGGCATCGTCGGAGTGCATCGCCATGGCCTCTCCGGTCACTCCGGAGTCATTCATCTCCGAGAGGGTGATGGTGTGGTGAACCATCTCTCCCGTGGGTGCGGGCTCCTGCAACGCCTCCTCGGGCGGGGGGGTGTCCATGGGCTCCACATCGGGCTCGGGGTCTCCGCACGCCACGAGCGGAAGAAGGAGTGCCAGAGCTGCGAGACGGAAGAGGTATGTGCGGGGGTGGGTCATGCGATATTCCTCGGTTGTCCTGAGCGGTGCGGGGTCGGGCGGGACTCCCGGGGTCCGGGGCTCCCGCCACGCCATCGAGGACAAGATGGGGACCACGGGACATTCGTGCCAGTGGGGGAGGGGGAACCTTGGAGGGGGTGACGGGCTCTCTTACCTTTCCGGAACGGTCCGGCGGCGTGCCTGCCGGGACCGGGGTCCCTGCCCGACGGGTCCCCGGGAAGTGAACCCAGCACCCACTCTGACGAGAGAGCATTCGTGAGCATCTGGAAGCGACGCCCCACCACCACCGTCGACATTGGAGGGGTGAAGGTCGGAAGTGACCACCCGGTGGTGGTCCAGTCCATGACGAACACCGACACCGCCGACATCGAGTCCACCGTTCGGCAGGTCGCCGAGCTCCACCTTGCCGGGAGCGAACTGGTTCGGGTGACGGTGAACAACGACGAGGCGGCCGCGGCGGTTCCGGAGATCGTCGACCGCCTTGCCGATTCGGGTCTCGACGTGCCCATCATCGGCGATTTCCACTACAACGGGCACCTCCTTCTGGATCGCCACCCCGCCTGTGCCCGGGCCCTGGCCAAGTACCGGATCAACCCCGGAAATGTGGGCACGAAGCGCCGCGACGAGAACTTCACCAAGATCGTCCAGATCGCAGTGGAGAATGACAAGCCCATCCGGATCGGGGTGAACTGGGGTTCTCTCGACCAGGCACTCCTCACCGAACTCATGGACGAGAACTCCCGCCTGGCGAAGCCGAAGGAGGCACAGGCGGTGCTCCGCGACGCCATGGTGGAGAGTGCCATGCGCTCCGCCGAACTCGCCGAGCGGACCGGGCTCCCCGCAGACCGGATCCTCCTTTCGGCGAAGGTCTCCGAGGTGCCCGAGCTCATTGCGGTCTACCGCCAGATCGCGCCCCTCTCCCGCTACCCTCTCCACCTGGGGCTTACCGAGGCGGGGATGGGAGCCAAGGGGATCGTGGCGACCACGGCAGGGATCGGCCCCCTTCTCATCGACGGGATCGGCGACACGATCCGGGTCTCCCTCACCCCCGAGCCCGGTGGAGATCGGAGCGAGGAGGTCCGGGTGGCCCAGCAGATCCTCCAGTCCCTCTCCATCCGGAGCTTCGAGCCCCAGGTCACCTCGTGCCCCGGATGCGGGCGGACCACCTCCACCTTCTTCCAGGAGATGGCCCAGGACATCCAGGGCTACCTGCGGGAACGGATGCCCGAGTGGCGGGAGGTCTACCCCGGCGTCGAGGACCTCTCGGTGGCCGTCATGGGATGCGTCGTCAATGGGCCCGGAGAGTCGCGCCACGCCGACATCGGGATCTCCCTTCCCGGCACCTTCGAGGAGCCCAAGGCCCCGGTCTACGTCGATGGGGAGCACTTCACCACCCTCAAGGGCGAGGGGCTCGTCGAGGAGTTCAAGGGGATTCTCCTGGACTATGTGCACAAGCGGTACGGAAATGGCGCCGAGGCGACGGCACCCACCGAGGCGTCGGGCGCCTCCGGCTGAACCTCCGGCTCTCGCCGGATGGCCGCCGCCGCCACCTGAGCGCGGCCGCCCGGCCGCAGCCCGCCGGTTCGCCGCACCTGAACGCTACCCCCTGACCGCCCCCACCCCCTGGCTGTCAGCGACCCTCCCGGTCCACCCGCCGCAGGTATTCCCAGATGGCCCGGGTGCGCAGTTCACCGATCCCCTGGTCGGGCATGGGCACCCGGTACATTCGGGCGAGATCCTGCGCGATGGGATCCACCTGCAGCATCGAATCAGGCTTCATGACCATGGCCCGGTACCACTCGTATTCCCGCCGTTCGGTAACCCCGTTCAGGGCCGGACCCACCACGTCGGTGCCATCGACGCGGTGACAGGCGAGGCACCCCCGCACCCGGTACCACCGCTCTCCGGCGTCGGCCATCTCCCGGTCGATGGGGTCATCGGCCGCAGGAGGGGCGAGGATCGCCTGCGCTTCCGGGTGGTTCGGGTCCCACGGGCCCTCCAGGGGCGACCATTCCTCCTCTCCGTCGCACCCTCCGGTGGCGAAGAGCAGGAGGACGAGCCAGGCGGCCCGGAACAGGGTGGAGTGAAGGCGGGGCAGGGGTTGCGCGTACATGGTGTGAAAGATAGGTGTGGCACATCGGTGGGAGAAGCCCGTCGGAAGACGAACGAAGGGATTCGTTGACTTTCGAAAAGCGGGGCTGTACTGTGGGAATCGAAGGGCAGACCGAAGGCTCCCGGTCCCAATCCGCCATGGCCACGCTCAGGGAAGAGACGCAACGTCGTTCCGGAGGGC
>SLSF01000244.1 GCA_007130605.1 Gemmatimonadota bacterium | reverse complement strand
CGAAAAAAGCTGCCCATTCCGGATTCTATGCGAATATCGACGACAATCCGGAACGAGCCCTCCTGCCTCTACCGCCCGACCCGGATTCTATGCGAATATCGACGAGAATCCGGAAAACGCCTTCGAAAGCGCGGCGTTTTCCGGATTCTCGTCCTGCGGACCCCGACGCCCCTGCACTTCTCAATCGGCCCAGAACGGTCACTCCGGACGAGAAGGACTGGGTGGGAAGTGTCCCTCGGGACGAGAAGGACTGGGTGGGAACCGTCCCTGTCCCGGTCCCACTTCGGGACCGAACTTCCGCGGAGGGAGCCCCGCCCTGAACACCGCATCCACATCGAACGGGAGAAGAGCTCGAAGACGCTACAGCCATCTCGATCCCCGCCCTCGATTGTAGCGCTTTCGGTACAACGATCACCGCATCCTCCTCCGATCGGCTGGAAGCTGGAGCGGAATGATGGGGCCCTGTAGCGTTTACGCTACAGGGCATCTTCTATCCGGCTCACCATGTACTGTTTCGCTACATGGCGTACGAAAACCACCTCGGAACCTGCTACCGGCGGTGCAGTTCGCTGAACGGAGGCCCCCGATCGAAGGTACCTTCAGCTTTGTGCATCGCTGAGGGGGGACTGTGCTGAACGCGACCCCGCCGACCGACCCCGCGTTCAGCGTTATGCACCCTATAGGTGCATTCCTGTGAACACCCCTCTCGGATGCCCCCTCCATTCAGTATTGTGCACCCCGGGAGGGGAGGACGCCGTGCGCCGGGGATCCCGGAAATTCGGTACCTCGCGCACACACTACCGTACGGAAATGCGGTCCTTCGCCGCACGCCCCCACCCTCCGTGATGCCGGCACGTGGAGAGGCGTTCTCGTGGAAGGTCACCCGCGCTCCGACATCCCACCCTTCAGCTCTCGCAGGAGCACGGGCCGAAGGTCCAGGGCCGAGAGCCGCTCCCGGATGAGGACGACCCGCGCGGTGGCCGAGGTCTCGATCCGGACCCGCCACCGGCCGTCGGACCGCTCGAAGCGCCCCCGCTCGATCTGCGCCCGATCCAGGACCCGTTCGATGCGGTCCCGCACCTCCACCTGCGGCAGCCCCGGGATCCGGGTGTCCGCCGAGAGGTGCCAGATCTCGGTGGAGGGTCGGGTCTCGGTGCGGTGGCGGGCAGGATCGTGCTGCCAGATCTCCCTGCGGTGTGCGGCTTCGGCGGAGTCCCGGGCCTCGGCGCGGTGCCGGGCCTCGATGGAGTCCCGGGCCTCGATGGAGTCCCGGTTCTCGATGCGGTGGCGGTTCTCGGCTCCTCGCTCGGGAGGGATCGGCGCCCCCCCCGGTCGGAGCTCCGGCCCGGGGTGTGGAGCCCGCAGGTCCCGAAGATCGGGGAGGAGGGCGGTGGCGGTGGCATCGCCCCCGGCCCCGGGACCACTCACCGAGAGCACGCCCCCCCGCTCCGTTCGGACCTCGGCCCGGTTCCCCGCCTCCCGCACCCCGGCCCATTCCGAACCGGAGAGGGCGACACACGGATGCACACTCGCCTCGATGCGGAGGGTCGCGCCCTCGACGGGGCGAACCCGGGCCAGGAGCCGGGGCACGCCACCGGCTCGGCGCGCCTCCCTCGCCAGCAGTTCCGGATCGGGGAGGATCCCGATTCGCCAGCGAAGCAGATCCGCGGGCGCCACACCGAAGGCGAGCCACCCGAGGATCGACGCCTTGTCCAGGGCGTCCCGGCCATCGATGTCCCGGCCGGGATCCGCCTCGGCAAAGCCGAGCCGCTGCGCCTCCGCCAACGCCTCTTCCCATCGGGCTCCCCGGCCCAGGGCGTCGAGAAGGTAGTTCGAGGTGCCATTCAGGATCCCCTCCACCTGCCGGACCTCGGCCTCCGGAGGGAGGTCCCGGAGGAGCCGGACGATGGGCATGGCAGCGCCCACCGAGGCCTCGAAGGCGAAGCGACCTCGATGGACCCGGGCCAGCGTCTGGAGCTCGATGCCATGCTCGGCCACCAGCACCTTGTTGGCGGTGATGAAGGTGCCTCCGCCCCGGAGGGTGCGACGGGCCAGGGAGAGGGCGGGCTCCTCTCCGCCCAGCGCCTCCACCACCGTCGCCCCTCCCTCCACCGGAAGGTCTCCGGGGTCGGTGACATGGCGACCCCGGGGGAGGGGAATCGCGCGCGGCCGCTCCGGATCGCGAACCAGCACCGAACGCACCGCATCATCGGACCCCTGGCCCGCGCGGATGAGGTCCAGGAGCGCCCCACCCACCGTCCCGCATCCGGCAAGGACCAGGGGCGGCAGCGATGCCTGCCGCGGCCGGGTGTCGAGTGCCGCCCACTGTGTCGTCGTCATGAGGACCTCCGGTCCGAAGGAGCCCGGTTCAGGAGGTCCTCGAGGATCACCCCCACCTGCTCCACCTCCAGGAGGAAGGCGTCGTGCCCATGGATCGACCGAATCTCCCGGTACTCGGTGGGAGGTCCGCCGAACCGTGAGGCCCGGCGCGCGGCTTGCGCCGCATCGACCCACCGCCGGACCTCGGAGGCGGGATAGAGTCGGTCGCCGGGGATCCCGACCCCCACCAGGCGACCCCGGAAGCGGGCCAGGGCACCCCCGATGCCCCCTTCCCGGCCCGCTCCCACATCGTGGCGGTCCATGGTCTCCAGGAGGGCCCGGTAGTGCGCCGGCAGGAAGGTCCGGGCGAGCTTCCGCCCGTGGTGCTCGAGCCAGGAGGCCACCTCCGGAAGCCCGTCTTCGCGTCGGCGACGACCGAAGCGGTCCTCGAACTCCTCGCCGGTCCGGTAGGTGGTCATGGCCACCTGGCGGGCGAGGGCCACCCCTGCGGCCCCGGGAAGGAGCCGGATCGCCTCCCGCTGCAGGTGATGGTTCGCCAGCACCTCGGCGGTCTGCCGAGCCGGCGCCGCCACACTCACCACGGTGTCGGTCCGGGCCGGGGCCAGCGCGGCCCACTCCAGCGCCACCATCCCCCCGAAGGATCCCCCCACCGCGAGGCAGGCCCGGGCGAGGCCGAGCCGGTCGAGGAGGAGTTCCACGAGGAAGGCCTGGTCCCGCGAGGTGATCCCGGCCGGGGGGCCCTCCCCGATGGCGCCCTCCTTCGTGGCACCACCCTCCGTGATGCTTCCCGCTGCGGACCCCACCACTGCGGTGCCTCCCTCCACCGCCTCCGACGCATCTTCCGGGGAGTCCCCCAGGATCGAACTCGAGGTGGGCATCGGACGCCCCTCGTGGTCGAGGACCCGGGTCCCGAAGGGGGAGCCCAGGAAGGCGGGCGCCAGGATCGCCCAGCGGGAGGGATCGAGGAGTCGCCCCTCCCCATGGAGGCGAGGCCACCACGCCCCGGGGTCCGGTCCCCCGGTGAGGGAGTGGAAGGCGAGGATCAGATTTGATCCATCGGGTTCAGGGCGACCCTCGAGGGTGTACCCCACTTCGAGGCCGGCGATCTCGATTCCCGAGGGAAGCCGGAGTGCGCCGAATTGCGTGGTCCGGAGTTCCGGGGCAGGTCGAGGGGTGGCACCCACGACCCGGCCGACCCTGCCCTGCGCGCCGGTGGGGGGCGAAGTGCCGGGAGATGGCGAAGTGCCGGGAGGTGTTGGCGTGCCGGCAGGTGTTGGCGTGCCGGGAGGTCGGGGCGCGCCGGGAGGTCGGGGCGTGCCGGGAGGTCGGGGCGCGCCGGGAGGTCGGGGAGCGTGTGGACGAGGGTGCGTCATGGCCGGCCTCCCCGGTCGAGCGCTCGGTCGAGGTCGGCCACCAGGTCCTCGGCGTCCTCGATGCCCACCGAAAGCCGGATCTGCCCCGGGGTGACCCCGGCGGCGAAGCGGTCCTCCTCGGCCAGCTGCTCGTGGGTGGTGGACCAGGGGTGGATCACCAGGCTCTTGGCATCGCCCACATTGGCCAGGAGGGAGAAGAGTCCGGTGCCCTCGATGACGCGACGGGCGGCCTCCTCGTCCCCCTCGACCTCGAAGGTGAGCACCCCGCCGAAGCCCCCCTCCAGGTAGCGGAGCGCGGTCTCGTGGGTGGGGTGCGACGGAAGCCCGGGGTAGCGGACGGAGCGGACCGCCGGATGGTTCTCCAGGAAATGCGCCAGGTGGAGGGCGTTGGCGGCGTGCTTCCGGATCCGGAGGGGGAGGGTCTCGAGCCCCTGGAGGAAGAGGAAGGCGTGGAAGGGCGAAAGCGCCGGACCGAGGTCTCGGAGAAGCACGGTGCGGAGCCGGATGGCGAAGGCGAACTCCCGGAAGGTCTCGGCGAAGTTCAGACCATGGTACGCTGGCTCCGGGGCGCCGAAGACCTCCCTGAAGCGCGGTTCATGGCCCCAGTCGAAGCGCCCTCCATCGACCACCACGCCCCCGATGGCGCTGCCATGCCCCCCGATCCACTTGGTGGCCGAGTGGAGGACCAGGTCGGCGCCATGCTCCAGGGGCCGCGAGAGGATGGGGGTGGCGAAGGTGTTGTCCACCACCAGAGGGAGGCCGTGCCGGTGCGCCACCTCGGCCAGCGCCTCCAGGTCAGGCACGTCGAGAGCGGGATTCCCGATGGTCTCCACGTAGAGGGCCCGGGTGGTCTCGTCGATCTCGGCCTCGATGGCGGCGGCATCGTTCGGGGCGAAGCGGGTCTCGATCCCCAGCCGCGGGAGGGTGTGCCGGAGCAGCGCCCAGGTCCCTCCGTAGAGAGAGGACGACGCCACGATGCTCTCACCGGCCTGCGCCAGGTTCAGGAGGGTGAGAGTCTGCGCCGACTGCCCGCTGGCGGTGGCCACCGCGGCGACCCCTCCCTCGAGCTCGGCGATTCGCCGCTCGAAGACGTCGACGGTGGGGTTCATGATGCGGGAGTATATGTTTCCGAACTCCCGGAGCCCAAAGAGGTCGGCGGCGTGGTCGGGAGAGTCGAAGACGTACGAGGTGGTGGCGTAGATGGGTACCGCACGGGCGCCCGTGGCGGGATCGGGCGACTCCTGGCCGGCGTGCACCGCCCGGGTGCCGAGCCCCAGCCCGTGGAGGGGACCGGGGGCCGTGGTTTCGGTGGACTGAATGTCTGGGGTGGTGTGCTGTGTGGTGCTCATGATCGCTCCGGTGTGAAGAATGGGTACAAAAAAAGCCCGACCCTCGGAGGAGGGCCGGGCGGGAGGACCGAGAACTCGATCCGTTCAGCTCATGCGCGCTCGGGTTCGAGCCTGCACGACGCCGCGCCCAGCCCCTCTCGGGGACAGGTGCACATGCACATGGACATGCACATGGACAGGGAGCGGGTCGTCGTGGTGGTCATGAGCTTCGGTCGGTCCTTTCGGTTGTACGTCGCCACCAGAGACGAAAAAGCCCGGCATGCTCGTGGCCGCCGGGCCCATCTGCTCTTTAGCACCTTCTTTAAAAGGATGTTGAAGAAGGGCAGGGACCACTGGGACGGGGTCTTGCGTGTCCTGGTCAAGGCGGTTCGCTGAAAGCGATGCACTAGCATCGGTGAAGCGGGCCAACGAAGATCCAGGG
>SLSF01000115.1 GCA_007130605.1 Gemmatimonadota bacterium | reverse complement strand
CCCCAGACCCGCAGCGGGGAGCGCCAGCCAAACGATCATGATCGGGAGTTTCAAGGTCCGCATGGGTGGGTCCGGTTGTGGTGTACGCCTCGGGAAGGTCGGGCGGATCAGATTTCAGGTGAGGCAATCCCAAAGCTAGTTGAAACTGGAGCGACCCCCTGCTCAGGCAACGGAGCGTGCGTGGCCATCGGGATGGGTGATCCCGAGTTCCTTCTGGATCGCGGCGCGCAGACGCGGGAGGTGCCGGTAGCCGAGCAGCCTCCGGAGCCGGGGCTCGATGTTGAGCAGGGCCGTCGCGAGCCAGCGGTGCTTCTGGTTGGAGCTCTTCCAGTGGTCCACCCGGCCGCAGCGCTGCTCGGCCATGCTGTGGACGGACTCGATCACGTTGGTGGTCTTGAGGGATCGGCCCACGAGCGCAAAGACGCCGAGCCGGTGGAAGGTGAGCGACTCCTCGAACCCTTCGTCCAGACTCCTCACCGCGGACTGGTTCGCCTCGGCGAGCTCGGCCCGGATCGCCTTCAGGCCCCCGTTTCGCCTCTTCGTAGGTGGGCCGCTCGTAGGCCCGCTGGAGCTGTTTTCGCAACTGCTTCTGCTCCTTCTTCGGCAGGTACGACGTCACGTTCTCCCGCTCGTGCCACTGGCAGCGCTGGATAAGCACCTGGCCGGGGAACGCCCCCAGCGCCCCGGAGTGCAGTCCCTTGGCCCCGTCCACGACCACCAGCGCTCCCGCCGAGAGGTCCAGCCCCCGATCCTTCAGCGAGCGAAGGAACGAGGTGATGACCGCCCCGTTCTCGGTGTGTGTCTGCTCGAAGCCGAGGAACACCTTGTCGCCGTCCATGGTCACGCCCAGCGCAATCACCATCTGGTCGTCGGCGAACGTCTTGCCGTCCATGAATACCGCCACCACGTCGTAGCTGGCGAGGTCCCGCTCCTGGAACTCCTTCAGCTTCGCCGCCGTCGCCTTCTTGAACTCCCGTGAGACCTGCGACTTCGACATCCCGATCGCACCGGGCACCGCCTCCACCGCCTCCTCGTAGTCCCGGCACGATATGCCTCGCAGTACCTTGCGGAACAGCCCCTCATCCACCTCTCCGCTCGAGCCGTGAAGCGCGGCGTAGGAGACCAGCTTCACCTCTGCGTGCTCGTCTCGCACCCGCGGCACCCGGATCGGATGTCGCTGGCCGCCCAGCTGGACCGAGCCGGGGTTGCTGCCGTGCCGGTAGCGTCTCGGCTCACCCTCCGCCTTCCGTCCGTGTCTCGGCCCCGCCAACCGCTCCACTTCCTCGTCCAGCATCCGCCCCACCTCTGCCAAACCCAGTGGCAGCAGGGCCCGGATCAACTCCACCCGTGCGTCCACCTCCAGTCCTTCGATCGCCTCCCAACTTGCTCCGTTCGGCTCGCCGGTCCTTCTTGCCTCTCTCTACCAGCTGTGGCATCCTTCTCATCGGTGGCCTCCTTCCTCTTTTTCGGTAATCGTGGCGTGCGAGCACACCCACCTTGCCTGAGGTTGGAGGTCACTTCAATTTCCACTAAAGATGGGACACCCTCATTTCAGGTGCGCGGCCGTCGGCTATCTCGTTGATCCACATATGGTCCTCTTCGCCGTATCCCAGGTGGTGAACTCTATTGACAGCTAGGATCCCCACCCCGATTAGTGAAATTCACTAGTGGTACTTGATGTTGGTACCACCCGGTAGCTAGGGCGACCCTCACGCATGAGCGCTTAAAGTGATTCTCCCCCCGCCCCGAGGTCGTTCCGCAAGCCATGCGGTGCGGTGGGCATTCTCGGTCCTTCTGCTCGCCCTCTTTTTCACTAGCGGGCTGTGGCTCTCCCAGCGTTACAACCTAAGGATCGCTCTCGAGCCGGCTCCTTGGGTAGTCGGGGAACGTGAGGGGGACAGGTACCGCCCTGCGTACACCCGGCAGGAGGGGCCCCACCTCGTCCTGGCCTTCGTGGGGAGCTCGAGATGCCATTGGTCCAACGTTCCGGAGCTCCCCGCGGCGATCGAAGAGCTGAAGCTCGCGCTCGCCCGGCTCGCGGATGAACAGGGTTTAGCCTTCAAGGCCGTGGGAATTGCCGTGGACTGGATGCCCGAGCAGGGGATGGAGTACCTGAGTCGGTTCGGGAAGTTCGACGAGGTGTCGGTCGGTTTCAAACAGAGCGGGATACCTGCCACACCGAAGACTGCGATCTCGAGCCATGTGATGGGATCGACTGTGAGCCGGACTGAGTTCGTGGGCGGCAATCCGCGGTCCGGGGGGGCGATCCGGCAGCAGGTGCTCCGGCATGCGCTGGAGCTCTCCCGGCCCCATTGCGCTAGGACCGGAGGACCGTTCGGAAGTCGCAGGGGGATCTCAGTATGAGTCTAATCAGGAACGCGAACCAATCCCTGCCGACCTGGACCGGTATCCCCTGGATGGTGGCTTCCGGTCTGGCGCTTCTGATCGCCGCGCCGTCCGAGGGACAGGTGCTGCAGGGATATGTGATAGACGAACGCTCCGAAGCGCCCATCTCGGGCGCCGAGGTTCAACTGCTGGACGCGGCTGGGGACACGGTTCGTCAGACTAGGACCGATCACGTCGGCGCCTTCGCCGTGGGGACTCGGCGTAACGGGATCCATCGATTGAGGGTGTCCCGTCTCGGGTACGAGCCGGTCGTCACCGAGCCCCTGGACCTCGCCTCTGACAGTGTGCTTCACGTCGTCGTCCGGATGGCCCCCGACGCACTCCCCCTGGAGCCGCTGGAGGTCACCGCCCGCAGGGCGAGCCATCTGAACCGAGCTACCTACGAGGGGCTCTACGAACGATGGGCCCGGTCACCCGCCGTGGGGTCGAACCGGGTTCTGCTTCCCACGGACCGAGACTTCCAGGGATCCTGGACCGTCCGGGACCTCCTCCGGAACAAGAACCTGGTTCCCAATCGGCCCTCCACTAGCCTGAGGGCGGACGTGGGGTGCCTGATCGTAGTGTATTGGGGGGCTCAGCAGGTGCGAGACCCATATTGGGCCGAGGACCTCCTGGACACACCGACCGGGGAGGTGGAGGGGGTGGAGATCTACAACCATCTCGACTCCGCTCCCCTACCGTTTCGTCCGGTACTGGATACAACGGAAGTGATGCCTTGCGCGGCAGTGGTGATCTGGCCTGAGCGAATGGGCGGCCGACCATGGTGACGTTGCGGGGCCCTTCCTTATCAACTGCGTTGACGGCGCAGGTCCTTTCGTGATGTGCGAATGCGACTTCGGGTTCTGCGAGACAGTTCCTTGCACCGATACGTGAGGGTCGGCATCTTGAGGCGTGTCGGATCCGACGATCCGGCGCTCGGCGCCCGAACGGAGACGTCGGTCAGCCATGGCGGGGTTCGGTGAAGGAGGCCAAGACGATGAGGCGAAGACTCCGGTCCCGTCCCCATCCGATCCGTCCCCGGATGGGTCGCGCAGGGCGAGTCGCTGCGGGCTCCGAGCACCCCCGCCCGAGCCGGGCGCCCCTCCTGCTGATACTCCTCCTGGTGCTTCTCCCTGCAGCCTGCGAACCGGGGGAGGCGGGCCGTGACGGAGTGGTGGAGCACCCCATCCCCGACTCGCTGGCCACGCACCCGGATCAGGCTGTGTTCGTCCCGGCCGACCCCGACGCCCCTGCGCCGGAAGCAGCACGGGCGTTCGGTTCCCTCCTCCTCGGTCACACGGTACTCCAGACCATCGGAGTGGAAGACGGCCCGGACGAGTACGTCCTGGGGGACATCGCCGACGCGCGCCTTCTCCCCGACGGAACGGTGGGGGTGGTGGACCGGCAGGCGGCCGAGGTGCGGTTCTACGACCCCGCCGGGAGCCACCTCTCGTCGCTGGGAGGGCCCGGAGAAGGTCCGGGGGAGTTCAGTCATCCGTCCCTCCTCCTCGTCCCAAGCCCGGCTCGGCTCTGGGTGATGGACCCGCCCCGGGGGATCCACCGCTTCAGCCCGGGCGCAGAGGGGTGGGAGTTCCAGGACCGGCTCACGCTGGAAGGTCGGCCCGGTCACGGGTGTACGTCGGCGGGTGGAGTGGTGGTGCACATGGGCCTTCCGAGCCCGGACGCGGAGCCCGGGCCCGTCCTTCATCGACTCGACGGTGACGGGCAAAGCGTGGACGCCTTCGCCCTTCCCTACCGCTACGACTACTGGCTTGTCCGAGAGCGGATGAACCAGGGGGTGATCGCCTGCCCGGAGGGGGACACCACCATCCTTGGGCTGACCGCGATGAACCGTGTGGAGGCGTATAGCGCAAACGAGGGCCGACTCCTCTGGCACGCCACCTTCGAGGGGATGGCGGTCCCGCCGGTGGAGGAACGCCCCCGCCCCGAAGGGGAGCCGGGCGTGGGACTGCAGCGTCCCGACGGCCCCGTGGTCCACACCCTCACGGGGGTCACGGCGGTGGCGGATGCACCGGTGGTAGTCGTACAATTCGCCTGGCGGAGTGTAGAGGACCTCGAGGCGGGGGTGGCCCGCCCGTCCTTCGAGACCTTCGTGCTGGACGTGCACGCCGGCGAGGGCACATACCTCGGGGACACTCTCCCCCGCATCCTCTGGGCGGGGGGTGACCGAGCACTCTTCGCTTCCGCGGATCCCTACCCCCGGATCAAGCTGGTCGCGTTGGGAACCGATTGAAGGAGAAGGTCGGCATGATCGTCCCTGAGAACCCCAGAGCGTTTCGGGTCGGCATCCTCCTCATGGCAGGCCTCATCGTCGGGGCCCTTTCGGCGGAGCGGGCGGCCGCGCAGGACCCGGTACCTCTGGGCGAGATCCAGGGGCACGTGGTGGATCTGGTTCAGGGAGAGCCGGTCGTGACTGCAGGGGTCGTCCTCTTGAACGAGGGGGGCGAGGTGGTGGCACGCCGCACCACCGACGACCGTGGAGCCTTTGAGTTTCTGGGGCTCCCGGCGGGCTCGTACTCCTTCAGGATCGAGCGCCTGGGGTATGCCGAGGAACCGGTCGAGCAGGAGGTCGAGCTGGCGGAGAGCGAACGGCTGGCGGTGATCCTTCAGATTGCCGCCGAAGCGATCGAGCTGAACCCCATCCGGGTGGAGGTCCCCCGCACGGGTCGTGCCCGGGGACGGGAGGTCTTTGCCCAGCGACGCGAGGAGAAGGACGGCGTCTTCCTGACCCGAGCGGAGATCCTGGCGCAGGATCGGGCGTATCTAACCGAGGTTCTGGACGGCGTGGACGGCCTTCGTCGGACGGCCGTGCGCCCCAGAGACGTACCTCAGGCCTACAGCATCCAGCTCCCCGACGGGCAGTACCTGGTGAGCACCGAAGGGTGGGGATGTATGCAGGTCCTCATCAACGGTCGTCCGGCCCCCGACGTCGGGCCCAGCTTGCGCTCCAGCCGCACCCGCCTGGGGATCCGGGGCCGGATGGGCACCCCGGAGCAGGGGCTGGACCATCCTCTCAACTGGTTCGTCATGCCCGACGACGCCCAGGGGATCGAGGTGTATCGGAGTTTCAGCGAGGTGCCGGAGGACCACCGGTTGGACGCCTGGGAGGGAGCCCGACCCTGCGGCCTTGTCCTCGT
>SLSF01000267.1 GCA_007130605.1 Gemmatimonadota bacterium | reverse complement strand
TCATGTTCTCTGTGCAATTTTTCTTTCAAAGCCAATTCAATTGCTTGTATGATTAATAGAATTGCAAATTGCCATTGATTAATATCAGATTCTGCATCTATAGCTTTTTTAAGTGATTCCCTTGTGAATCTTTTACTGTTTTCAAGAAGCGTAACTTTTATGTTTGACATATATAAATAAAATATTATTATAATTTGCATCACATTAATGACGCACAACCATTTCTCACCCTAAAACCTGCTGCCACGGGGTTTGGGCGAACCCAAGAACTAAAAACTAAAATAGCGTGTGAGCCGTTGTTGCCAAATAGTTAGGCTCCGGCAATTTATTTTTTTACTGGAATTCCGAGGGTTGATTTAATTCTGAATTAATTTTAAATACTACATCCATCAATTCAGCAAACACAAAATCCAACAATTCATCCACTGCACGATTATTCTCACCTATGGTCTTTTTCCATTTACTCCTGATTTTCTTATATTCACTGTTATACTTTGGATAAAATATATTCGTATTATCATCTTGTACTACTATTTCGAATCCTATAACTCTATTAATTAAATCATCATAATATCTATTAACATGTACGTGCGTATTTCTAACTTCGCATATCTTACTTAGCGAATTTATGACTCTATCGTAAATTGGATTAGTTACTCTTTGAACATTCGAGTATATTCTTGTATTCCTATATTCTTTTTCAATTTTTTTAACATACGCAAGCAAACGCTCTCTCAATATATACATCTCATTCAGGTATGAGCCGATAATAAATCGCAAGTACCTTGCTTTTGATATATTATATCTTTTATATGGAAATACTTTGATAAATATTTCAAAATCTTTTAACTGTTCATATGATTCAATAATTTCGTGAAGACCGTAGAATAATATATAAAAGTGTTTTTCATAATCATTCATCTCTACATAAATAGGTTCTCCATCTCTGCCAAATAATGATATTGCTATATTTCGTTTTACAATATCTTGTATATCTTCAGGGGTATTTCTAATAATATCTGCGGCGATATAATTTAATTTATCTTTATATTCAATATATTTCGACATATAATATTTAGATTAATCATTGCTGCTGCCTGTAGAGTAGAACTACACAACATAAGTGTACAGACTCTGTGAGTCCTGGCTGTTTCGCACCTTTCGAGAGAGTGTGCTGCTAAAGTATTTCTTATTATTTGTGATTCGCTGTTACGCTTCGTTGTTTTTCATTATAGTTTTATTCGATCTCGTTAAAAATATTGAGAGTTAGCCTTTCCTGGACTTAACTTCATTAATATTAGAACCTGTTTTCCCCAGAAGCTCTGTCAATGAATCTTCAAATTCGCTTGAAATATCTGGTGCGCCACTTCGGGCATGGGCAATCTCATGGAGCAGTGTAGACGCATAGTTTTCGAGACTACTGAGTTGTGTACGTTTTATGATTATATCCGGTGGAGACCAAAGTCCCAGAGCTTCACTAAATGAATGTGTATCTATCCTCATTGTTTCAGAGATTTTTATTTTCTTCACATTTCTGGGTAAACCTCCGATAAGCGCTAATATTTTTGGAGTAGTTTCAAAAATTGCACGCTCTGAAGGGGTCAATCGTTTTGGGTTAATAAATTTAAATTCAAAACTCTCGTTCCACTCCTTTTGGAATTGTGAAAGATCTTGTATAGGATTACCCGAAATGTCAGCTTTTCCAGCAATCTTGTCTCTTACATTTTCGGGAACGGTCACAATTTGATACCCTGAACTCTTTGCTTCGTCAACGTATTTACTCGCTTGAACGAGTTCGGAAGGTGTCATAAAAACTACCTTTGATACAGAATTTAGAATTTTAGTCGCGTGCACCGAAACATCAGTCCATTTGAGTTCGTCGTGCAATGTTCCTGTTTCGAAGTTCTCCAAATCTTCGACCAGTTTATGAGCCACCTCCTTATTTTTACAAGAAAGCAATATCGATTTAATTCTCTCAGAATATGCGGTACGACCTACATTAGTTCTTTCACGATTGAGAGCTTTTTTGATTGCGGTGGTTAATGAAGTGATGTTGTAGGAGAAGAGAAAGTTTGCTTCATCGGCAACCCGCACACCATTGATGTAAATGCGTGAGGACTCAGTATTCTTCGACAAAACTTGACCGAATTTGGTGTTTTCAAAAACCTCTTCACCCGAGAATTTGAGGAATAGCCCCTTCGCTTTCTTCATATCGCTTGACGAGCAGCCTTTTAGTATGAATTCAGTTCCGACCATTCTTGGCTCTGTCGGCTCAGAAATGCAAGCGTGAAGAGTAACGATGTCCTCAAAGTCGTGTTTCTCAGATTTGTCGAGAGTGATTTTGCCGAACTTGGATTTTATGAGAATCTTGACCCGTCTGCGGTCGAAAGTAGCAAGCGCATCCTTTAGTCCCACGCCGAACTTGCCAATGAGGTTCGGATGACGGAGTTTCTCTACGTTTTCCTTTTGAGTTAGATGCTCATACTTGAGACCACGCCCGAAGTCTCTGATGTGCCAATGCCTCTGCTTGTCTTGGAATATCTGAATGTCCTTTGATTTCGTGAGAATCTGCTCGTCGAGTGCATTCGCAATGACTTCTCGGATAGCGTGATAGGTCTCCCAGTCTTCGAGCACTTTTTCGATATTAAGGTCAAATTTCTTCATACATTACGACTAAATGTGGTTGCTAATTTCTCTATCTCATTTAATGCTGTGGGGTATGATGTAGTTGATATGCATTTTGTTTCCAATTCGCTACGCGTTACTTTTATTGTATCCATAACTTTTGAAATCCGTTTTGTTTTAGCAGTTTCTTTTTTTAGGCCTTTTATTTCTTTCGATTGTTTTTCACAAAATCTTTTCATCGCATTGATAAGCGAACCACAATAGAACTCAGTAATATCAAATGTATCCGGGTTTTGAATTATTGCAAGTTGGTAATCTTGAGGTACACTTGCAGGTCGCATTGCCTTGAATTGCTCAAGTGCCTTTTGAATCAGAGTCGAATATTGAGGATGATGTTTTGCGGATTTCAATGTGGGTACAACGGTCAAGAGGAAGTCGTACCTACCTCTGATTGTATCGATATTTCTTGATGTAGCAATGATGTATACGGTCTCCATAGCTTGGATTGCAGCCCTCTGGACATCCATTGCGAATAAGTTATCCATAGTGTTGGTTCTTCCTTAATTTAACAACGATAATATTTTTTACTCAACGGACATTATACGCTGTCTTAAGATTTGGTTAATGAATCATACAACCGCTTCACTCCTACTTTGGGATTTAATTTCAAGGCCATACCAAGATGCTCGATAGCTTTTTCCTTTTTCTCACAACGATTATAGATTTCTCCAAGCAATCTGTGGATCTTAGCTTGTGTGTATTCCGAAACTCCCTTTTCCAATGCTCCATTGAGTAATTCTATGGATTCAGAATACGTCGTGAGCTCCGAACCTTCAAGTCCCTTTAGTTGATTTTCCGCAATCGAATGCAAGTCATATCCAGAGCCATAAGTTTTTCTATCATTTTCCCACTTTTCAAAGTCAAGGAAGGTACCGTCGAATTTATACCGATATGACCTTCCTTGATCATAAATTAATTCAATAATTTGATTATTGGAATCAAACCGGTAATGTCGAGCCCACCCGGATTGCGGTTTGAATTCAGAAATGGAAGTTCTCTTATGAATATCAAAGATTGTAAGAATACTGCTATGAGGCTCGTAATCACTGTTGGCGGTCTGACATACTGCATATTTAGAATCAGCTGAAATACCGTTGTTATACAAGTTTGCTTTGAACAGTTTTTTGATAATTATCTCTCCGGAATTTGAAAAAACGTAGAATGTTCCTTTTAGCCCTTCAGAGAACATCCAATCGTTTATGATGAAAGTGCCAGTATCGGATACTTTACCATCATTTGGTCTTTCTAATTCACCACGGACTACCAGCTTTCCACTTTCAATTAGTATGTAATTCCCCATACCTTTTTCTCTATAACCCCCGATTCCACTTTCGTAGTGAAAATCTGACCATCCGAGTATATATCGTTTACTAGGAGATACATGACATTGTCCGAAAAAATTAGGCCTATCAATACGTAAGTAATTGTCATTGATAGAATAGTGTAAACTACCGGAATTTTTCTTTATAATATTTACATCCCCAGCCTCGGTACGTTTTGACGACTTATTATTTTGATCACGCAGAAGTAAATATAATAATATCGCTACTATCGATATTATAATTAACCAAGTCATGGTACCTTCTCTCTATGATTATTGAACCAATAAATTTTTAATCATCAAATTCAATATCCGTAATCTGTGCCGATACAGCACCATCCTGCCATTCGCTTGGGACAGATTTTGCTTGGTAAAACTTACCACGCTCAAGCTGCCATATGTAATTCGGTCTCAGAGGTCTATTATCGCGACCTATTGAATACCTCGATACTAATACAGGATTATAGATTTCTTCGGTAATTATTTTTCCCTCAGAATCCTTAAAATAAACCGTTACTTCAACACACTTCAGAGTTCTGTCACCATTATTGCGTAGCTTAAACTCTACTCCCGGAACCCTATCATCACGGAATGTTTGATAATATCGGGCAGTTAAATTGTATAACTCTACCTTGTCGATATACTCCTGTTTTTCTCTAAAGATCTCGATTTCTTTTTCTAATTCCGAAATTCTCTCGGAGGCTTCAACAAGGTCGCTGTCTAATTCTAAAACTGCTTCATACTTGCTCTTGGCTGCATATAGTTTTTTTTCATCTTCATATTGCTGAGCTTCAATTAAAAGTTCGGTAATCATCTTTTGCTCTTCAAGGTTCAGAAACACTTTCCACTCACCGTCTTCTTTTATTAAAGTTAGTGTTTCACTGGTTGTTGTCATCGGAATATCCTCACCTTCGAGTTCCTCCTCCAACATTTTTTCAATTTCATCTTCATCTATCTCATCCCTGAAGGCCGACATAAATGCGGAGCCCAAAATATCCATAACTATGGTGCCAAAATCCGGGAGTGTGATTCTTACCTCCGCTTCTGCCTTATTATCAACAACTGTGATATTCCGAATTTCATATGATATTCGTGATGACATTAACTGAGGTATCAATCCCATTTCTTCAGTTTGCTCAGACCGATATTGCCTTAAACTCATGACCGCTTTATCTTTCTCAGATAAATACTGGTAGGCCTCCTCATAATTACCGGTGTAATAGGCATCCAAATACACCGACGCAACTCTCTCGGGATTGGCACCTGGTTGGCCACAACCTATCAAAACAATGAGGACGAAGGTGATTAGCGGTAAGAAAGTATTATTATGTAATTTCATATTAAACTCCACAGTGTATATCAAATAAGTCAGATAATGGATTTCGAATCAACAATACCGCGACCTATTCTTTTGTCAATAATAATAGTGTATTTATAGTAAAGAACGTTGTTATGTGTTGAATCGCAGTGACTCCCATCATACATCAAAACACTGCTATCGAAGGTCAAATTACTAACTCGCCCGTCGGTATCGGTCGGTACATCGG
>SLSF01000285.1 GCA_007130605.1 Gemmatimonadota bacterium | reverse complement strand
GTCGACAACTGGGCCCATGGGATCGGGCCCCTGACCCTCGAGGACTTCCAGGAGCGGAAGCGGGAGAACCGGACGGTGGCCGCGGCGGTCCTCCTCCAGGTCATCCGGGCCCGGCAGGGCGGATCCTGAGGGGGACGGGGGAGTAGTGTCGGGCTCCACATCCTTCAAAGGAGACCTCCCTTGACGATCCTGATCCGCGACGCCCTCCTCGACAACCAGGTGACCTCCGTCCTCATCGAAGGGGGACGGATCCGGTCGGTGGGCGCCACCGTAACGGACACCCCGGTGGACCGGGTCCTCGACGGCTCGGGCCTCCACCTCTTCCCCTCCTTCCGGAACTCCCACACCCATGTGGCGATGGTTCTCTTCCGGGGGTACGGCGACGACATGCCCCTCATGGAGTGGCTCCAGACCCGGATCTGGCCCGCCGAAGGGAAGCTGGATGCCGACGACGTCCATGCAGGCGCCCGGCTCGGCATCCTCGAAATGATCCGCTCGGGGACCACCTTCTTCAACGAGATGTACTGGCACCGGGGCGCCCTCGTCCGTGCGGTGGAGGAGATGGGCGTGCGTGCCATGCTCGGCGCGAATCTGCTGGATCTGGGCGATCCCGAGGCGCTCCGGCGCCAGAAGGAGGAGATCCTGGAGCTGGTCCCTGCAGGCGAGGGCGAGGGTCGGGCCCGGCTCGCGCTGGCGCCCCATTCGGTCTACACGGTGCCCCCAGCGGAGCTCGAGTGGGTGGGAGGCCTGGCGCACGATCACGACCTGCGGATCCACATCCACCTTTCGGAGACCGCGGGCGAGGTGGAGCGGTGTGTCGAGGAACATGGATGCCGTCCGGCCGAGCATCTGGACCGGCTGGGCCTCGTCGGCCCCCATCTCATTGCGGCCCACGGGCAGTACCTGGACGAGGCGGAGATGGAGCTCCTGGCGGGGAAGGGGGCGACGGTGGTGACCAACCCCCTGGCCAACCTCAAGCTCGCCACCGGGGGGATCTTCCCCTACGCCCAGGCGAAGCGGGCGGGGCTCCGGGTCTGCATCGGGACCGACGGGGCCGCCTCCAACAACAACCTGGATCTCATCGAAGAGATGAAGATGGCGGCGCTCCTCCAGAAGCACCGAGAGGCCGATGCCACGATGCTCCCGGCGGACGAGGTCCTCTCTCTGGCAACGACGGTCCCCGCCGAGCTCTTCGGCCAGGGCACCGGTCGGATCGAGGAGGGCGAGCCGGCCGATCTGATCCTGGTGGACCTCTCGGAGGCCCGGACCCAGCCGGTCCATGATCCGGTCTCGGCGCTGGTCTACGCTGCGTCGGGCATGCAGGTGCGGACCACCCTCTGCGACGGCCAGGTCCTGATGCACGACGGGATCGTCGAGATCTGCGACGAAGAGGAAGTCATCCGGAAGGCGGTGGAGGTGGCCCGGCGGGTGACCGTCTGACGCTACGCCTTCTACAGCTCTGCACTCCGCCGCTCCGACCGTGGCGCGAGCCCCGCAAGGAACACCCCCATGGGCAGGGCGGGGATCTCGTCCGGATCGAAGGTCGTGCGCGTGACGACGATTCCTTTTCCGAACGTGCGACGCATCGAGAGTCTCGCTCCGGAGACTCCCCGCTTCGAGTCTCCCTTGACCTCGACGGGGACGCTCGCCTTCGAGGGCACCACGAAATCCGTCTCGCGACCATCCGACGACTTCCAGAACCCTACCGAGCCCGGGAGGGGATCGGCCAAGGTGAGCCGGTGGGCGGCCGACGCATAGAGCGCTGCGGCCACAATGCCCTCCCTCAAGCCGTCTTCGTTCGGCTTCCTCCCTCCGGGAATCAGGGTCGATGCGATCTGCGCGAGAAGGGGATCCACGAAGTAGATCTTTCGCTGCCGCTCAGGCCGGAACCCACCTCCCTGTGCCCACTGGAAGATGGTGAGGAGGATGAAGGATTCCGAGAGAAGGTGAGTGTACGCCTTGGCGGTATTGTGACTCCCTACGTCCATGGCCTCCCGGAGGGTGCTCCAGGCCAGCGGACTCCCGAGTCCCACGCCGACGCGCTCCAGCAGGCGCAATGCGGAGTGCTTGTCGTATCCGCCCTCCTGTATGTCACCCGCGATGATCTCCCAGACCATCGGAATGGTCGATTCGCCTGTAGCACCGTGGGTGATGTGGTCGCGAACTGCAGCGGGGAATCCGCCGACCCGGGCGTAGAGATCAACCGCATCGGAGAGCGCCTCCGCCTGGAGGTTCAGCTCCCGGGCGAGACGTTCTCCAGAAGGGGTCAACCACTCCTCTGCAGTGACCGTCCTTTCGGGAAGGGTCAGGTCGAGGACGGATCGACAGAACGCGCGGAAGGACATCGGAAGATGAAGGAAGTCGCGGCCGTTGCCGCGACGACCCGGAAGCTGCTCCGCTCCCATTCTTCGACCGGAGGAGCCTGTGCAGATGACCAGGTCATCGCGGATGGTGCCGTTGTCCCAGAGGTACTTGATTCCGAGCTGCCACGCTTCGATCGAGGTGACTTCATCCAGAAAGATGAACCAGGGACCGTCGGGGTCCGGATGAAGCCGCTTGGCACGCATGACCACATCCCGAATTGCCCTGTTCCGCCGCTCGAGATCGAAGGAGAAGTAGAGCACCCTCCGCTCTCCCGCGTCGACCAACCGACGTATGAGGCGCTTTAGCGACGTGCTCTTTCCCACCTGTCGCGGACCGCGGAGTGTGTGTACGCCTCCGGGCACCAATGGAATCGCTGTCAGGGCAGGCGGATCCCATTTGAAGCCGAATCGGGCAAGCTCCCTCAGGTGGGGGTCGTCGTCTACCGCAGAGGCCGTGTGCCACCACGGGTTCAGTTCACGAATCTGGTCGTCGTACGGCCCCATATGCCCCTCGGATCGTCAGTGGGGTGCCAGTAAGCCCGGTCTTATCGTCACAGGGATGACAATATAATGGGGTTTATGTAGAGTCAAGCCATTCCTGCTTCAACGGCCTTTTAACGCTCCGGCCCCGCTCCGGGTCCAACTTCTCGAAACCCCAAGTCATTCAAGTTTCGGGAGATGCGTGGTGAAAGGTGCGGTCGGGATTCTCGTGT
Source organism: Gemmatimonadota bacterium (assembly GCA_007130605.1). GTDB lineage: Bacteria > Gemmatimonadota > Gemmatimonadetes > Longimicrobiales > Gaopeijiaceae > SLBA01. The sequence continues at coordinate 2,502 of SLSF01000285.1, read as the reverse complement.
TGTTTCTCCTTCTCCTTCCGGAGATGGCCCTGGCCCAGGATCGGACGGGCACGGTGACCGGTCGGGTGCTGTCGGCGGAGACGGGTGATGGGCTCGGCACCGCGACCGTGCAGGTGAATGCCGCCGCCGATTCTTCGTCGGTGACCACGTCGAGCACCGGTTTCGACGGACGCTTCAGGGTGCACGGCCTGGCCGAAGGGGCGTACTTCATCGAGATCTCGGTCATCGGGTACGGGAGTCGGACCACCGATGTCTTCGAACTCGAGCCCGACATGATCTACGAATTCGGCGAGATCCTCCTGAGCCAGGAGGCGCTGGAGCTCGATCCCATCACCGTCGTTTCCGAACGCCCGGCCATCGAGTACGAAGCCGACCGCACCTCGTACGCCGTCGATGCCATGGCGGGAGCCGAGGGGGGGACCATCCGCGATGCCCTCCTGGGCGTGCCCGACCTGGACATGGATCTGGACGGGAATGTGGAGCTCAGGGGCGATGAGCCCGCCATCTGGGTCGACGGCCGACCGGCACCGGTGAGCGGCCAGTCGCTCACCGAGTTTCTCGAGAACTTCCCGTCGGACCTCATCGATCGGATCGAGGTCCTGGACAACCCGGGCTCCGAGTTCGACGCCGAGGGGACGGGCGGGATCGTCAACATCGTCCTCAAGGAAGGCGTCGACCTGGGGCTCAGCGGGAGCGTCTTCGCCAACGCCGATACCCGGGGGAGCACCGGCGTCGGAGGCCGTGGAACCATGCAGCGGGGGGACTGGGTCTTCAACGCCAACGCCTCGGTGCGCCGGAGCGACTCCGAGACCGAGAGCTACCGCCTGCGGCAGAACCTGGCTGTGGAGCCCAACGACTTTCTGGAGCGGGACAGCTGGAACGCCGGGAACTCGCTGGGTGGGAGTCTGGGGGTGCGGGCGACCTGGACGCCGCGGGACGAGGCACGGATGTGGGTCCGGGCCGACTACTCCGGCTCGGGAAGCGAGCGCGACGGGCAGGTCACCACCACCCACATGGACGAGGCCCAGGACCCCTGGCTTCGCTACGACCGCTTCGACCTGCAGGACTCCGACTCCCGGTCGATGGACTTCCGAACCGGCTTCGAGTGGCGGTGGGAGCCCCGGCGCCACACCCTCGACCTGGAGCTCCGGATGAGCGACGGGACCGACCGGCGCGAGGCGTGGGAGGAAATCGTCGCGGAAGAGGGATACGCCGACGAGATCATGCCGGCCGAGTACACTCTCGAGGATCGCTTCGACGACGACCGCTCCTTCCGCGCGGACCTCCGCTACCGGCGTCCGCTGGGCGAGGGGAGCCTCCGGACCGGCTGGTCCTTTCGTCACGACATCAATGACAACGAGCGGAGTTTCACCGAGTTCGACGACCCCGAGGGGGACGGGATCCGGAATCTGCGGGGCTTCGAGCGCGAACAGCGCTTCAACTCGGCGTACCTGACCCTCGACCGTCCCATCACCGAGATGCTCTCGATCCAGGGTGGGCTTCGGGCCGAGCATGTATCGTGGGACCTGGCCTTTCCCGAGACCGAGGGGATCGATGGCACCTACTTCGACATCTTTCCCAGCCTGAACCTGAACTGGCGGATCGACGACTCCCGGCGGATCCGGCTCTCCTACTCGCAGCGGATCGGGCGCCCCGGTGTCAATGTCCTGAATCCCACCGACCAGTCGACCGAACCCCTGGAGCGGCGGGTGGGGAATCCCGAGATCGATCCCCGCTATACCCACCGGGTGAACCTGAACGCGAACTGGTCGGGCCGGCTGGGGAACCTCTCCGTCGGGCCCTACGTGTCGCGGACCAACGACGGTTGGGAGCGGATCACGACCGTGGACGCCGAAGGGGTATCCACCACCACCTGGGACAACCTCTCGTCGCAGACCCAGACCGGCGCGTCGGTGAACCTCTCGCTGCCCAGGCGGGGAACGTGGCGGGGGAGCGTCAACCTGAGCGGGAGCCGGACGGAGTGGGATGCGGGCGAGCTCGACGGTCGCTTTGCGCGGAGTTCGTCGGGCTGGCGGGCGCGGGCCAATCTGAGCGGGAATCTCTTCGATGGCTTCTCGGCCCAGACCCGCATGAGCTACCGGGCGGCGGGGCGGAGCGTGCAGGGGCGCGACGGGTCGCAGGCGTCGGTGGACCTCTCCTTCCGCTACCGCTTCCTCAACAACCGGGCGTCGGCGAATCTGTCGCTCAGGGATCCCTTCGCGCTGCAGCGCTCCGAGTCGGAGATCCGGAACCTCACCATCTGGGAGATCCGCGAGACGAGCCGGGCGACCCGGTCGGCGCAGTTCTCGATTTCGTACTCGCTGGGGGGTGGGGGCGGGATGATGCGTGGTGGCCCCGGGGGCCGGTGATCCGGTCTTCCACCAGGCGGAGTTCTCGCCCCCGCCCTCGAACGTAGCGTTTTCGCTACAACCATCTTCATTCCAGCCCTTGAACGTAGCGTTTTCGCTACAGTGGTTGCTGGATCCTCTTCCGATGAGGTGG
>SLSF01000141.1 GCA_007130605.1 Gemmatimonadota bacterium | reverse complement strand
TCATCAGGTCGACGGTGATGAGGTCCGGCGACTCCCGTCGGGCCACCTCGAGGCCGTGCACGCCGTCACTGGCGGTGACCACCCGGCACCCCAGGTCCTGCAGGTAGTGCATCAGGAGGTCGCGGGAGTCCTCTTCGTCGTCCACTACCAGTACCTTGCGGCCCTCGAGCATGCGTCCGGGGAGGGTCCCGAGCTCCCCCTTGGCCCAGCGGGCGGTGGGAGGCCGGTCGAGCTCCGTCAGTCGCTCCACTTCGCCCTCCTCGTCGTGGCGCGCCAGATGGATGGTGAAGACCGAACCTTCACCGACCTCGCTCGTCACCGTGAGTTCGTAGCCCATGAGGGTGCAGAGCGACTGGGAGATGGCGAGGCCGAGACCGGTGCCGCCATATCGCCGGGAGGTCCCGGCATCGGCTTGCTGAAAGGCCTGGAAGATCGCCTCGAGCCGGTCGTCGGGAATCCCGATGCCGGTGTCGATCACCTCGATTGCGGAAGGGGTGCGGCCGTCCTCGTCGGTGCGAACCCGGATGGTGACCGTCCCCTCTTCGGTGAATTTCAGGGCGTTCGCCACCAGGTTGATGAGGATCTGCTTCAGCTTCCCACGATCGGTTCGGAAAGGTGCCGGATCCCCCTCCACCTCCCAGAGGAGCTCCACCGGGCTCTCGGTCACCTGGGACTCGATCTGGGCCACCGTCTCCCGGGACAGTTTTCTCAGGTCCACCGACTCCACCTGGAGCTCCATCCGGCCCGCCTCGATCTTCGACAGGTCGAGGATCTCGTTGATGAGGGAGAGGAGGTGCTTCCCATTCACGAGGATCCGATCGAGGAAGCCTCGTTCCCGGGGCTCCATCTCGTCGCTGTGCTTCTTCAGGAGGATGTTGGCGAAGCCGATGATGGAGTTCAGGGGTGTGCGCAGTTCATGGCTCATGTTGGCCAGGAACTGGCTCTTCGTCCGGCTCGCCTCCTCCGCCTCCTGCTTCGCCCTCCGAAGGGCCTCCTCCACCTTCTTGCGACGGGTGATGTCCTTCGAGAAGACGACGACTCCGGGCGGCCCTCCCTCCGTGCCCTCGATGGGGTTGAAGTAGAGCTCGAAGGTGCGGAGCTGGCCATCGACCCGCTCCTCGCGGACCGCCGAGAAGCGGCTCCCCGCCAGGGCCCGGTCATAGCAGCCCTTGAACCACTCCAGAGTCTCCGGACCCACCAGGACATCGAGGGGATCTCCCACCGCCGGAGAGCGTCCCGTGATCACCTCGAGAATAAGGGCGTAGGCAGTGTTGAAGGTGAGGAGTCGGTACTGGCGGTCCACCGACCAGATGGCATCACCGGTGCTCTCGAAGACCGCCTGGAGGTTCGCCTGGAAATGCTGGAGGCGCTGGACGGCCTCCTCCTCTTCGGAGCGGTCCCGGAGAATGCTCCGTGTGGCGACAGGCCGCCCGTCCTCGAACCGGCAGTTGGAGCTCCCGGAGCAGACCACGAGACTGCCGTCCTTCGCCTTCATCGTGACCCGGAAGTCGGTGACGGCTTCGCCCTGGAAGACCCGCTCCATCACCTCGCGGTACGACGCCTTGGAGGAGGGGTGCAGGAGGTCGAAGATGGTCCGGCCCCGGAGCTCCTCCTCGTCGTACCCCATCCTCCGCTTCCAGCTCTCATTCACGTAGAGGATCCGGCCCTCCGGGTCGGTGCTCTGGATGAGATCCTGGGCATGGTCCAGAAAATCCTGGAGCTGCGCTTCACTCTCCTTCCACGCCGCTTCCGACTCCCGACGCCCCTTCCGTTCACGCTCCAGCGCCTTCTCCGCGGCCCCGAGGGCGGCCCGGTGCTCACGCTCCAGCTCCCGGAGCCGGACTCGGGTCCGGAGGAAGAGGATGCCCGCAGCGAGGGCCAGGAGGAGGGCCAGCGATGCCAGGACCAGGAACCCCGAGCCCCCTCCCCCCTCCACCTGGAGCATCGATCCCCCGGGAGCCGCCCATGGGAGTGCACCCGGCAGAGTGCTCCAGGCGAAGCTCATTCGCCCCCGGAACTCGCCAGGAGCTGGTGGATGGCCTCGATGAGCATCTCGTCGTCGACGATGGGCTTGGTGAGGTAGTGGTCGAAACCCAGCCCCAGAAAGCGCTCCCGGTCTCCCGCCATGGCGTGTGCCGTGAGCGCGATGGCCGGGATCTTCTTGAGGGCCTCGTCCTCGCGCATGGCCTTGAGCACCTCGGTCCCATCCATCTCCGGGAGCGAAATGTCCAGGAGCACGAGCTGGGGAGGCCGTTTCCGGAGTCCCTCCAGGGCCTCCCGGCCGGTCTCGTACTCATCGATCTCGAAGTGGTCCTCGAGGATCGCATGCACAAGGAGGCGGTTGTCCGGGTTGTCCTCGACCAGCGCGATGAAGGGCTTCATTCGGAATCTCCCCTGGGTGAGGGCGAAGGATCCGGATCGGGGGCTTCCACCGTGCCCCGATCCCGGATTCGGGTGAGGGCGTCGACGGTCTCGCCGTAGTGCGTGTCCAGCTCCGGAAGGAGTGCCCGGGCCTCTTCGAGCCTGCCATCCTCGCCGAGCTGCTCCATGGCGGCGGCTCGGCTCCGGGCCGCCTCGGCACCCAGGTTGGCGCACGACGACTTGAGGGAGTGGGCCCCGTCCTCGATGGCTTCGGCATCGCCGTCGCGGACCCCGGCACGGATCTGTTCCATCCGCTTGGGAGTGTTCTGGAGGAAGAGGTCGATCATCTTGCGAAGGAGCTCGTCGCCTCCCCACTCCCGGAGGCGGACGAAGGCCGCCGGGTCCAGGAGGGGGCCATTGCCGGACTTCCCTTGCGAATCCGTCGGAGTCGTCATGTCTCACCTCCCACCGCGTCCCGGAGTTCCTCGATGGCGACCGCCACCCCTTCGGCATGGCCATAGATGGCGGAGCCCGCCACCAGGACATCGGCCCCTGCCTCCACGACACCCGAGGCGGTGGTGCGATCGATCCCGCCATCCACCTGGATCCGGATGGGATGCTCCCGCTGCTCCCGGGTCCCGGATTCCTTCGAGACCAGGGTGGCGAGGTCCCGCGCCCGACGCACCTTCTCGGCCGAGGTGTCGATGAAGCGCTGCCCACCGAAGCCCGGATTCACACTCATGATCACCACGAGGTCCACTTCGGGGAGGACTTCCCGGATGCTCTCCACCGGGGTCGAGGGATTCAGTGCCACCCCCGGCTTCGCCCCGGCCTCGCGGATCTGTGTCAGGACCCGGTGGAGATGGGGGCAGACCTCCTGGTGCACCGAGATCCAGTCGGCGCCCGCATCGACGAAGTCCTGGATGTACCGTTCCGGCTCCTCGATCATGAGGTGGACATCGACGGGGAGATCAGTGGCGGCCCGAACCGCCGCCGTCACCGCCGGACCGATGGTCAGGTTCGGCACGAAATGGCCATCCATGACATCCACATGGATCCAGTCCGCCCCACCGTCCTCGGCGCGGCGCACTTCGTCGGCGAGCCGTCCGAAGTCGGCCGAAAGGATGGATGGGGCCAGCAGAACGCGGTTCATGGTCTCTCCTTCCGGTCCACGACTTCGACTCCGTCGGCGTCCCCGACGAGGACCCGGTCCGCCACCTCGAGAAAGAGTCCCGACTCGACGATCCCGGCTCGGCGCTGCAGTGCCTCGTCCAGCTCCCCGGCATTCCCGATCCCGCCGGGAAATCCCAGGTCCACGATGAGGTTCCCGTTGTCGGAGAGGAAGGGCTCGCCCTCCGCTGTCATCCGGAGGCTCGGATCCGCTCCCCACTCCCGGAAGAAGGGAATGTGGGCCTTCCAACCGAAGGGGACCACCTCCACCGGCAGCGGTGCACGGGTCCCCAGTCGACCCACACGCTTGGTGGGATCCACCAGGACCACGAAGCGGTCCGCTGCCTGCACCACCATCTTCTCCCGGAGAAGCGCTCCGCCGAGTCCCTTGATCAGGTCGAGAGAGGGATCGAACTCGTCGGCCCCGTCCACGGCCAGGTCGAGTCTCCCGGCGTCATGAAGTTCGACGAGAGGAATCCCGAGGGCACGGGCGCGGGTCTCGGTGTCGTGGGAGGTGGGAACGCCGCGGATCCCGGTGAGCCCACCATCCCGGAGGGCCAGCGCGAGTCCGTCGAGAAAGTACCGCATGGTGCTCCCGGTCCCGAGACCCAGGGTCAGCCCGGAACGGACCTCGGAGAGAGCCGCGGCGGCGGCCGATGCCTTGCCTGCGGCTGCAGTCGAGGGCCCGGGGGTCATGGGCTCCCCCCGTGGAAGAAGGGGACACCGGTCCGCAGCCCCGGGGGGGGCGGAAGAGAGGGCTCGCGCATGGGTGCGGTCATCGAAGCCGGGGGCTGGGGTGACGGGTCCGCTCCGAACTCGATCCAGGCTTGAGTTCGGGAGAAGCTTCAATGTAGGGGTCTGCCCCGCGAGTACAAGGAGGCGGCGAACCACCGGAGAATCGGTGAACCGCCGCGACCGCCCCTTGCGATTCCTCGAGGCATTCGTGAAACTTGGATCATGCGAATCCAGAAGCATGCACTCCGCCTGCGGTCCGTCGACTCCCTCCAGGGGGAGACACCGCACCTGCGCCCCGACCTGAGCGGTCCGGGCGCCACGGCGTGGTATCGGTATGGATATCGGTACGGACTCCCCACCGGGTGTCCCGGAGCGCGATCCATGTAGCCGACGTTCGACCCTCGGAATCGCAGCCCTGGCGGCCCCCGGAGAAGATCCGGGGGCCGCTTTTTTTCGTACCTCACCGAAGGAGCAAGACATGATCATCGTGACCCGCATCGGGGCCACCGACGAAGAGATCGACCGAATCCGCGAGCGGATCGAGTCCCTCGGCCTCCGCACCCACCTCTCCAAGGGCGAGACCCACACCATCATCGGATGCATCGGCGACGAGGAGCGGTTGAAGAACGCCCCCCTCCTGGCCATCCCGGGGGTGGAATCGGTCCATCCCGTCATGAAGCCGTACAAGCTGGCAGCCCGGGAGTTCTCTGCGGGACCGAGCCGGATCCCGGTGGGTGCCATCGAGATCGGGGGACCCGAGATCGCAGTCATCGCCGGTCCCTGCTCGGTCGAGAACGCCGAGATGATCCTGGAGACGGCCGAATCGGTCCGGGCCTCCGGTGCGAGGGGTCTGCGCGGTGGCGCCTACAAACCGCGCAGCTCTCCCTACTCCTTCGACGGGATGAAGACCCGGGGGCTCGAACTCCTGGCCGAAGCGAGAGAGCGCTCGGGCCTTCCGATCGTGACCGAGGTCATGGATACCCGGCAGGTGGAAGAGGTGGCCGGACACGCCGATGTCCTCCAGATCGGCGCCCGGAACATGCAGAACTTCGCCCTCCTCAGCGAAGTGGGGCGGGTACAGCGGCCGATCCTGCTGAAGCGGGGGATGTCGGCCACCATCAAGGATCTGCTCCTGGCGGCCGAGTACATCATGAAGCAGGGCAACACCCGGGTCCTCCTCTGCGAGCGGGGCATCCGCACCTTCGAGACCGCCACCCGCAACACCTTCGACCTGGCCGCGATCCCGGTCCTGAAGCGGGAGTCCCACCTCCCGGTCATCGCCGACCCCTCCCATGCAGGGGGCCGGGCCGATCTGGTGGCCCCCCTCTCGAGGGCAGCCAT
>SLSF01000268.1 GCA_007130605.1 Gemmatimonadota bacterium | reverse complement strand
TCAGGTTGACCCCGGGGCTGTTCGAACGAACGGCCGGCCCCGACCGCCTCGAGGAGTCGAACCATGACGATCCGGAACCCGTGCCACCCGACGGTCCCCGTGATCGCCCTGCTGGTGTGCGGGGCCGGGTGCGAGGTCCGGGATCCTCCTCCCGAGCCCGTGCAACGGGATTCGGCCGGGGTCACCATCGTGGAATCGCCGTGGGTGGCCGAGTGGGCCGAGGGAGCCGAGTGGCGTATCGAGGAGGAGCCGGCCATCTCCATCGGCGAGGTGGACGGCGAGGCCCCCTATCTCCTCAGCCATGTCGCGGGCGCCCTCCGGCTGGACGACGAACGGATCATCGTCGCGCACCATGATCCCGCGAGCCAGATCCGGGTCTACGATGACGAGGGTCGCCACCGGACCTCCTGGGGTGGGAGGGGCGAGGGCCCCGGGGAACTCTCCATGCCCCCGTTCTCGTTGCATCGGGGGACCGAGGGCGAGATCGTGGTTCCTGAACTCGGCGCCTGGCGTGTCCATCGCTTCGACCGGGACGGGACCTTCATCGACCGCGCAGCCCTCGAGTACGAGCGCTTCGTCGATCCGGAGACCCGCATCGCGACCGCAGGTTGCTGCGCCTTCGCACAGGTCCTTCCGGACGGCACCTGGCTGATCCACTATCCCGAGGAGGGGATCATCGCGGGGAGCGGTGTACGCCGCGGCGAGTACGTGCTCGGGCGATTCAACACCGAGGGGGAATGGCTCGGCATCTTCACCCGTTATCCGGGCCGTCTCTGGCGGCCTGGGGGCTCGGACGAACGCCCCGTGGTACCACTTCCCCTCACCGCCATCTTCTCCACGGCGGTCCATGGCGAGGAGGTCTTCGTGGGCAATGGCGCGGCCTTCCAGGTGGACGTCTTTGACGCCGAGGGGGCGCACCGCCGCTCCCTCCGTCTGGACCGGGAACCTCCTCCCTTCACCGACGTTCTGCGTGCAGGCTATATCGAACGCCAGTCCGAGGGAGCGGAGCGGCTCCAGGGAAGCGACCGGGCGGACGAAGTCCGCAACCGCCTCGAGCGGGACCTCCCCGACCGCCTCCCCGCATTCAGCCAGATCCTCATCGACCCGGAGGGCAGGCTCTGGCTCATCGGCTACCGGGTCCTCGGTGCCGAGGACGAACCCCGCACCGCCACCGTCCTGAGCCCCGACGGACGGCTCCTGGGGCAACTCACCCTCCCGGCGGGCCTCCGCCCCTTCCAGGTGGGCGACGACTGGATCCTCGGCCGGACCGAGGACGAACTCGGCGTGGTGCGCGTCGTCCTCCATCGGATCGCGCGTCCTCCCGGCTCCTGATGCCGCGCAGTACACTTCAAAGAATTCTCTTGACGGATCGGTTGCGGGAGGGGTAGTGTGGGTCTCTCTTCCCATTCCAATCCTTCCTGGTGATCCCCTGCCGTGCGCATCCCTGTGCCCCATTCCATACTCCAGGTCCGTTCCCCCCGCAACTTTGCGAGGGCACCTCGCATCCTGCGGTCCGGGATCCTTCTGGCGCTCGGCGGCGTCCTTCTCGCCGCATGCGACGATCCCAACCGCCCACAGGCGGTCATGGAGGTCCGGATCACCCCTGACTCTGCGCACATCGCTCCGGGCGAGTCCGTTGAGTTCGAACCGATTCCGCGAAACGCCGACGGAAGTCCCCTCCCCGATCGGAGGCCGGATGTGGAGTGGTCCATGAACCCGCCCTCGCTGGCGGAGGTCGCATCGGTGGATGAGAACGGACGGGTCCGGATCACGGGAGTTGCACAGGGATCGGGCGAGATTCGAGCGACCTTTACCCGGAGGAGTGGCTCGGTTCCAGTCCATGTCCACCCGCCCGGACTCGATCGGGTCGAGATCGAACCGAATCCCGTCCTGGTGAGCCCCGGTGTGCCCGGACGGCCCCGGGCGGTCCTCCTCGACGCAGATGGCGAGGAGCTCGACACCACCGGATTCCGGATGTCATGGCAGCTCCCGGACACGGCCCTGGCGACCATTCCCATCGTTTCGCGGGGACTCTCGAACCCGATCGCAGTCTCCATCATCAATGCGCGTGTGAGCAGTGCGGAGACCTTCGTTCGGCTCATCGTGAATGGTCGCGTGGTGACCGCCCCGGTGATCATCACTCCGCAACCTCCCGGTTCGGACGCCTCCGCGGCACACGACGACACCCTTCCGGCCGGGGATGGCTGATGGCGCGCTCCATCGTTCGAATCAATGAGTTCTCCCGCATCACCCTCATCGCACTCTCACTCCTGGCGCTGCTCGCCTTCCCCATCGGGGAGGTCGCCGCGCAGGACGCACCCTCCATCGTCGGTACGGTGTCCGGCCCGGATGGCGCCGCAGTCGCCGCGGCACAGGTCGAACTCTTCCGTGCCGACACCGAGGTGCGGACCCTTCGGGCCACCGACGGGCAGGGCCGATACTCCTTCACCGGACTCGAGGCCGGGGTCGTCTACACGGTCACCGTCCGCTCCACGGGGTATCGCACCGAGGTGGTGGAGGAGGTCGTTCTCGACGCAGGGGAGGAGCGCCGGCTCAACATCGCCCTCTCTCCGCCCGACTTCCTTCTCGAGGGGATCGATGTGGTGGTGGACCGGCGCTTCGACACCCAGCTCTCGGGGCCGGTGATCCAGATCACCCGCGAAGAGGTGACCGCCCACCCGTCGACGGAGCGGAACTTCATGGAGCTCGCCCGTCTCTCGCCGGTGGCAGTGCAGACGAGTGACGGGGGCGAGATGTCGATCTCGGGGCAGAATGAGCGCCACAACTCGATCCTGGTGGATGGTTCGCTGAACCAGGATGTCTTCGGTGCCTCGCCCAGCGGGGTCCCCGGGGCGGCGGCGCGCGCCAAGCCCATCCCCCTGGACGCCATCGAGGAGTTCCGGATCGAGGCGGCGCCCTTCGATGTGGGGGTAAGTGGCTTCACCGGGGGCGCCATGAGCGCCCTCACCCGCCGAGGCACCAATGTCTGGCAGGGATCGTTCTTCTCCGAGTACCGGAATGAGAGCTTCTTCGGCAGCCTCGAACTCGAGGGGGCGGACATTTCGCCGGATCGCTTCATGAAGTACGTGTGGGGCTTCAATGTGGGTGGCCCCATCGTGCACGACCGGGTGCACCTCTTCATCGCCACCGAGTTCGAGAACCGGGATGAGCCCTCGCTGGGCTTCATCCGGGGGATCCACGATCCCATCGCCACCGGGGTCCTGCCGGACTCCATCGACCGGGTGGCGACAGTGCTCCGGGACCAGTACGGGATCGAGCCGGGCGTGTCTGAGCAGGTGTCGCTCTCGAACCCGCTGCGCAACATCTTCACTCGCCTGGACTGGCAGCTCTCCGAGACGAACCGCCTCACCATGCGCCACAACTACTCGGGGGCGGCCAGGGACTCGACCCCGAACCGGGCGCCCACCCGTCCGTACGAGTTCTCGTCGGCGGGCTTCCGGGCCGAGAGCGAGAGCCACACGGTGACGACGCAGCTCACCACCGACTTCGGATCGAGCCACGCCAACCAGCTGACCCTGAATCTGCATCGGATCGAGGACAGGGCGCGCCCTGAGTCGAACGCGCCGATGGTCGATGTGATGCTCCGGGGCACATTCGAGGACGTGGCGCTTCGACGGGAAGTGCGGGCGGGGTCGCGCTACTTCACGCAGCAGAGCGCCCTGGACCAGTCGATCCTCCAGCTCACCAACCGGACCTTCTTCGACCGCGGCGATCTGGAGACGACGCTGGGCGTGGGATTCGACTACTTCTCCTTCGATCATGACTTCCGCCCGGGCTCCCGGGGGTACTACCGCTTCGAAAGCCTCCAGGCACTCGAAGCCGGCGACCCCTTCTACTACGAGGTCCTCCGGACCGAGGACCCCGGGGTCGACTTCTCGGTCTTCCAGCCCCACCTCTACTTCCAGAACCAGCACACCTTCCCCGGTGGTTTCGTCCTCTCCTACGGAGTGCGGATGGATGTCCCCATCTTCAGGGGAGAGCCCGAGTGGAATGAGGCGGTGGAGCAGGAGTTCGGGCTGCGCACCGACGACCTCCCCGAGGTCCGACCGACCTTCAGCCCGCGCCTCGGCTTCAATTGGCAACCCGACACCGGGCGCCGGACCCAGCTCAGGGGCACCTTCGGGGTCTTCACGGCGAACCTCCCCTACGTCTGGATGGCCGACGCCATCCGTCACACCGGGCTCGGACGGGACGTTCTGGTCTGCTCCGGCGCCAGCACTCCGGCCATCGATCCGGGCCAGCCGGCAGCCACCGAATGCGCGGCAGGGAGCGGCCAGACCCACAACCGGGTGGTGGCCTTCCGCGACGACTTCCGCCTCCCGCGTGAGCTCAAGATCACCATGGCGCTGGACCAGGAGCTCCCGGGCAGGATCCTCCTCACCACCGAGGCCCTCTTCATTCCCACCTTCTCGCGGACCGCAGTCCGCGACATCAACCTGCCCCCCTCCCGCTCTCCGGGGGACTCCCAGTACCAGAATGCCTTCGGGGACCGGGCACACTACGGCTTCCCTCTCACCAGTGGGTACGGGGCAGACCGCCGGGTGAATGGCTTCTCGCAGGTGCTCCAGATCGAGAACGAGAAGCGGGCCGCCCTGGCGTGGAGCACCACCGTCCAGCTCGAACGCCGCTTCGACGACCGCCTCACCCTCACCGGCTCGGTCACCGCCTCCCGCACCCAGGATGAGCAGAGCCTCGGCTTCGGCGACATGGCGACGAACCTGGCTGCCACCCCCGTGGGCCGGGTGGCCGACCAGTACACCGCCCGCCCCGCCAACTTCGACCGTCCCTGGAAGTACCTTCTGAGCGCCCGAACCGCCATGCCGGAGCGCCTGGGCGGCGCCCGGGTCTCCCTCATCTATGTGGGGCAGTCGGGGCAGCCGTACTCCTACACCTATGCCTCCGACATCAATGGCGACTCCTACCCGGGGCCCGGCATCCCCCTGGACGCGGGCAACAACCTCCTCTTCGTGCCGAACAATCCCACCGACATCCCGGGGTCCCTGGTCACGAAATCGCTCTTTGCGCAATTCGTGAACCAGGTGGAGGACTGCCTCTCCGATGTGCGGGGCGTCATCATGGAGCGAAACGCCTGTCGCACCCCCATGACCCACATGCTCGACCTGAGCGTCGCCCAGCCCCTCGAAGTGGCCGGCGTCCGCTTCGAAATCACCGGAGACCTCCTGAACATCCTCAACCTCATGAACTCGGAGTGGGGCCGGGTCTGGGAAGCCGAGCCGATGATCCCCATCCTCGACTTCGACAGGCGCCAGGATGCAGGCGGATTCGGCGAGGGAACCAGCCCCACCGACCCGCCCATCGTGGCCTTCACCGGGACCCGGGTCCGTGACCAGGAGACGGGCGGACTCCGACCCGTCCTCCCCCACACCCTCGTCGTTCCCGCCTCGCAGTGGCAGGCCCAGATCGGGATGCGGATCCACTTCTGAGGCGCGAAGCAGGCGTCGATTGAAATGGACAGAGGAGTGCAGGTCGGAGGACGAGAATCCGGAAAACGCCGCGATTTCGAAGGCGTTTTCCGGATCTTCGTCGATATTCGCATAGAATCCGGGTTGGGCGGCGGCGGCGCGATGGCCCGATCCGGATT
>SLSF01000291.1 GCA_007130605.1 Gemmatimonadota bacterium | reverse complement strand
GTCCGGGCGGTGGGCTGGCGGATCTACGAAGAGGTGCTCCTGGCCCGGGCACTCGAGGAACTGGGGGACCCCGACGGGGCCCGGGCGGCGTGGAGCCGTGCGGCGGAGCCCGGATGGCTCACCTTCCCCTTCCTCACCAAGGACCGGATCCACCGTCCCCTCGCCCTGGAGGGGATCGAGAGGACGGTGGCCCGGCCGGTCAGTTCCCTTCCGGAAGGACCAGGGTGACGAGCTCGGCGGTCCGACCCTGCCCCGCCACCGGGAAGGCCAGGTACTGCCGCCCCTCGTGCATGTAGGTCATGGGGGCGGTGCTTGTGGGTCCCGGAAGGTCGACGGTGGCCAGCCGCTCGCCGGTCTGCTTGTCGACGGCATGGATCCGGGGTTCACCCCCTCGCCCCTCTCCATAGATCAGGAGGGTGCTCGTGGCCAGGGTGGTGGCGTGGGCGCGCTGGCCGGTGTTGCCCACATCGATCCCCTCGAGCTGGGGGTGTTCGCGGATGCTCTCGGGGGTGTCGCCATTGGGGATCCACCAGAGGTGCTCACCGGTGTTCATGTCGATGGCGGTGATGCGGCCGTACGGCGGCTTGAAGAGTGGGAGGCCCATGGGCCCCGATACCCCTCCGGGCCCCCGCGTCACATAGTCCATGTTGGAGTCGGGGTCCACGTCGGTGCCCGGCATGAGACGGGGGGCGCTGCACCCCTTGATGGAGGCGACGTAGAGGATCCCGGTCTCGGGATCGAGACTCGAGCCTCCCGGGATGTTCGCGCCGCCATTGGCTCCGGGGCAGTGGATCGAGGCCAGGATGCCCGCCTCCTCGTCGGGGAGCGCCGGCGGGTTGAAGAGGGGGCCGATGCGGAAGGAGCTCACGATCTCGAGGGCGAGTTCGCGGAGTTCCGGGGTGAAGTCGATGAGGTCGTCTTCGGTGAGCCCCTGCATCTCGAAGGCGGCGGGGCGGGTGGGGAAGGGCTGGACGGGAGAGAGCTGTTCGCCCGGCACATCGGACTGCGGGACCTCGCGGTACTCGAAGGGCCAGAGGGGCTCCCCGGTTTCGCGATTGAAGGCGTAGACGAAGCTTTGCTTGGTGATCTGCACCAGCGCCGGCACCCGCTCCCCGTCGATGGTCAGATCGGCGAGCTGTGGGGCGTGGGGGGTGTCGTAGTTCCAGACGTCGTGACGGACGAGCTGGTAGTGCCAGGCCCGCTCCCCGGTGGCCACGTCGAGGGCGATGACACTGTTGCCGAAGAGCCCGTCCCCGGGGCGATGCCCCCCGTAGTAGTCGTTGGTCCCCGCCTTCGTCACGATGTAGATGTGGCCCAGCTCGGGGTCGGCGGCGAGTGGGGCCCAGGACCCCAGGTTCCCGGTGTACTCCCATGACCCGTCTTCCCAGGTGTCATTGCCGTACTCCCCCGGCTGGGGGATGATGTTGAAGCGCCAGAGCTTTTCGCCCGTGGCTGCGTCGTAGGCGAGGATATTGCTCGGGATGTTTTCCTTGAAGACCTGGTAGTACCCCTGCTGGCCGGTGCTCGGCACGATGACGACGCCATTCACCACGAAGGGCGCTGCCGATGTGGTGATGTGCCCCACCCGGGGGTCATGGCCTTCCACCGGATCGTACGGATAGTCCCCGATGTCGGCCATCAGGTCGATGATCCCGTTGCCATCGATCCCGAAGCCGTCCACCGGGAGCCCCGACTGGGCGTCGAGGGCCACGAGCCAGAAACCGGGGGTGAGGACATAGATCCGCCCCTCGCCGTCGACCTCGTCGTACGCCACCGACTTCCCGTAGTTCTGGCGTTCGGAGGCGGCCCATCGGGGGTTGTCGGGCATGCGCCAGACCCAGACCGTTTCACCGGTGGCGGGCTCGATGGCGATCACGGCGCGCCGCTGGCCCGCCAGGGTGTAGAGGAGGCCCTCCCGCTCCACGTAGATGGGTGTTGCCCGATAGACATTGTCAGGGGTGGGGCCGAAGTTCGCCGCGCTCCACCGCCACGCCACCTGGAGGTCCTCGAAATTCTCGGCGTTGATCTGGTCCAGCGGGCTGTACCGGTTGCTCCCGAAGTCCCCACCCCAGGAGTGCCACTCCCCGATGTCGGGCTCCACCGTCGGGGTCCCCTGCTGTCCCTGGAGTGCCAGGGGGAGCAGGAGGAGGCCCAGGAGAAGGGCCACCACCAGGGTGCCCACGACCTTCACCTCGAGGGCCGCCTTCCCGTCACGGGAGGCGACGCGGGCTCCGGGTGGTGGGGGGCGGTGTTCGACCGGGTTCCGGTGGGACTTCGACGGGTGCGACCAGGGGCGGGAGGGGGTGGCGGGGCCGGTACGCATCATCGATGAGGATCCTTAGGGTTCGTGGAGAGGTTCAGCGGGCTTCGTTCCGACCGTCGGCGTCGGGGAGTCGCTCCATGACGATCTCGTTCAGGTCGTCGGTGGTGTCGGGCAGCTCACGTTCACCGGCAGGGTAGCCGTTCAACTCGAGGATGTAGGCGAGGACCGCCACATACTTCTCGGTGTCGAGCCCACCCGGGTTGTCCAGGGGCATGGTGAGGCTGATGTGCCGATAGAGCGAGGAGAGGGGCTGGCCGGTCCAGGTGATCTGGAAGACCCGGCCGGCGAACTCGGTGGGCCCATGGCAGAGGGCACACTCCAGGTCATAGACCTGCTTGCCCGCCTGCGCCTGCTCCTCGGTGAAGACCCCGTCGAGGGTCGAAAGGGTGTCGGCGACCGTCGGGGCGGCGGATGGAGCGCCGGAGGATTCGACCGACTCGGCCACCGCGACCCGCTCGAGGGTCACCGCGGGATCGGAGAGGGACACACGGTGGGTCTCGGCCTCATGGGTGCCGAAGGCCTGTGTGGTGGCCACTCCCGCCACGAAGAGGCTGCCCGCAAGGAGGACGCCCCGGACTCTGGAAGTCATGTGCATTCGGTTCTGAAGGATGGAAGGATCGATCACGATACAAGGGGCCGACGGCTTTCGCCACACCCGTTCTCCAACATCCCTGTCGTACACCGGGTGGGGGGATGGGGCTCCGGCGCCCCCGGATCATCCCCTTCGACGCTCCTCCTGACCGGCCCCCCGGTGACCCTGACCCGGTTCCGGCCGCGCCCCCTCAATGGCCCGCTTCGCGCAGGGCCTCCAGGAAGGCATCGCCGTACCGTTCGAGCTTCGTCGGCCCCACTCCCGGCACTTCGAGGAGTTCCCCGGGGGTTCCGGGTCGCCGGTTGGCCATTTCGTGGAGGACCTTGTCGCTGAAGATGATGTATGCGGGCACCTCCTGTTCGCGGGCGATCTCGAGGCGGAGGGCGCGAAGCCGCTCGAAGCGCTCCGCTTCCTCGGGGGTGCGCTCGGCCGTCCCCGCTCCTCGTCCACTCCCGGATCCACCGCCACCCCCGCCCGCCGGGGTCACGCGCCCGGCGCGCCTTCCCACCCCCGAGGTGAGGGCCGCCGCCGCCCGCTCGGCCACACTCTCGCCGGTGCAGACGTCGCACGAACTGTCGCATGGCGCCATCTCCTCGTCGAAGTAGCGGAGGATCGCCTGGTGACGGCACTCCCGGCGCTCCAGGAGCCGGAAGAGGTCGATGGTCACCTGTCGCTTCTCGTGCCAGAGCTCGGGATCCTCGATCTCGTTCAGGAAGCGCTCGTGCATCTTCACATCGGCCCACGAATAGAAGAGGATGCAGTCGCTGGGCAGACCGTCGCGGCCTGCGCGACCCATCTCCTGGTACCACGACTCCACGTCCTTGGGCATGTCGCGGTGGATGACGAAGCGCACATTCGACTTGTCGATCCCCATCCCGAAGGCCACCGTCGCCACGATGACCTCCACCTCGTCGGCCTGGAAGGCCTCCTGGTTCCGCGTCCGTTCCTCGGCGTCGAGGCCGGCGTGGTAGGGGAGGGCATTCACCCCGTTCTTCCGCAGGTACTTCGCCGTGCTTTCCACCGCCTTCCGCGAGAGGCAGTATACGATCCCGGCCTCGCCGGAACGGGTCCGGATCAGCGAGAGGATCTCGCGGCGGGTGTTTCCCTCCCCCTTCTTCCGGACCCCGATCTCGAGGTTCGCCCGGAAGAAGGAACCCTTGAATCCGGCCGGCTTCCGCATCCCGAGCTGGCGGAGGACATCGGCGGCCACCCGGCGGGTCGCCGTGGCGGTGAGCGCCAGGACGGGGGCGTCGAGTTCGCGGCTGAGCCCCTGGAGCTTGCGGTACGAGGGCCGGAAGTCGTGGCCCCACTGGCTGATGCAGTGGGCCTCGTCCACCACCAGGAGCGAGATGGGGCACTCGCGCACGAGGAAGCCGCGGAGCCATCCATCGAGAGCCTCCGGCGCCAGGTAGACCAGCTCGAGCTCTCCCTGCCGGAGCGCCTCGAGTCGCCGCTCCCGCTCGTCGAGCTCCAGTGTCGAATTGATCTCCGCCGCACGGAACCCGAAGGCCCGAAGGGCGTCGACCTGGTCCTTCATGAGGGAGATGAGGGGCGAGATCACCAGCGTCGTGCCCGACAGGATCCGTGCCGGTAGCTGATAGGTGAGGGACTTCCCGGCGCCGGTGGGCATGACCGCAATACAGTCCTTCCCTTCGAGGACCGCGTCGATGACGATCCGCTGGCCCGGCCGGAACTCCTCGAAGCCGAAGACGTCGCGCAGAACGGTGAGGGGGTCTGTGTGCGAGGGGTCGACGGCTGGGCTTCGGTCGGGCATGACGGCGGGTGTTGGGGATGGCGTTCGGAGAAACGACCCACTTCGGGTCCGGGCCTACCGAACGGTAACATGGCCCCCGCGACGATGACATGGCACGGTGACACGACCCGTTGGGGTAACGACATGGCACGGTGGCAGGAGCCGTGGGGCAACGAAATGGCTGATCGGGCCGTTTGAGGCGAGGGGGTCCTCATGTCCGTCTCCCCTCCTCCGGCGCGCCCCCTTCTTGTGATCCCACCCCGGGTCCGCTCATCTTCAACGCCCCCTTCCCCGTGCCCGGAGCCGTCCATGTCCTCTCCCCACCGCACCCACGTACCGCGACAGGAGCTCATGAAGCTCCTGGGCGAAGCCGCCGAACTGTCGGCCAGGAGCGAGGGGCGTCACGAGGATTCCATCCCTCTGGCCGAGGTGGAGGCGGCCGCCCGCGACGCCGGCATCGACCCGGCCTTCGTGCGACAGGCCTTCGAACTCGGGCGGGCCGAACCCCGGAGCCTCACCGACCGCCTCCTGGGCCCCGGAGGCACCTGGGTCCTGGAGGAGCGATTCCCAGGGACCATCGGAGGGGAGGAGGCCGTCCGTCTCCTCGCCGACCTGCAGGTGCACGCCCGGATCCCGGGGGGCTCCATCGAGGCCCATGGTCAGGGGAACTGGCGGCTCTCGGCGGGCTCGAAGGGGCTCGTGCAGGTGAATGCCCATGGCGACGAGGTGGCGGTCTCGATCCTTTCGGACCGGGGGGTGAGCCGGATCCTCCTTCTCGGGGGCGGGTTCGGGGCGGGGGGGCTCGCCGGTTCGCAGGTGGGGGCGATGATGGGATTCCTGGGAGGAAGCCCCGAGACGATGGCCGCCGGGATCGTGGTGGGAGGACTCGCCGGCGCCGTGGCCGGGATCGCCGGTGGCCGCGCTCTGTGGAAGGCGGCAGCGCGACGGTGGAAGCGGCGGGCCGAGGAGGCCCTCACCCGGGT
>SLSF01000036.1 GCA_007130605.1 Gemmatimonadota bacterium | reverse complement strand
GGAGTGAGGAGGACCGAGCCCCCGCAGCCGGCAAGGAGAACGGGAGCGAGGGCCAGAATGACCGAGGTGAGAGATGCCCGGGTGGAGAGCGGTTCGGACGCAATCGGGGCCGTTCGCATGGCGTTGTCCCGAGCTGTGGGGTCAGGGAGGGGTTTCTTCGGCACCGATGGTTCGCGGAAGGCACGATCGTCCGCGCACCCGATCGATCCTTCGAAGCCTCATCAAGCCGTCGCGGAAGAATAGAGGCCGGGGGCCATCGGGACCAGTCGGGGCCCGGGGCACACGCATCCGGGGTTCCGGACCCCATCGATTCGGCGAGTGGGGAGGGCCTCCGACCGGGATCGCGCCTCGTTCCGGGCTGGATCGGGCCTGGAGCCCGGAGCGGTTCGGATTGCCAACTCCGAGTACAGGGCCGTATGCTCGGGGCCGAGTTTGTCCCCGACTGCGCCACCATCACCGCTCCGGAGCGTCCCGTGTCCCGTCGTGCCTTCAAGCGCCTGCTTCCCGCCGCATGGATCTGTCTCGTCCTTCCCCTGGCCCTCTCCGCCCAGGAGCGGGGGATCGAGGCAGAGGACTACTACCGCATGGTCTTCGTGGGCGATGTGGCGATCTCTCCCGATGGAGCGATGGTGGCCTTCACCCGCACCCGGGTCGTGGAGGAGGAGAACCGGCGCCACCGGGAGGTCTGGGTCGCCCCCCTTGAGGACGGGCAGCCCGCCGATGCGCCCTTCCGCTTCACCGATCCCACCCGCGAAGCGTGGGGGCCCCGCTGGTCCCCGGACGGAAGCCTCCTCTCCTTCCAGTCCCGCCGCGACGACGAGGCCACCACCTGGTTTGCGCGGGTGGGGGCTCCCGGAGGGGAGGCCTTCCGGATCCCCGGCGTGGAGGGTGCTCCCCTCTGGTCACCCGACGGCGAGTGGATCGCCTTCACGGATCGGGCCGAGGGTGGGGAGGAGGGCGAGCGGGCCGGGTGGATCGCCCCGGACGCCCTCACCGAAACCCTCGACCGGGAGCGCTTCGACGGCCGAGTCATCACCCAGGTCCGCTACAAGTCGGATGGAACCCTCTCCCTTCTTCCCCACCCCGACGCACGGGGGCGGAACCAGATCTTCGTAGTGCCGGCGGAGGGCGGCGAGGCGCGGCAGCTCACCGATCTGTCCTTCGACGTGGGAGGGGTGGCGTGGGCCCCCGACGGGAGTGGGCTGGTCTTTGCCGGGAACCCCGAGGGAGAAGCGGACCCCTTCGGCCGCCGCTCCGACCTCTACCGGGTGGGGATCGACGATGGCGAGGTCCAGATGC
This sequence comes from Gemmatimonadota bacterium, assembly GCA_007130605.1. GTDB lineage: Bacteria > Gemmatimonadota > Gemmatimonadetes > Longimicrobiales > Gaopeijiaceae > SLBA01. The sequence goes on along the minus strand of SLSF01000036.1, from coordinate 18,017 downwards.
TCACCCCCGGAGAGGGCGTCTACCGGGCACCGGCCCTCTCCCCCGACGGGCGGGTGCTCGCCTACCTCCACCAGCCCGAGCCCAATGCGCCCACCCGTCTCGAAGCGCGGGAGGTGGAAGCCGATGGCGTCCTGACCGGCGAAGCCCGGATCCTGGTGGATGGCCAAGGGGTCTCCCCGGGTGGCCCGGAGTGGAATCCCGACGGGGAGGCCCTCCGCTTCACCGCCCAGGACCGGGGGAGTGTCCACCTCTTCCAGGTCCCGGCGGGGGGCGGGTCCGTAACAGCGGTGACCGAGGGAGAGCGCCAGGTGGGCTCCATCTCCACCACGCCCGACGGCTCGTGGATGGCCTACACCGCCACCGACGCGGTGACTCCCGACGACGTCTTCCTGGCCCGGGCGGATGGAAGTGGCGAGACCCGCCTCACCGACTTCAACGATGGATGGCTCGCCGAGATCGCCCTCCGCGCTCCCGAGCGCCTCACCTGGCAGGTGGAGGACGGGACGGAAGTGGACGGATGGGTCATACCCCCGGTGGAGGAGGGGCCGGGGAGCCATCCCATGATCCTCAAGATTCATGGTGGGCCCAACGCCATGTACGGACACACCTTCTTCCAGACCTTCCACCTCCTCTCCGCCGCCGGCTTCTATGTCCTCTACCCCAATCCCCGGGGCTCATCGGGCTATGGACACGACTTCATGATGGCGACCCGAGGGCTCTGGGGGCTCATGGACGAGGAGGACTTCCTCACCGGTGTGGACGCCGCCCTCCGGGCGTACCCCGGGATCGATCCGGATCGGATCGGGGTGGCCGGAGGGAGCTACGGGGGATACGCCACGAACTGGCTCACCGCCCGGAGCGACCGCTTCGCCGCGGCGGTGACGAGCCGCTCCATCGCCAGCCTGGAGACCCTCTGGGGGACCTCCGACGCTCTGGGAACGCTGGAGCAGCACTTCTTCGGGACCCCCTGGGACGCCGAGGAAACGTACCGGGCCGCCTCTCCCATCACCTATGTGGGGAATGTCACGACTCCCACCCTCATCATCCACAGCGAGCAGGACCACCGCACCCCGATGCAGGACGGGGAGATGTGGTTCCGGTCACTGCAAAGCCTGGGGGTGCCGGTGGAGTTCGTGCGCTACCCCCGCTCCTCCCACGGGCTCTCCCGCACCGGGGAACCGTGGCTCCTGGTGGATCGGCTGGTCCGGCTCCGCTCCTGGTTCGAGCACTGGCTCGACGGCTGAGGAGGGCTGCGGTGGACTCGCAGGGCTCGGGGACCTCCGAACCGCCTACGGCATCAGCACCGTGGTGATTACATGGATGATCCCGTTGGCCGCCGGGACATTGGCGGTCAGGATGTTGGCCCCATCGATGGTGACCCCCTCGCGGGTCACGGAGATCTCGAGGGTGCCTCCCTGTGCAGTCTCGAGGCTGGTGAGCTCTCGCAGCTCCGCCTCGGTGTACTCACCGGGGACCACGTGGTAGAGGAGGATTTCGGCGAGGGCATCGGGGTCCTGCGCCAGCTCCTCCAGCGCGCCATCGGGGAGCCCGGCAAAGGCGCCATCGGTGGGTGCGAAGACGGTGAAGGGACCGTCCTGCTCGAGGGTCTGGGTGAGCCCGGCCGCCTCCACTGCCCGGAGGAGGTCGCTGAACTGACCCGCAGCCTGGGCGACGGCCACGATGGAGTTCTCCTGGCTGCGCTCGGTGTCGGCCGGAGGGGCGGCCTCCGGATCTCCGCACCCGGAAAGCAGGAGCGCGAGACCGGCAAAGAGGGCGACTCCGGCAGTCACGCCTCGGCGCGTCATTGAAGGGGAGGGTGAATGGAAGGGGCGAACGGACATGGAATCCATGGTCGGCAATGGCATGGCGACATCCTGGTTCTGATGGAGGGAGGACCGGAACCTGCATTCCATCCTAATGGGTCGTCCGATCCGCCTCAGTCGGGATCCCTCCGTGGCGATTCGTAGGGAAAACCCCTACATGGCGCCGGTGCACCGGATGGAGAAGCTCCTCCCGTCGCATGGGATCACGTGGTCGGGGCACGGGGCTGACCTGTGCGGGGTACGAGACGAAACGAGGCTGCACCCCCACATTCGACCCGGCCGGAGAGCCAGTTCATGCAGCCATATGGCAGCGCACATGCCGAGGGAGCAGACCTGGATCCGGAACCGCAGATGACTCCCTCGGAGCCCTTCCCCATCGAAGATTATCGACAGGTCTACGATGGCGTGGCCCTCCCGGTCCTGATCATCGACCCCGTGTCGTGGCAGATCGTGGCCGTGAATCACGCCGCGCTGAAGCAATACGGCTACGAGCGGGAGGAATTCATCGGACTCCCGGTACTGGAGGTGCGGCCTCCGGAGGGGCGGGCGGAGGCCGAGCGGGTCATGTCCGAGATTCCGCATGGTTTCTGGAAGACCGCGGCAGTTCGTCACTCCCGCAAGGATGGTTCGACCTTCATTGCCGACGTCTGGTCCCGGGACACCGTCGTGGACGGGCGAGCCGTGCGAATCGCCACCATCAGCGAGGTGACCGAACGGGTCCAGCTCCAGCAGGAGCTGCAGCAGGCCCAGAAGATGGAGGTCCTGGGGCGCCTTGCCGGGGGCGTCGCCCACGACTTCAACAACGCCCTCGCCGCCATCATCGGGGGCTCGGACCTCCTCATGGACCAGCTCGGTGACGACCCGGAGGCCCGAATCGACCTCGAGGTCATCCAGGAGGCCGCACACCGGGCGGCCCTTCTCACCCGCCACCTCCTGGCCTTCAGCCGGCAGCAGACCCTTCGTGTGGAGGTCTGCTCACTCGCCGAGGTGGTGGACCGCAGCGTGAGCCTCCTGCACCGGATCCTCGAGGACTCCATCGAGCTCCAGACCCGGGTCGATCCCGGGAGCTGGCCGGTTCAGGTCGATGCGGTCCAGCTCGAGCAGGTGATCCTGAACCTCGCAGTGAACGCCCAGGATGCCATGCCCGAGGGAGGCACCCTCCTCATCGCCACCGAGAACATTGCGGTGTCCCCGGAGGAGGCCCGGAGCGCTCCCACGATGCCTTCCGGTGACTATGCCGCACTTACCGTGCGCGACACCGGGGTCGGGATGGACGAGATCACCCGCGCCCGTATCTTCGAGCCCTTCTTCACCACGAAGCCCCCACCCGAGGGGACGGGTCTGGGCCTCTCGATGGTCTACGGCATCATCCGCCAGAGCGGTGGCTTCATCACGGTGGACTCGGCCCCGGGGGCGGGGACGACCTTTGGGATCCTCCTGCCCAGGGCCGACCAGGCTCCTGCAGAAGCCACGCCGGGGGTCGAAGGTGCCCTGCCCGGAGACCGCACCGTCTGGGTGGTGGATGGCGACGATGGGGTGCGCCACTCCACGTGTCGCGTCCTGGAGGACGTGGGGTGCACGGTCCTCTCCGTCCCCTCCGCCGAGGCGGCGCTGACCGCCCTGGAGCAGTCGGGGGAGCCTCCGGACCTCCTGGTGGCGGCGCTGAATCTTCCCGGGATGGCAGGCAGGGAGCTGGCGGACCGCCTGCAGGCGTCCGACCCCGAGCTGGCGGTCCTCTTCCTGTCGGGCTATGCCCTGGAGGGAGACGAGGCCCTCCGGATCATCGAAGGGGGGCGGGGGCTCCTGCAGAAACCCTTCTCCGTCGAACTGCTGAGCCAGGCCGTGCGACGGGTCCTGGCCGCCTCCGGACGGTAGCGACCGGAAGCCAGGCACCTGTGCCCACCCCTCCCGGGGTCGGAGCCTGATGTCGAGACACTGCAGCGGGGGTGGCGATCCACTCCGGGAGAGCCGGTCTCCACTGGTGTCAGCGACGCCCGCCTGAATTCCGGTTCCGACGCTCCTGGTTCTTCTTTGCCCGCTCGCGCTCGTCCTTGCGACGGGCCCGATGCTTGGCCAATCGCTCGGAGACCGGGACTTCGAAGCGTTCGTCGGCCTTCGCCGAGTAGTCGAAATCGGGGAGGGTTCGCCGGGGGAGGGAGCGTCCGAGCGCACGTTCGATGTCCCGGACCCCGCCCTCTTCATCGGGAGCCACGAAGGTGTACGCTTCGCCGCTGGCCCCGGCCCGGGCGGTCCGTCCGATCCGGTGGATGTAGTCCTCGGGAGCCGCCGGCACATCGAAGTTCACCACATGGTCGAGCTCGACCACATCGATTCCCCGCGCCAGGATGTCGGTGGCCGCCAGCACGTCGTAGCGCCCGTCACGGAAGCCGGCCAGTGCGTCGGTGCGCTGCTTCTGGCTCCGGTTGCCATGGATCTCGGCCGCCGCGATCCCACGCTGGCCGAGCTTCTTCGAGAGGCGCTTCGCACGGTGCTTCGTGCGGCAGAAGACGATAACGTTGCCGACTTCCTCGCGACGCAGGAGTTCGGCAAGCAGATCGATCTTGAGCTCCGCCGGAACCGGGTAGAGCGCCTGGGTGATGGCGGTCGGTGGCGCCTGCTTCGTCTGGGCCTCGACCCGCACCGGATCGCGGAGCATCTCGTTGGCGAGCTTGGCGATGGGTCCCGGCATGGTGGCCGAGAAGAGGAGCGTCTGCCTTGGGCCCTTCGGCAGATGCCGCAGGATCTTCCGGATCTCGGGCAGGAATCCCATGTCGAGCATCCGGTCGGCTTCGTCGAGCACGACCACCTCCACACCGGGGAGGCGGGCGTAGTCGTACTGGAAGTGATCCAGGAGACGACCCGGTGTGGCCACCACGAGATCGACCCCCTTGCGCAGCGCCTTCTCCTGCGGCTTCGCCCCCACCCCACCGAAGATCGCGATGGCCTTGAGCCCCGTACCCCTGGAGAGGCCGTCGAAGTGCTCGACGATCTGTGCCGCCAGTTCCCGGGTGGGCGTCACGATCAGTGCTCGCGTGCCCCTGCTCGGCGTCGAGAGGAGCCGCTGGAGGATCGGCAGGAGAAAGGCCGCCGTCTTCCCGCTCCCCGTCATGGCCGTAGCGAGTACGTCCTTCCCCTGGAGGGCAGGCGGGATCGCAGCCCCCTGGATGGGCGTCGGAGCCTCGAACCCCATCCCCCGGACCGCGGCGAGCAGCCGCGCGTCCAGGTCGAACGAATCGAAGCTGAGATCGGTGTCGGAGGAGGAAGCGGGGGAGGTGTTCGAAGGGGTCGAGGACGCATTGGAGCGTCCGTTGGTGTCGGTCATCAAATGGATATCTTGCCGGAGGGAATAGATCCAAAGGCTAACGGGACCCGTCCCCGGACTCAATCCCCGGCCTCTTTCGAGCCCTGCGCCTGTTCCCATCCTTACGCAGTGTCGCAGGCCATGTCCCGGGTGCGCCCGATGTCGGCACCTCACGCCTCCATCACGACCCGGATGTCGGGGTCCAGTGTGTCGGCCGCCGTCTCGCGGCTCAACCACGAGACCCCGAAGAAGATCAGGATCGAAAGGACGAGTGAGAGACCGGAGACGGTGACCCCCACCGGAAAGGAGTAGAGCTCGAAGAAGGCGAGGGTTTCGAAAACGAGAGTGATTGCGAGACCGGTCCCGATGGAGGCGATGGCCCCGGCCCTCGTGGCCCCCTTCCAGTTGAGTCCGATGGCGAGCGCGGGGACGAGGGTCGAGGCGAACAGCCCCCAACCGAACACCCCCAGGAAGGCCACCAGCATTCCCGAGTGCTGGGCCAGGAGGGCGGCAGCCACCGAAATGACCACGGTGCAGATGCGCCCCCAGAGGAGTTCGTTGTCGATGCGCTTGCCCAGCGAGACCGGAATGTCGTGCATCATGGCCGCGGCCCCGATGTTCATGAAGGAGTTCACCGTGCTCATGATCGCCGCCGCCACCCCCGAGAAGACGAGCGCCGCCAGAATCAGAGGGGTGTAGTTCAGCAGGAAGATCGGGGTGGCGTTGTCGGGATTGGTGAGAGGGTCCAGTGCGCCCTCGACGGTGAGCGCCTTCACGGCGACCCCGACACCGAAGTAGAGGAGCATGGCCACGATGAGCGCGAAGGTCGTCACCAGGGGGTACCAGCGGAGTTTGAGTGGATCCCGGAGCATGTAGAACTTGTGGATCACATGGGGCTGCCCGAGGGATCCCATCCCGAACACGAAGAAGAAGGAGAGAGCGGCGATGGGGGTCAGGTGTCCCCAGGGGCCGAGGAAGCCCGGGTCCGCCGCCAGGATGGTCTCGGAGATCCCCGAAAGCCCTCCCCCGGCCTGCAGGGTGAAGAGAAAGACGAGGACCGAGGCCACCGCCATGAGCGATCCCTGGAAGACATCGGTGTAGATGCCGGCAACGATCCCGCCCCCCACCGCGTACGCCATGGTGATCCCCATCCCCAGCCAGATCCCCCACCCCACACCGATGCCGAAGACGGCGTCGATGACGAGACCCAGCGCCAGGATGTTCGTGGCCATGTATCCGATGACCGCCACCAGGATCGAGACCCCGGCCAGCCCCTGCGCAAGGGGAGACCGGTACCGGGCCCCGATGGCATCCGGAAGGGTGATGGTACGGCGCACCTCGGCCATGAGGCGGAGTCGCTTCGCCAGCGCCCACGCGCCCATGGCGTTGGTGAGTGCCGCAGGAAGGACGATGAACATCGCCCCGAGGCCGATGGAGTAGACAAGTCCGGGTCCGCCGATGAAGGTGAACCCCGAGAGGGTGGCCGACATGACCGAGAGGGAGAGCGCGATCAGCCCGATTCCCTTGCCCGCCAGGAAGAAGTCGCCCGCCGTGCGGGTCCGTCGGGTGGCCCACGCACCGATCACCGTCACGATGGCGAAGTATGCGATGGCCACCCAGACGATGGTGGGTTCGACCACATGGGGCAGCTCCTCGACCTGCGCCGGCACCGCGGCGGACAGGATTCCGGCCGAAAGGAGTCCGGGGAAGCTCACCTGGGTGTATCTCCCCTCGCTCGGAGGGCCTCATCACGCACCCGCTCCAGGTCGCCTTCTCCCAGCGTCAGCTCGTCGAAGGTCCAGGCGTAGGCCACCGGCACCAGGAAGTAGGGAAGGAACCCGATGCCGTACATGATCACCGCGGCTCGAGGGGGCAGTCCCAGCCAGAGATTCGGGTCGCCGGGGTCGGCGGGGGGAAGGGCGAGCACGACCCCGAAGCCTCCCATGACGATCACGATGACCATGGAGAAGGGGATCCAGAGGCGCCCGATGCTTCCCCTCCGGGCCGCTCCCACCGCCATCATGGCCACCATGATCACCGAGGTCCCCATCATGAAGAGCCACGGTGCCCATCCCGGGGTCCCGCCCGGGAGGAACGCCGATGCGTACGCGACCCCGATGGCGAGCGCCGAGGCGAAGACCAGGAGGAGCGCCCAGCGGTGCATGTCGGGTCCCGGAGACTGTGCGGAGTCGCTCATTGCATCTCCAGGTTCACGATGGCGGGGGCACGAAACCGTTTCGGGGCCCGGTGGTTCAGAAGATCAGAGTATGGGTGTACTTGATCATGAGGTTCCGCCCCGCGGAGCGCGGCGGCAGCGGACCGTCGAAGGCCTCCCGGTCCATGTGAACGCCCTCGTTCAGAACGACCCAGAGATCGGTGCCTTCACGGAAGTGGTAGCGAAACCTGGCATTGAGGGTGGTCAGGTCGGCCACATTGCTGTACTGGGCGAAGACGCTGAGGGAGAGGCTGGTGTTCAGGGCGAACTGGGTGTTGAACTGAGCCAGACCGGCGGTCACCGCCGCATCACGGTCGGAAAAGCTCAGGCGGTTGACCTCGAGGCCCCCGCTCAACTCGAGGTACTTCGACGGGTTCCAGGTGGGCGAGACATTCACACTCCAGCGTCGCCCATCGTAGAACTGTCCTGCGCCGGCAGTCAGGTTCCCGCGGAGGGGTCGGCTCCGCGCCATCTGGAGGCGAAACTCCCCCGAATGGAAGGTGAACTCTCCCGGCTCGATGGGGAGCCCCGCCACCTGGAAGGGGTTCCGGACATCTTCGAATCGGCGCTCCGCCCTGAGGCGCACTGTGGTGCCTCCCTTGAACTCCATATTCCCCTCGGAGGCCATGGACCCGGATTCGGTGGTGCCATCCAGACTCCGGGCGAACCGTCCCGCATCGGCCGTCCATGCCGTCGAGCGAAAGGGGGAGTCTGCGCCCTGGAAGCGCTTGTACTGGACCCGTCCTCCCAGGTAGTTGAAGCCTCGTCGGTTCTGGAACCCGAGACCGGGATTGTAGTCCGTGCCCACCCGGATGGCGTCGGCGGAGTAGGACAGCCCCTCGTCGCGGATCCGCTCCCACCGGCCCTGGATCACGCCACCGTCGAGCTCGGACGCCTCGTCGATCCGCTCGTCGTAGCTCCGGGCCCACTTGACGGACACCCACTCGTCTCCGAAGAGACGCACCTGTCCGTCGAGGCCGTACGCGATATTGTCCCGGCCCTCGGAGCCCAGCCGCGAGGTCACCATCGCCCCCACCGACGAGTACGGGTTGAAGACCTGCTGCGAGAGCCGTGCGACGCTCAGGTTCTCGGGGCTCCCCTCGGGCCCCCCTGCCGTCTGCATGGAGAGGAGGCCGAAGTCGGCCCCGCCCAGGCGGCCCACCGCACGGCCTCCCCCATAGATCCGTACCGGCTCACCCCCCTCCAGCCCGATCCGCCGGCTGTGGAATAGGCGGTTCATGCCCCCTCCGGCATTGAACTGGAAGGTCGAGGACCGCTCCTGGAAGAACTGGCGTTTCTCGGGAAAGAAGAGGGGAAAGCGGGTGAGATTGATCTGCTGGACATCGGCCTCGACCTGGGCAAAGTCGGTATTGAGGGTCAGGTCGAGGGAGAGATTCGGGACCGGCGAGACCTTCAGGTCGAGACCGACCTCGGCCATCCGGTCGGACGCCACCTCCCAACCGGTGGGCTGGCCGACAGGACCGACGAGTTCCGGCGTCCGGCCGGCCCCGAAAAGCGTGTAGGGGGTGACGTACACCGGGGTCTCCTGTCGCACCCCTTCCAGCCGGATGCGCCGGGCCTGCGAAGGCTTGGCGAAGGCCAGTCCCCCCCAGGCCGGATCGATGGCCGGAAAGATCTGGCGTTCGTTCTTCCGGGCGATGAAGCGGTAGACGATCAGCCCCATGGTGACTTCGCCGTCCCGGGCCTGGAATCCGAAGCTCGAGAAGGGGATTCGAAACTCCGCGAACCACCCCTCGTCCGTCTGGGTGGTCGCCACATCCCAGTGGGCATTCCAGTCGGTGTTCATGGGCATCCCGCCCGAAAAGACCGCATCGTTCGACACCGTGCGGTCGGAGCGGGCGCCGGCGGGATTCGTGATGAACCAGACCGCGGTCTCGTGGTCGTTGAAGCTGTCCAGCACCACCGCGATCACGTCGTCGCCACTGTACTGGTTCCGATAGAAGGTGTTGGTCTGGATACCGTCAGGATCGGAATCGTACAGTCGGCCGGAGACATAGAGATACTCCCCGTCGTGGGCCACCCGCACTTCGGAGTGTTCAGTCATCTCACCGCCGAAGGTGGGAGAGAACATGGTGAGGGGGAGCGCCGGCACCGCCTCCCACGCCGGCTCGTCGATGACACCATCGACCTGGATCGGACCCGAGAGCCTTGGAATCTCGAGTGGCTCGGAAGTCGAGGAGGGGCTCTGGGCCTCTGCCGAGCCGGGCACCATCAGGATGAACGCCGCGAAGAGGGCCGAAAAAAAGGTGAGCGGAACCGGCAGGGTGGAGGTCATCACTCTCGTGGAGAAGCATTCGGGTAGCCCCGCCGCTCGTCGCATTCAGGAGGGGCGCATCATCGATGGGTGCCAGGGGGAAGAGGTTCCCTCAATGGTCCACTTCAGACCCGGTCTTCGCAAGGCCGCGGGGGTCGACTGCGCGGTCCGAGCGCCTCAACGACCGGGGTCCGGAGGCGGGTATCCCCGAGATTTGCACTCGACCCCGGAAGGACCTCATTATGAAAGTTGTTCACAGCTGCTGCGTCGAATGCCCCGGGCAGACCATGGTCCACCCCCCTTCCGAGCCGCATCCAACCGCCGGCTCCCGTCTTCTCGTTGCTCTCCGTTCGGTCCTGGTTGTCCTGACCGTTCTCGTGCCCCTCGGCCTGGTGGGTCAGGATGTCGACCCGGCCCCCGAAGCCACGGCCCCCCTGCTGATCCCGAGGATCGATGGCTCCATCGTCATGGATGGTCGGCTCGATGAACCGGCCTGGGACCACGCAGCCCACCTCGACCCCGTCATGCACGTGCCGATCTTCGGGGCCGAGCCTTCGGAGCGGACCGAGTTCCTGGTGGGGCATGACGGTGAATACCTCTACTTTGGCTGCCGTGCGTACGACTCCGATCCAGCGGGGATTCGGGCACCCTCTCTGAGGCGCAACGACGGGCGCTTCATCAACGACTGGTGCGTTCTCAACCTGGACACCCTGAATGACGGTGAGACCACCCTGGTCTTCGGAACCAGCCCGGCGGGGATCCGCACCGATGGCATGGTTGCAGATGATGCCGCCGGCCCGCCCAACTTCGACTGGAACACCTTCTGGGACGCCGAGGCGACGAGTTTCGATGGTGGCTGGTCGGCGGAGATCCGGATCCCCTTCTCCAGCCTGGCCTTTCAGACCGACGAGGAAGGCCGCGTGGTCATGGGTCTTACCGTCTGGCGCAATATCGCCCGGAAGAACGAACGGGTGACCCATCCGCCCATTTCGCCGCGGTGGGGAGGGTTCAGCTTCCTGAAGGCCTCTCAGATGCGACCGGCCATCCTCGAGGAGGTACAGGAGCGACGGGCCGTCCACGTGACACCGTATCTTCTGGGTGGGATGGGACACACGCACTCTGTGGCGGCCGAAGGTCGCGAATACGTGCGCTCGGAGGAGCAGGTCCGGGAAGCCGGACTCGACGTACACTACGGGCTCGGTCCAAACCTCTCCCTCGACCTGAGCGTGAACACCGACTTCGCCCAGGTCGAAGCCGATGACCAGCAGGTGAACCTGGACCGCTTCTCACTCTTCTTTCCGGAGAAACGACGCTTCTTCCAGGAGAGGGCCTCGATCTTCGAGTTTCCCCTGGGAGGGAATGAACGGCTCTTTCACTCCCGTCGGGTGGGGCTGGCCGACGGGCAACCGGTGCGGATCTACGGTGGTGGAAGGCTCGTGGGGCGTGTGGGCGACTGGGACCTGGGAGCCCTGAACATGCACACTGCCGAGTCGGACCTCCTGCCTTCGGAGAACAAGGGCGTGGTGCGCGCTCGCCGCCGGGTCCTGAATGAAAGCTCCTACGCCGGGGCCATCGTCACCAGTCGGGTCGGGACGGAGGGAAGCTACAACCTGGTCTACGGGGGCGATGCCCGCCTGCGACTCTTCGGCCAGGACTATCTCTTTCTGAACTGGGCCCAGAGCTTCGATGACGCCGAAACCGATGCCGCAGGCGCAGCCGACGCCGGTCTCGCCGGGCGCACCCTCCTGCGAGCTCGCTGGGAGCGGCGTGACATCTACGGTCCGATGTACGACGTGGACCTCTCCCGGGTGGGTGAAGGCTTCGAACCCGGGCTGGGCTTTCTCCAGCGGCGTGGCTACACCCGGGGCGAGGTGCGGCTCGGGTACGGCTGGTCACCGGGGGATGACTCGTCAGTGCTCCGCTACGGTGTGGGACTCACCACCTCCGCGTTCCGGCGCAGCCAGGACGGCACACTGGAGACTGGATCACTGGAGCCTTCGGCCATCGTCGATACCCGCAGCGGGCATCGGTTGATGGGGATCGCCCGGTACCGGCACGAAAACCTGGCCCGGGGATTCCCCCTGCCCGGCGGCGTCGAAGTGCCCGAGGGACGATACCGTTTCTCAGAAGGGGTCCTCCAGTACACGGCACCTCCCGGCGACCTCGTGCAGGCCACCCTCCGACTGGAAGGCGGGGAGTTCTTCGATGGCAGGCGCACGTCGATCCAGTTCTCGCCCTCGTGGACGCCGAGCCGGCACCTGGGCCTCTCGGCGAGCTATCGCCTGGATCGAGTCGACTTTCCGGAACGGGAAGACCGATTCACCGCGCACGTGGGCCGTCTCCGGACCGAGGTGATGGTCTCGACGGAGATCTCTGCGGTGGCCTTCGTCCAGTACAACAGTACCCTGGACCTGGTGGTGGCGAACGTCCGATTCCGGTACAACCCCCGCGAAGGCGACGACCTGTACATCGTCTGGAACGAAGGGATGAACGCGAACCGCCTCGACTACGACCCGGTCCGCCCCCGAAGCGACCAGCGCACGGTGCTGATCAAGTACTCGCGCACCTTCTCCCTGGGGCTTTGAGCGTCTGAGCGCAATAGCGGGGTTCCCCGCCCCCGGGTCCTGGAGGAGAGGGTTCTCATCTCACCGCCATCAGCTCCGCGAGGTCCGCCTGCCCGAGCGTTTCCCTCGCCAGCAGCGCCTGGGCGATGCCGTCCATGAGGGGGCGCTCCTCGTCGAGAATGCGTAGCGCCTCCTGGTAGGCCTCGTCGATGATCCGCCGGACCTCCTCGTCGACGATGCGTCCGGTGTGGGCGGTGAGAGGGCCGTCGTCTCCCGACAGGTCCACCATGCCGATCCTCCGGCTCATGCCGAAGCTCACCACCATCTGGCGAGCGATCCGGGTGGCGTGTCGGATATCGCTGCCGGCCCCCGTCGTGACCCGCTCGATGCCGAGGACCCGTTCCTCGGCTGCACGTCCGGCCATGAGCATGACGAGGCGGGCCCGGAGGTCCGAAAAGGCGTGGGTGTGGCGATCGCGCTCCGGGAGCATGGCCGTGACGCCCAGGGACTTCTCGCGGGGGACGATGGTGACCTTGTGAACCGGGTCGAGTCCGGGGACCACGAGGGCGATGACGGCGTGCCCGGCCTCGTGGTAGGCGGTCAAGTGTCGATCCTCGGCGGTGAGCAGAAGCCCGCGCCGCTCGCTGCCGAGAAGAATCCGGTCCCTGGCCTCGTCCAGGTCCTGCATCTCCACGAGCATCGACCCGCGCCGGGCCGCGGCCAACGCCGCTTCGTTCGCGATGTTCGCAAGGTCGGCCCCACTCATGCCCCCGGTGCCCCGCGCGACGTCCTCCAGGGCCACATCCGGTCCCAGGGGGAGACCGCGAGTGTGAACCCGTAGGATCCCTTCCCGGCCCTTCAGGTCAGGGTACCCCACGGTGATCTGTCGATCGAACCGGCCGCGGCGAAGGAGCGCGGGATCCAGGACATCGGGGCGGTTCGTCGCGGCCAGCACCACGACACTGTCGGACGGAGTGAAGCCGTCCATCTCGATGAGGAGCTGATTGAGCGCCTGCTCCCGTTCGTCCTGCGACCCCGACGCAGTTGCTTCTCCGCGGCGCCTTCCCACTGCGTCGATCTCGTCGATGAAGACGATGGCCGGGGCATGGGCGCGGGCCTGCCTGAAGAGATCGCGGACACGCGCGGCTCCGGTGCCCACGAACATTTCGACGAACTCCGACCCGGACGCCGAGAAGAACTCGCAGCCCGCCTCCCCCGCCACGGACCGGGCGAGCAGCGTCTTCCCGTTCCCGGGCTCTCCTGCCAGGAGGGCCCCCCGGGGCATGCGACCTCCCAGGCGACCGAACCTCTTCGGGTCCTTGAGGAATCCGACGATCTCTTCGAGCTCGGCTTTCGCTTCGTCGGCCCCGGCGACGTCGGAGAACTTGACGGGGCCGCGCCCGTGGCGCGCCATGCGGCTTCGGGTCCTGGAATGCCTTGCGAACTGGGCTCCGGGCCCTTTCACGAAGAAGAACAGGACCAGGCCGCCGAGGAGGAGCCAGGGGGCCGCGAAGAGGAGGTGGGTCCAGAGGCTCGGCTCGGAGGCTCGGGCGCCGAAAGGGACCTCTGCGGACACGAAACGTTCCAGGAGGTGATCCACCTGTCCAACGGGGAGTTGCGTCTCGAAGGCGACGGGCCCCGTCGTCGTCGTGCCGGATTCCGGATGGAGCAGCCCCTCCATCCGATCGCCGTTCACGAAGGTTCCCTCGATGACCCGACCCTCGGCCAACGCGACGAGAAGCTGGGAGTACGAGAACTCGATGGGGGCTTCGCCCTGCCATGGCGCGACCAGGATCAGGGCCAGGATCGCGACGAGAGCGAGGCCCCCGCCCGCCACAACCCATGCCCGCCACCTCCGGGAAGGACCCCGGGCTGAACCGCGTTCGTACATGCGAGTGCCGCACCGTCCAGCCGGATCAAGGGGGCTACCGCCCCCTGGCGTCCGACTGGAGTCGCGTGAGGGAAGGGAGTGGTTGTTTCCCTACATGACTACCCTCGAGAACTTCCGATGTGCGCAGAGAACCCGAGACGCTGCCGCGGGTCGATGGATCGACGGTGAAAGGGCAGGGACGAGATCCTCACGAGAGGGGGCCGAGACCCGCTTCCCATCCTTGTGCGTGCCAAGCGGACACGAATCCACTTTCCACAAGGAGACCACCATGAAACGCACCGCTTTCTTCTTCGCCCCCTTCACCCTGCTCATGGTCCTGGGCCTCGCGGCCCCGATCTCGGCGCTGGCCCAGGCGACCACCCCTCCCGACGACCCCGTGGCGTTGGCCGAGAGCGCCGGGATCCCCGAGATTACCGATGACGCCACGATCCTGGACGCGGAGGGGAACGTGCTTCGGGAGGGCAGGAACGGATGGACCTGCATGGCGGCGCCCGGAGCCCCCATGTGCCTGGACGAGCAATGGATGTCCTGGCTGGACGCGTACGCGAACCAGGGAGACGAGGTGGAGGTCACCGGGGTGGGCCTCGCCTACATGCTCCAGGGCGATGACGGGGTCAGCAACATCCATCCCTTTGCCACCGAACCCACTCCGGACAACGAGTGGGTGGCCACAGGGCCCCACATCATGCTCATCGTCCCGGATCCGGCGCTCCTGGACGGCCTCCCCACCGATCCACGCCAGGGAGGACCCTACGTCATGTGGAAGGACACGCCCCTGGTCCACGTGATGATCCCGGTGGAGACGGGCGCCATCGGGATGCCTTTCTTCGATCGGAGACCGTGACCTGAATCAGTGGGGGTCCACCGGCCCCAGATAACGGTCCAGCCAGTCCAGGGACTCCCGGATGAGGAGAGGTCGGGGCGCAAAGTGTCCGCCCTCGAACTCGATCAGTCGCTTGTGGTCCGGGTCGGCCCCCAGGAGCTCGAGGAACGGCCGGCCGTGGGTGTCGACGGGGACGGTGGCGTCGAAGCTCCCGTTCAGCATCAGGACGGGCACGGTGACCCGCGACAGGAAGTTCAGGGGATCGACCTCCGGCTGGGGACGGGTGCTTGTGAGCCCGGCCGTGTGGAGGACGGCGACCCGCAGGCGGGGCTCCAGCGCCAGGACGAGAGGGGCCGCCCCTCCGCCCCAGCTCCACCCGTAGTAGGCGAAGCCGTCGGCATCGATGTCGTCCCGATGCTCCAGGTAGTCCAGGGTCCGCATCACGTCCTGCACCTGCTGGACCCTCAGGTTCCGGAAGCGGAGGCTGGTGGCCGGGGGACGGGCCTCCTCCACCTCCCCCAGTCGCTCGAGGGTCCCCTTCAGCACGGGGAAGGCCAGCGCACGACCGCTCTGGACGATGAAGGCGGTGTGCTGGTCCGTCTTCGTGTCGATGGATTTGAAGATCTGTGCACCGGAACCGGGCCAGTAGACGACCGTCTGGTAGGGCGGGGATCCATCGCGGGGAAGGTGGAGATGGAGGAGGACGCGGGCATTCTCGTAGGCCGCATTGAAGGAAACGGTCTCGCGGATCCAGTGGCGCGAGGTGTCCGCCGTCTCGACCCGGGCCTCCAGGGGAGCCGGATCGTAGGCGTAGATGCGGCGGAAGATCTTGAACTCCTCGTCGGAGGGGGGATCCGCCATCGCGAGGAAGTCCGGCTCGGGACGGGGCGGCAGGGGCGCCAGGGCTCGGGCCAGCTCCGGATCGTCGTCCAGGTACCGCACCACACGAAAGCCGTTGGCGACGGAGCGGTCCAAGGTATGCCGGGAATGCCAGGTGTCCAGGGCCAGCTTCTCGGGGTCGTCCCAGCCGGCGCCCAGGATGAAACGCTCCTCACCCCGCTGGTTCCAGGTCCACTCCCGGACGTTGCCGGCCATGTCGAAGGTCCCGAATGGACCCATGTTGTCGTGGCTGCCCACCGGCTTGGGGCCGTCTGAGTGGAGATTGCTCTCCGGGACCATATGCTCCCCGAAGTAGCGCGAGCCGAAGGCCCGGTGCCAATGGTGGACGCCTGGGAGAGGTGCTCCCGCGAAGCCGGCGTAGGCCACCGCCTCGTACCAGCTCACCCCGCCCACGGGATGGTCTCCGGTTCCGTCCGGGTAGCGTCCCACCTCCCAGTTGGCGGGCCCCTGTCGTCCGGTCCGGTCGGTGAACCGGGCCATGCCCTCCTCCCACGAAAGGGTGTCCCCCTCCAGGACGAAGGGATACTCCCAGAACTCGCGGTTCCGGTATCCGCCGGCCTCGACGAATCGCATGTACTCCCGATTCGTGACCGGGTACCGGGCCATCAGGAAGTCGGCCAGCTCCACCACCCCATCATCGAGTGTCGCCTCTCCCCCCGGGATACGGACCATCCCCTCCGGCAGTCGGTCCACCGGGTCGAGGCTGAACACGGGGAACTCGCCCAGGTAGTTGTCCGGGACCGTGTAGGCGGGGCGGTATCCCTCCAGCTCCATGCGGAGAACCGTCGCCCCCAGTGGAAGCCGGAAGGTGTCCAACGGGGTGGTGCCGAGGCCCTCCCAGGGAGCATCGGGATCGCCGTAGGGGCGCCTCAGAACCCGGGCTCCGGGCGGGTCCGTGTGAAGCTCGGGCCAGAGCCAGGTGAACTCGGGGAGGAGTCGGGCCAGCTCCAGGTCGTCGGGATCGAGCGTGCGGGCCCGTTGGGCCACGGCCCAGGCACTGTCGAAGAGTCCCCTGCCCACGAGCTCCTCGATCTCGGGCACGGCCCGATCCCGCACCCAGGCCGCCTCGTCTCCTCCCAGGGCATCGGAAAGCCAGGTTCCGGAGACGAGGAGGAGGAGCCCCGCAGCCACGGCAAGGGCAAGCCGTCGTCGTGCCACGCCCCCCGCTGTGGCCCGATCCCCCGGAGGGCGAGGAGCCGGCGGATCCGGAAGGTCGGAGGACACCCCCGACGTGTCGGGATCCCTGGACGGGCCACCTTCGTCCGCTTCTCCCGGAACGCCGTTGCGGACCGGACCGCCTGACTGCCGGCCCCCGTCGGGGTCCTTCGCGGGATCGGCACCCTCCGACTCTCGGCTCCAAGGTGCATCCCCTCCGTTCGTCGCCGCAAGCTCTTCCACGTGAGCCTTGACCTCCGGCGGGAGAGGGAGCCCCAGTTCCTGTTCGAGGATGGCCTCGTGGACGCGGGCGTGCTGGAGCGCACCGGCCACGTTCCCCGACTCCACCAGGGCCTGCATGAGCCTGAGCGCCACACGGCTGTTCGTCCGTTCCTCGGCGGCCCGTCGCTTCCACCACTTCACGGCGGTGTCCGGGTCCCCCGCCTCCTCGGCATCCGTCGCCAGGGTCTCCAGCACTCTCCGGTAGCGCTCGGCCAGGCTGCGGCTCTCCCCGTCGACCCAGCGTTCGAAACCGCCGTTCCCGTTCGGGTGGAAGCCCTCGAGGAAGGGCCCCTCGTAGAGCTCCACCGCCTCCTCCCACCGGCCGGCACTCACGGCCTCCTCGAAGGCCCCCACGTCGCTCCACACCCGGTCCGGGTTCAGTCGAAGTCCGTCGCCTACCGTGATTACGGCGTCCTCGCCCAGCTCCTGTCGGATCACGTAGAGGGCGTCCGAGAGGCGGGCACGGGCTCGGTCCTCGGGACAATCGGGCCAGAGGACCCCCACGGCCCGTTCCCGGGTGAGGGGCGTGTGAACGGTGCGGGCCAGGAGGGCGAGAAGGGCAAGCTGGCGCCTCTGGACGATCCGGCCCGTCGGGGGACCGGACGGTCCATCCAGATGGATGCCGCCGAAGAGAATGAGGCGGTGCATGGTCGCCTGCCTGCCAAGTGCCACGACGCGGGCTACATGGGCTCGAGGGCCGGGCACTCCAAAGACCTTCGGCCATGGGAAGGTCAAGGTACGATGGAGCGTCTGCGGAGGGCAAGCGAGAGGACCGACCCATACCCCCG
>SLSF01000058.1 GCA_007130605.1 Gemmatimonadota bacterium | reverse complement strand
GAGGTCCGTCAACTTCGCCCCCTCATCGAGGCGGCGAAGTCGCTGGACGCCAGGGTCGCCGTCGCCGCCGACCTCCTCTCCCTCGCTCTCCTGGTGCCCCCGGGGGAAATGGGTGCCGATGTGGTGGTGGGGAATTCCCAGCGCTTCGGGGTGCCCCTGGGCTACGGGGGGCCGCACGCCGCGTACATGGCCGCCGCCGAAGAGTACAAGCGGCGAATGCCGGGGCGGATCATCGGGGTCTCGGTGGACGCCGACGGGAACCGGGCGCTCCGGATGGCGCTCCAGACCCGGGAACAGCACATCCGTCGGGAGCGGGCCACCTCCAACATCTGCACGGCGCAGGTGCTCCTGGCCATCATGGCCTCCATGTACGCCGTCTACCACGGCCCCGACGGCATCCGGCGCATCGCCACCCGGGTGCACGACCTGACCCGGACCCTGGCCGAGGGGCTCCGGGAAGCGGGCCACGAACTCCTCCACGACCACTGGTTCGACACCCTCCGGGTCCGCCCGGCAGGAGGCGATGGGGAAGGCGTGCTCCGGCGTGCCGACGAGGCCCGGATCAACCTCCGGGACTTCGGCGACGGCACCCTGGGCGTATCGCTGGACGAGGCCGCCGACGCCAACGAGGTCGCCGTCCTCCTCTCGGTCTTCGGTGGGAGCGAGGGGAGCGCCGATCCCCACGGGCTCTTCCGCGCCCTGGGCGAGGACACTGCGATCCCCGAGTCGCTTCAGCGCACCAGCGGGTACCTGGAGCACCCGGTCTTCAACCGGTATCACTCCGAGACCGAGATGCTCCGCTACATGCACCTCCTCGAGAGCCGGGACCTTTCGCTCAACGCCAGCATGATCCCCCTGGGCTCGTGCACAATGAAGCTGAACGCCACCACCGAGATGATGCCCATCAGCCGGGCCGAGTTCGCCGGCATCCACCCCTTCGCGCCCGCGGAGCAGACGAAGGGGTACCACCGGGTCATCGATGACCTGGAGCGGTGGCTTGCCGAGATCTCCGGACTCCCCGCGGTCTCGCTCCAGCCCAACTCGGGCGCCCAGGGGGAGTACGCGGGCCTCCTGGTCATCCGGGAGTACCACCACAGCCGGGGCGACACCCACCGCGATGTCTGCCTCATCCCCTCGTCGGCCCACGGGACGAATCCGGCCTCGGCGGTCATGGCCGGAATGAAGGTGGTGGTGGTGAAGTGCGACGAGAACGGGAACATCGATCTGGACGACCTGAAGGCGAAGGCCGAGAAGCACTCGGAGAAGCTCGCCGCCATCATGGTGACCTACCCCTCGACCCACGGCGTCTTCGAAGAGGAGATCCGCGAGGTCTGTGACACGATCCACCGTCATGGCGGCCAGGTCTACCTGGACGGTGCCAACCTCAACGCCCAGGTGGGGATCTGCCGGCCGGGCGACTACGGCGCCGACGTGATCCACATCAACCTCCACAAGACCTTCGCCATTCCCCATGGAGGCGGGGGACCGGGGATGGGCCCCATCTGCGCCGCCGAGCACCTGGCGCCCTTCCTCCCCTCGCACCCGGTGGTGCCCACCGGCGGGGAGCAGGGGATCGGCCCCGTCTCGGCCGCCCCGTGGGGGAGTGCTTCCATCCTCCTCATCTCGTGGGCGTACATCGCGCTCCTGGGGCGGAGCGGCCTCAAGCGCTCCACCGAGGTGGCGATCCTCAATGCCAACTACATGGCGAAGCGGCTCGAGGGGCACTGGGATGTCCTCTACCGGGGCCGCCGGGGCCGGGTGGCCCACGAATTCATCCTGGACCTCCGCCCCTTCCGGAAGAGTGCCGGGATCACCGAAGAGGACGTGGCGAAGCGCCTCATCGACTACGGCTTCCACGCTCCCACCATGTCGTGGCCGGTGGCGGGCACCATCATGGTGGAGCCCACCGAGTCCGAGTCGAAGGCGGAACTGGACCGCTTCTGCGACGCCATGATCTCCATCCGGGCCGAGATCCAGCAGATCGAGATGGGGCTCATGGATGGCGAGGACAATCCCCTGAGGAATGCCCCGCACACCGCCAACTCGGTCCTGGTGGACGACTGGAGCCATCCCTACACCCGGGAGCAGGCGGCCTTCCCCGCACCGTGGAGCCGCGACCGGAAGTTCTGGCCCCATGTGCGGCGGGTGGACAACGCCTACGGCGACCGGAACCTGGTGTGCGCCTGTCCGCCCCTGGAGGCGTACGAGACCGAGGATGCCCTGGGGTGAGAGCGCCCGCGGGGCTCGAAGGACTGCGCCTTCCCATCGGACCCCGGCTTCCCATCCCCGAAAGGAACGACGCACGCACGGCAGCCCCACTTCGAAACGAGACTCTGAACGAACGCGGAGCAAGCGATGGCAACCCTGACCTTTCATGGCCACTCCACCTTCTCTATCGAGACCGACGACGGCACCCGGATGGTGGTGGACCCCTGGTTCACTGAGAGTCCGGTGGCCGACATCTCGGCCGAGGAACTGGGGGACCTGGACTACATCTTCTGCACCCACGGGCACCAGGACCACATCGCCGACGCCTTTCCCCTGGCGAAGCGCACCGGCGCGACCCTGGTCTCCACCTTCGAGATCGTCATGTTCGCCGGTGAAGAGGGGATCGAGAACGCCCACCCCATGCACATCGGGGGTGGCTTCGACTTTCCCTTCGGGCGGGTCCAGATGACCCCGGCCCTCCACGGCGGCCAGGTGCATGGTGACGAGTCCGGTCGGTGGACCACGGTCCCCGGGGGCTTCCTCTTCCACCTGGACGGCACCCGGCTCTACCATGCCGGGGACACCGCACTCCTCTACGACATGAAGCTCCTGGAGGGGCGGGTCGATGTGGCGCTCCTGCCCATCGGCGACAACTTCACCATGGGACCCGACGAGGCGGTGCGCGCCATCGACTTTATCCGCCCCGGGATCGTCGTTCCCATGCACTACGACACCTTCGACCTGATCCGGCAGGACACCGCCGACTTCACTCGCAAGGTCGGCGATCGGGCGAAGGTGGAGGTCATGAAGCCCGGCGACACCCTCCAGCTCTGATGGCCCACAGGGTGGAGCTCCCCCGGCGGTGGAGGATCCTCCGTGACCCGCCGGGCGCCGCCGCCCACAACATGGCCATCGACGAGGCCCTGGCCCGAACCCGTCGGGCCGACGAGGGGGTCCTCCGGATCTATCGGTGGCGGCGCCCCACCCTCTCCTTCGGGCGGAACCAGCCCGCCCTGGATCGTTATGACCCCCACGCACTGGATGCCTTCGGGGTGGAAGCCGTGCGGCGGCCCACCGGGGGGCGCGAGGTGCTCCACGACCGGGAACTCACCTACGCGGTGATCCTCCCCCTGCGCACCGCCGACGGGGTGCGTGGGAGCTACCGTCGGATCAATGCGGCGCTGGTGCACGCCCTCCGCACCCTGGGGGTGGCGGCCCGGGCGGCGGACGAGAGCCATCCGGTCCTTCCTCCGAATGCCGGCGCATGTTTCGGTGATCCGGCCCCCGGCGAGGTCATCGTCGGAGAGGGGAAGGTGATCGGGAGCGCCCAGCGGCGGATCGGCGAGCACCTCCTCCAACATGGATCCCTTCTCCTTTCGCCGCCCACGGTGGGGCTGGCGGCCCTCCGCATCGCGCCCCCGGACCCTTTCGAGGGGCAGGGGTGCTCCCTGGCGGAGCTCGGGGTCGGACCCTTTGGATTCGACCGGGTGGCGGCGGCCGTGGAGGCGGCGCTGGCCGGCTCGTACGGGGGTGCGTGGGAACGGGGTCGCCTGCGGGAGGAGGAGGGGGAGGTGGCGGAACACCTCCGGAGGCAGTATGAATCCCCCGGCTGGACCTGGCGCCGTTGAGGGGCCGATCCACCCGGAATCCAATGGAACCGCCTCCCACCCAGTGAGTCGAATGCCCCCGCAGACGTGTGGCACCCGCATCCTCGCCATCCTCCTCCTCGCCTTCCTTCCGGCAGGGTGCGGAGAGGGGACCACGGACCGAAGCCTCGCCTCCCTCCCGGCCTTCTGCCAGGAGGTGCTTCCCCAGGTCGACGCCTACCTCGCCGAGATCGAGCCTCCCTCCGGAGAGCGGTACGGGGGGACGGCGGTGGTGGGTGGGATCGGAGAGATCGCCGGGGGGATGAATGCCCTCGTCTCCACCGACTTCGGTGCGAACCAGCACCAGACCTTCGTGAATCTCATGACTCTCCTCCGCCTGAACGAGGAGCTGGAGATCGTCCCCTACCTGGCCCGCGAGGTGGAGGTGAACGACGACGTCACCGAACTCACCTTCCACCTCCGGGACGACATCTACTGGCACGACGGCACCCCCACCACCGCCCACGATGTGGAGTTCACCTACCTGAGGGCCACCGACCCCGAGACGACCTTTCCCAACGCCCAGTACTGGGCCTACTACGTGGGTGGGCCCGAGGGCGTCGAGGTGGTGGACGACCACACCCTCCGGATCCGGCTCGAGCCCCACGCCGAATTCCTGGTGCCCTGGCGCTCCATGGCGATCCTCCCCCGGCACCTTCTGGAGGAGGTCCCTCCGACCGATCTCCGGACCCACCCCTTCGGGATGCGATGCCCGGTGGGCAATGGCCCCTTCGTCTTCCAGGAGCGCGGGGCCGATGAATCGTGGATCTTTCGGCGGAACCCGGCCTTCCCCGAGGCGCTGGGTGGCCCTCCCTTCCTGGAGCGCTATGTCTACCGGGTGATCCCCGAAATGACGACGCTCCTCACCGAACTCCTCACCGGCCAGGTCGATTTCTTCATTGCGCCCTCCCCCGACCAGGCCCCCCGGATCGCCGGAGCGGACGGGGTGGAGTTGAGGGATTTCGAGTTTCGGCAGGTGGAGTTCGTCGGGTGGAACAGCCGCCGGAGCCATCTCGCCGATGCCCGGGTGCGCAGGGCCCTCACACTGGGCACGAATCGCCAGGCGATCGTCGATGGGATCCTGGGCGGCTACGGGCAGGTGGCCAACAGTGGCATGCCCCCCGTCCACTGGGCCTACGATACCACCCTCGACGACGCGCTCCAGCATGACCCCGACGAGGCTCGACGTCTACTCGACGAAGCGGGCTGGTCCGAGATCGGCGACGACGGCATCCGTCGAAACACCGAGGGCGAGCGCCTCGAGATCGACCTGGAGTACAATGCCGGAAACCAGCAGCGGCAAAGTGTCGCCGAGGTCATGCAGTCGAGCCTCCGTGACATCGGAGTGGCGGTGCGCCCGCGTGCCTCGGAGTACGCGAGTCTCCTGGGCCGGGTCACCGACCCCGAGTCCCGCGACTTCGATGGGGTGATCCTGGGGTGGGTCGCAGATTTTCGCGTCGACGAGCACGACCTCTTCCACTCCAACAAGGGCGATCACCCCTACGGCTGGGCCGGGACCGAAGACGAGGAACTGGATCGGCTCCTGGACGCCATCCCCTTGGTAGTGGACCGCGACGAGGCCCTCCCCGTCTGGCGGGATTACCAGGCGCGGGTCCTGGAGCTCCAGCCCTACACCTACCTCTTCTATGCCCGTCGTCTCGCCGGGGTCAACGAGCGTCTCCGGGGGGTGGAACTCGACGCCCGTGGGGAGTGGGTCACCGTGAGTGACTGGTGGATCCCCGAGGGGGAACGAACCCGGTGAGCCACCGCGCCCCGCGTGAACCGACGGGTGGAGCATGGCCCGCTTCCTGATCCGACGGCTCCTGGCCACGATCCCCCTGGTCCT
>SLSF01000144.1 GCA_007130605.1 Gemmatimonadota bacterium | reverse complement strand
CCTCCAGCTCTTCCTTCCCGATGGTGAGCGCGGGAGCGAAGCGGATCACCTGGTGATGGGTCTCCTTCGCCAGGATCCCCCGCTCCATGAGCGCCTCGCAGAAGGGGCGCGCCGGACCGGACTCCTTGCGGATGACCAGGCCGATCATGAGCCCCTTCCCCCGGACATGGTCCACATGGGGGGAATCGATCCCCCGGAGCTCCTCCATGAACCACGCCCCCAGCTCGGCGGAGCGACGGGGGAGATCCTCCTCCAGGATCACCTGGAGTGATGCCCTGGCCACCGCGGCGCCCAGGGGATTCCCCCCGAAGGTGGAGCCATGGTCGCCGGGTCGGAAGACCTCCATGTACTCGTTGTCGGCCAGGGCGGCCGACACGGGGTAGACCCCGCCTCCCAGCGCCTTCCCCACGATGAGCACGTCGGGCCGAACCTCCTCCCAGTCGGTACAGAAGAGGCGGCCCGTGCGGCCGAGCCCCGTCTGGATCTCGTCGGCCATGAAGGCGACGCCCGCCTCGGAGCAGATCTCCCGCGCGGCGCGAAGGTACCCGTCCGGCGGAACGACGACCCCACCCTCGCCCTGGATCGGCTCCACCAGGAAGCCGACCGTTCGGTCGGTGATGGCATCCCGGAGCGCCTCGGCGTCCCCGTACGGCACCAGCCGGAAGCCGGGAGCGAAGGGGCCGAAGCCCTCCCGGTACTGGGGCTCCGACGAGAAACCGACGATGGTGGTGGTCCGCCCGGCGAAGTTCCCCTCGCAGACGATGATCTCCGCCTCGCCATCGGGGACCCCCTTCACCTGGTAGCCCCATTTCCGGACCATCTTGATGGCGGTCTCCACCGCCTCGGCCCCGGTATTCATGGGGAGTGCCCGCTCGAATCCCGTCGCCTGGCAGAGCTCCTCGAGGAAGGGACCCATCTGGTCGTTCTCGAAGGCCCGCGAGGTGAGGGTGATCCGCTCCATCTGTGCCCGGGCGGCCTCCAGGATCGCCGGGTGCCGGTGGCCATGGTTCAGGGCCGAGTAGGCCGCCAGCATGTCCAGGTACTTCCGTCCCTCCACATCCCAGACCCAGACGCCCTCGCCCCGCTCCAGTACGACGGGCAGGGGCTTGTAGTTGTGGGCGCTCCAACGGTTGGACTGGTCGAGAAAATCCTGCGTTCGGTTCGTCACGGTCATCCTTGGGTTCCCTGGTTTGAGAGGTGAGGTGCGACACCGCGGACCCGCCGACGTTCCTTCAGTCGGCGCCCCGAAAGTCCACGGCGCGTCGCGGGCGCTCGTCCACCTCGAGGCGGAAGATGTCCGAGCGGGCGTAGTGGCCCACCGGATCGAACTCGAATTTCTGTCGGGGGATCTCGGAGAGGTCCAGGCGGGCACGGACGATCCCCTCGCCGTCCAGCAGCGGGCCGGCCAGGCAGGTGCCGTCGGGGCCGTAGATCGACGAGCCACCCCGACAGAGGACCTCGGGCCACCCCTCGAGCTCATGGGCGATGGGCAGATCCGCCGGGTAGAGGTCGCGGGTCACGAACTGGTTGCACCCGAGCACGAAGCACCGTCCCTCGACGGCGATGTGGCGGAGGGTCGCCTGCCACCGGTCCCGGGAGTCGGCGGTGGGCGCCAGATAGATCTCGACCCCTTTCTGGTAGAGGGCCATCCGGGCCGGGGGCATGTAGTTCTCCCAGCAGATGAGTCCTCCCATCCGTCCTCGTCCGGTATCGAAGACCGGGAGGGTGCTTCCGTCGCCCTCACCCCAGATGAGCCGCTCGGCCGCCGTGGGCTTGAGCTTGCGGTGGATCCCCAGGAGACCTTCGTCGGGCCCGTAGTAGGCCATGGTGCAGTAGAGGGTCCCGTGGGCGGGGATCCGCTCGATGACCCCGACCACCAGGTGGATGCCGAGCTCCCGTGCCAGGGCGGCGAGCCGGTCGCTCTCGGGCCCCGGGAGGGTGATGGCGGCGTCCCAGTAGAGCCGGAAGGTGTCCTTGCCTGCCTCGCTCCGCCCCCCGATCGACACCCCGAAGCGCAGCCCCCACGGGTAGCCGCCCAGGTACGCCTCCGGAAAAAGGACAAGCTCCGCCCCCTCCCCCGCCGCCTCGCGTGCCCGCGTCTCGACCCGGTCGAGGGTGGCGGGGGTGTCGAAGGGGATGGGAGCGGCCTGGACGAGGGCGACTTCGGTGGTGGCGGTCATGCGGGTGAGGATGGGGGTGGGCTGGGGTGACGGGTGATTCGATGCAAGCTCGGGGGGTGGGGGGGGAATGTCAAAGGGGGATGAGGAGCGGGTGGGCGTGTAGCGCATACGCTACGTTGATGTGGGGCCGGCGGCCACGATGTGGCGTATACGCTACCTTGTGTTCGGGTTCAGGGTGGGGAATATGGCGTATCCGCGACATTCCCTGGGTGTGAGTGCGTGATGTGTAGCGTTTCCGCTACAGCCGCGTGCCGGGGGGCACCGCTTCAGGCGGTGCATCGTGAGAGTGGAGAGGGTGGAGAGGGTGGCGGCGCAAGGCGAACCGGAGATCGTGATCCATCCCAGGCAGAATGCGGCCATGCGGCTCCAGGCAGCAGAGGCGGATGTGGTCACCGGACCGGTTCCACGCTTTCTCCCCTCCACGGGCGCAGACGAAGTCTGCTTGCGGTTCCCGGACCGGCCGAATCGTTTGCGGGTCGCCGGGTGGCCAGAGCGCGACTTTGCGAACCCCTGGCCGGAGATCCAGCGGGATCAATCCTCTGTGAATGCGAACGGGGGAGGCGGGAAGTTGACGTTGAACTAACCCGCTTCGCGGGGGGATCGTGGGCAACGAACCTTGGCCTTCGGATGGTTCAGGGACCCCTGTCAGTGAAGTGCGGCTTCGTGGCCCGAGGCGAGCGGAAGGGTGGCTGGCACGTGGCTGACAAGGTGGCATCGCGGAAGGGGCTGGAGCGGTTTTGAGCGATCCGGGCTACTCTGGGGGATGCTCGTTCTAGCGTCCCTTTTTCCAGAGGAGCGTGCCATGACTCCCCTCCGCCGTCGGATGATGGCTGATCTCCGGATCCGGAATTGCTCCCCGAACACGCAGAAGCTGTACATCCACCACGTGGCACGGTTCGCCGCCCATTTTGGTCGTTCGCCTGCAGACCTTGGCGAAGAGGATGTGCGGGCCTACCTCCTGCATCTGGTGGACCACAAGCAGGTCTCCTGGAGCTACTTCAAGCAAGCGGTCGCCGTCATCCGATTCCTCTTCCGGGTGACACTGGACCGACCGTGGATGATCGAGCATCTGCCCGTTCCGAAGCATGAGCGCCGGCTGCCCACGATCCTCGGTAAGGACGAGGTGGCCAGATTTTTCAAGTCCATCAGGAACCCGAAGCATCGGGTCCTGCTGCTGATCGCCTACGCCGCAGGTCTGCGGGTCTCGGAGCTCGTGGCGCTCCGAGTCAGGGACGTGGACTCCGAGCGCATGATGATTCATGTGCGACAGGGCAAGGGAAGGAAGGACCGGCTCGTGACCCTTTCCCCCGTGCTGCTCGAGGAGCTTCGGACCTACATGCGTTGGGCTCGGCCCGTTGACTGGCTCTTTCCGGGTCAGGATCCGGCCCGGCACCTTCACGCTCGGACCGTCCAGAAGGCATGTCAGCGTGCCAGCGAGGCGGCGGGGCTCGGCTTGCGCGTCACTGCGCATACGCTCCGGCACTCCTACGCGACCCACCTGCTCGAAGAGGGCACGGATCTGCGCGTGGTGCAGACGCTGCTTGGGCACGCTTCGATCCAGACCACGGCCATTTACACCCACGTCTCCACGGCCCGGTTGCAGACAGTCCGCAGTCCCCTGGACAGTCTGGATCTGGAAGGACAACCCCAGCCGCGGTGAGCGAGCGGCCTCCGCTGGAGGTCGCCGAGATCGTCCGTACGTCAGTCGACGCATACGAGGCGTCCTACGGTCTCTCAGCCGACCAGCAGAAGGTGATCTCGGCCCTGCTCCAGTGCCGCACCGCGGCCCTCGGGGGGCATGTGGACGAGTGCGGGCAGTGTGGGCAGCAGCGGATCTCGTACAACTCCTGCCGTAACCGGCATCGCCCGAAGTGTCAGGGTAGCCAGGCGGCCCAGTGGCTCGAGTCCCAGCGGTCCCATCTTCTGCCCGTGCCGTACGCCCATGTCGTGTTCACATTGCCGCGACTGCTGGCTCCCCTGGCGCTCCAGAATCCTCGAACGGTCTATGGACTCCTGTTTCGGGCCGCCTCACAGACGCTCCTCGAGGTGGCCTCCGATCCCCGTCACCTCGGAGCCCGGATCGGCGTCCTGGCCCTGCTGCATACCTGGGGTCAGAAGCTGGACCACCATCCCCATCTCCACTGCGTCGTGCCCGCTGGCGGACTGTCCCTGGACGGGGGCGGGTGGGTGCCGTGTCGCCGTAGATTCTTCCTTCCGGTCCGGGTCCTGCGCCGGGTCTTCCGGGGCAAGTTCCTGGAGTTCCTGGGCGAAGCGTTCGCGCACGATGAACTCTCTTTCCACGGGTCGCTGAAGCCGCTGAGCCACGAGACTCGATTCAGGACACTCCTCACCGAAGCTCGCAGAACCGAGTGGGTGGTCTACGCGAAGCCGCCTTTCGGGGGGCCCGACCATGTGCTCAAGTATCTCGCCCGTTACACCCACCGGGTCGCCATCTCCAACCGCCGGCTCCTGTCGCTCCACGACGAAGTCGTCTCCTTCAGCTACAAGGACTACGCCCGTGGACATCAACTCCGCACCCTGCGCCCTCAAGCGCTGGAGTTCACACGTCGGTTCCTGATGCATGTGCTGCCCCGGGGATTCGTGCGCATCCGGCGGTACGGACTCCTGGCCAACGCCCAGCGAGAACGGAACCTCGCCTGCTGTCGAGAATCTCTGGGGGTTGGGGATCCGACCACACCTTCGCCCCCCGAAGAGACCGTGCCCGTCCAGGCGGGCGAGGTCGCGCAAGCCTCCGAGGCCCCCACGGTCCTCTGCCCCGTCTGCGGTGACGTGCCCATGCATCGAATCGAGACGCTTCCGCGTCTCCCTCGCCCCGGGCCCGGCTCGGTCCTCGCTGCCAGGGAGTCGGGATGATTTCTCTTCTCCCTTTGAACCCATCTTTCGCGCCTCGATGTCCCGATCCAGCGAGGCTTGGTCCCCGTTCGCCCTTGTGCCAAGTGAGCGCCTCCCTCCGGCCTTCACCTGTGGTCCGAGCCACCCCTGCTCGCGCGACCGGTGACTCTTCTTTCTCAGCATCCGGTCCAAGTACGACCCTTGCCCGGGCTCCCCACAACCAGCAATCTCCATAGGAGCCGGGCTGCGAAGCGGATTCGCTCAACGGATCGTTACCAAACTCTCCCGAACAGCCTGCTCAGCCTTCAGAAGGCCTCGATCCGGGGAGAGTTCGGCAACAATCCTATACGTTAGGCGAACCCCTTTGGGTCAAACCTACGACGGGTCGGAAGTGGGCACGGCGTTCGGGGCGAGGTCTCAAGGGATGCGAAGGCCGGGAGGGTTTCCACGGCACCAGGAACGCGCTCATGGGGTACTCTCTCGAGTGTTGCCTTCCCTGAATGGGCCTGAGAACTTGATGGGCGGCGGGGTTGGCCGGAATCCGGAGAGAAGGAATATGCACAAGACCATCGAAGCGATCATCGAAGCGGACGGGACGGTGCGTCTACTCGAGGCGGTCGAACCGGGAACGCCCCGCAGAGCACTGCTTACGATTCTCGATGAGCCCAGT
>SLSF01000137.1 GCA_007130605.1 Gemmatimonadota bacterium | reverse complement strand
GCCGAGGGCAGGATGCGGAACTGGGCCTCCGCCGGCGCGGGCAGGAGGACAAGCGCAGCAAGAATGAAGAGTGCAGAAGCACGAAACATCGAAAAACCTCCGGATCATGGATTCACGGTCCGGGGAGACCTCCCTCATTACACCACCCCATCTCGAAAGGGTCGACCTCCGGAAGCGGCGAAGGTAGATTTCCCCCATGCCAGCCGACACCCCACCCCTCTCCCGCTCCGTCGAGGACTACCTCAAGGCGATCTACGCCCTGACGGAACGGGACGAACCGGCCTCCACCTCCTCCATCGCCGAGGCCCTCGACATCCAGCCCGCCTCGGTGAGCGGGATGGTGAAGCGACTGGCCGAATCCGGGTACCTGGAGCACTCGCCCTACCGGGGTGTGAAGTTGACGGACGAGGGGACCCGCGTCGCCCTCCAGGTCGTCCGCCGCCACCGGATCCTCGAGACCTATCTGAGCCGGCGGCTGGGGTACTCATGGGACGACGTCCACGAAGAGGCGGAGCGGCTGGAGCACGCCGCCTCCGACGAACTCATCGACCGGATGTCGGCGGCCCTCGAGAACCCTCGGCACGACCCCCACGGCGCCCCGATCCCCTCCCGCTCCGGGGTGGTCGAAGAGGGGACGCACCCCTTCCTGTCGGAGATCGAGCCGGGAGCGACGGTGCGGATCCAGGCCGTCCGCGACGACGATTCCGAGCGGCTCCGCTACATGGAGTCGCGGGGGCTCATGCCCGGGGTCGTCGTCTCCATCGAGGCGAAGGCGCCCTTCGACGGGCCGATCCGGCTGATGGTGGGGACGAAGCCGGAGACCATCGGCTTCGAACTGGCGCGAAGGATCCGGGTCGCCCCGGTGGAGTGACTCGGCTTCCGGGCTAGGCACACGGCTCGAAGTCCTCCCCGGCGTCGAACGAGAATTCGAAACTCCGGTTGACGACCCCGGCGGCGACCCCCGTCCCATCTCCGAAGAGAGAGGGGACCCGGACCTGGCCCGATGGATTGAAGATCCCCCCCCGATTCCAGTTGGTGGCATTCCGCTCCTGGGCGCTCACCACGACCCGTCCCGTCAGGAGTTCCTCGGTCTCGGGAAAGCCCTGCTGGAGGAAGACGAGCACCTCGCGATCGTCCGAGAACCGATTGAAGATGCCGAACTCCGAGGGGAAGGCGATGGTGGTGTCCCGCTGCGAAACCGAGAGCCCCAGGAGAGTCACCGGCTCCGAGGCGACGGGGATCCCCTCCTCTGCCAGCGCCGCCTGGAGGCCGAAGATCTCGGCCTCGGGCACGTAGGCCCACGCCCCCTCCGCCTGGGTCCAGATGACGGGGACGATGGTGAAGGGCGAGAGGTCGCAGGTGAGGGGCGCCGTGGAGGGAGTCCGGATCTCGAAGTCCGAGGGGAGGGTCACCGTCCCCGCAAGGGAGGCCCCCTCCTGGAGGTCGACGAGGATCTCGTATCGCTCCCCCGCCTGGAGATTGAAGCGGTCGAGTCCCATGGTCCGGTAACACGCCGGATCGGTGTCTTCGGGGAGCTCGCCATCGATGCACTCCGACTGGGGGCGCTGCTGGAAGCGGATGGTGGTCCCCCCCTCGCCCACCGCCCGGATCGAGGCGCCGGAGAGGACGATGGGATCCGACCCCGAGGTCCGATGCAGGATGGCGATGCCGTCGGGGGCGCCGTCATCCACCCGGAGGTAGACCTCTGCAATGACGCTGGAGACCGGTTCGGAGACGGTGACCTGGGCGATCTCGCACCCGGTGAGGACCAGCAGGAGGACGAGGACCCGCATCAGAATCTCACCTCGACCCCGACGGTCGGGAGGAGGGGAAACATGGAGAGCCCGGTTCGGACCGGGGGGTCGGCTCGGAAGTCATAGAAGTAGAAGAGGACATTGGTCCGGTTGTAGACATTCAGGATGTCCAGGTAGGGCGAGATCCGGCCCCAGCTCCGCTCGTAGTCGCGGCGGGCCGAGACGTCGAGGCGCTGGTAGGTGGGGTACCGCTCCCGGTTCCGGGTGCCCAGGAGGATGGCCACCGGCGGCTCGTCGTCCACCTCGTCCAGGTCGTCGAACCCCAGCCACCGGAAGGTACCATTCTTCGTCTGGCGTGCCGTGAATGGGGCGTAGGAGGCCAGAGGTCGGGTATAGGGAATGCCCGAACCCACATGCCAGCGGAGCCCTCCCTCCCACTCCCCCGGCAGGGGGAAGCGGAGGACCAGGTCGAGATCGATGCGTCGGTCGAAGATGGGGGGGTAGGTGACGGAGGGGCGGTCCTCCAGCCCCGAGACGAAGTCGGGAAAGGTGCGGGTCGCCCGGAGCCAGGAGAGGGAGACCGAGCCATCCACCGTGCCCACCGTCCGCTCCACGAAGAGGTCCACTCCGTACGACCGGCCGGTCCCGGACAGGTAGTCGTCACCCGGATCATTGGGGTCGCTCGCCAGGTTGTTGGTGATGACCCCCTCGAACTCCCGGTAGTAGCCATCGAGCGAAACCAGCCATCCCGCGGCCGGAAAGGCCTCGACCCCAAGCTGCGCCTGGTCGGAGCGGACATGGCTCACATGCTCCCCAGCCGTGATCCAGAAATCGATTCCCAGAGGGAGCTCCTCGTCGCGCACCGAGTGGAGGAACTGGACATAGCGGCCCACCGAGCCCTTGATGGCGGCCTCACCATCCCAGAAGAAGCGCTTCATGGAGAGGCGGGGGGAGGGTTCGGTCAGGGAGGGCCCCTCGTGGGGATCCCACCGCTCCAGGCGCACCCCGGCCTCGATGATCCACTCCGCCGGGCGACGCCACTGAACCTGCGAGAAGAGGGCGGTGTTCCAGCCCCCTCCCTCCTCGGCACTGAACTGGGTCCCCCCCGTCTCCGCCAGATTTCGCCACCGGAAGTGGTCCCCCGCCGCGCCCGACTTCACCGTCCACTCGCCACCCAGGGGGAGTTCGGCGGCGCCCCGGAGGGTGACCTGGCCGATCCGGCTCTCGAAGCGGGAGTCGTCGAAGTCGGGGAAGGTCAGGGATGTGGCGAACCGGGTGTAGCCCAGGTTCGCCTCGAGGCTCCCGCCCCGGTCCAGGGGACGGAGCCAGCGCCCCCCGATCATCCGGTTCCCCCAGTCCAGATTCAGGCGGAGGGGGAAGTCCTCGAGCCCCACCCGGCCCAGGTCCAGGTCGTCGTGGCCCGCGTAGCCGGTGAGGGTCCACCGACTCTGGTCGGACCAGTGCTCGACGACCCCCTGGAGGTCGTTGATGACGTAGGGGATCTCCTGGATGGGCCGGAGGAGCTGGTCCACGTACGACCGGCGGAGTGCCACCCGGTAGCGGGTGTCTCCGATCCCCCCGGCCACCGCGGCCCGGGCGGCCAGGAGGGAGATCCCCCCATCCACCTGGAACTCCCCGGGACCCGGATCCGACTCCACCCGGAGGACCGACGAGACCCGACCTCCATACTCGGCAGGAAAGCCCCCCGACGAGAGCTCCACCCGGTCCACCAGATCGGCGTTGAAGACCGAAAAGACCCCGCCCAGGTGGAAGGGATTGAAGAGGGGGAAGCCGTCCAGGAGGATCAGGTTCTGGTCCGCCGATCCCCCGCGGACATTGAAGGAGCCCGAGAAGTCGGTGGGGGCCACCACCCCGGGAAGGAACTCGATGGCCCGCACCGGATCGGACTCGGCGAGGCCCGGAAGGAGGCGGATCTGGTCCTGGGTCACCTCGCGGGTGGTGATCCCGGCCTCGTCCTGGAAGCGGGCGCGGTTCCGGCTCCGCTCTCCCTCCACCGCGATCCCCTCCAGGAGGATCGCCGTGGGGGCCATCTCGATGTCGAGGCGGGTGCGGACCCCGGGTTCGATCTCGAGGGCCTCCTCCACCGACCCATAGCCCAGGCGGACGAAGCGGATCCGGTAGGGTCCGGGCGCCAGAGGCTCGGCCCGGTAGTAACCCGTGTCGTCGGTGGAGAGGACCCGGACCGCGGCGCCGGTGGCCGGGTCCTCCACCAGAACCGAGACCGCCCGGAGGGGGCGTCCGTCCGGATCGCTCACGCGCCCGTCGACCCCGCCCGTGTCCTGGGCGTGGAGGAGGGGAGCGAATACAAGGATGAAGGTGGCGAGGATCCCGCCAACGAGGGACGATCGGGTCATTGAGGTCTTGGATGGGGGCACGGATCTGGAACCCCCGGATGCGGATCAGGGTCCTTCGGGCCATGCGTCTTCATTACACGGATGTCTTCGTCCTCCCTCTCCCCGAGGGCCACCGCTTTCCCATGGAGAAGTACCGTCTCCTCAGGGAGGCGGTCCGGATCCACCTGCCGGACGCGACCCTGGTCATTCCCGACGGCGCCACCGACGAAGAGCTCCTCTCGGTGCACGCCCCGGGGTACCTGGATCGGGTGATCCGGGGGACCCTCGAGCGGGCCGAGGTCCGGCGCATCGGCTTTCCCTGGTCTCCGGGGCTGGTGGAACGCTCCCGCCGCTCGGTGGGCGCGACCCTGGCCGCCACCGAGGTGGGGCTGGACGAGGGCGTGAGTGTCAATCTCGCCGGGGGCACCCACCACGCATTCCGCGACCGGGGGGAGGGATTCTGTGTCTTCAACGATGTAGCGGTGGCGATCGAGACATGGCGGGGGCGGGGGCGGCTCCGCCGGGCGGCGGTTCTGGACCTCGATGTCCACCAGGGGAATGGGACGGCGGCGATCTTCCGGGAGGATCCGGAGACCTTCACCGCCTCGGTCCATGGGGCGGCCAACTTCCCCTTTCGGAAGGAGCGGAGTGACCTGGACATCGCACTTCCGGACGGGACCCCCGACGGGCCGTACCTGGAGGCGGTCCGGGAGGCGGCGATGCAGGTGCGGGACCGAGGCCGGCCCGACGTGGTCTACTACCTGGCGGGGGCCGACGCCTTCGCCGGCGACCGGCTGGGGCGGCTGGGGGTCTCGAAGGCGGGACTCGCCGAGCGGGACCGGATCGTCGTCGAGGCCCTGGACGGGATCCCGCTGGTGGTGGTCATGGGTGGAGGGTACGCGGAGGATGTCCACGACACCGTGGAGATCCACCTCCACTCCATCATCACCGCCGCGACAGGGGTCGGACGACCTCCTCGACCTCGGTCCCCGTCTTCCTTAGGGCGGCGAGGATCTCCTCCACATGGTCCCGCCCACGGGTCTCCAGGTGGATGATGATCTCAACCTCGCCCACCGAGATGTCGGCGAAGGCGCGCTGGTGGGCCACCTCGAGGACATTGGCGCCGGCGCGTGCGACCTGGTCGGTGAGACGGGCCAGGGAGCCGGGACGGTCGCGGACATTGACCTTGAGGCGGGCGAGCCGGCCGTCGTCCACCAGCCCCCGGTCGATGATCCGGGAGATCATGTTCACATCGATGTTGCCCCCGCAGAGGACCGCCACCACCCGCTCGCCCTCCTCGAAATCGATGCGTCCGGAGAGGATCGCTGCCAGGGGCGCGGCGCCGGCGCCCTCCACCACCGTCTTCTCTCGTTCCAGGAGGAGGAGGATGGCCCGGGCGATCTCCTCTTCGGAGACCACCACCAGCTCCTCCACATGCTCCTCGATGATGGGGAAGGTCCGGTCGCCGAGCCGCTTGACCGCGATCCCGTCGGCCAGGGTCTCGGCGGTCTCGACCTCGACGATCTCTCCCTTCTCCCGCGAGAGCCACGCCGAGGGAGCCGCCTCCACCTCGACCCCGACGAAGCGGACCTCGGGACGGAGCGACTT
>SLSF01000262.1 GCA_007130605.1 Gemmatimonadota bacterium | reverse complement strand
GAGCCCCGCATCCTCACCCTGGCGCGGATCCAGCACCTGGAGTCGCCCATCGAGGGGACGGGTCGGGAGGGCGAGGATGTCCTCTCGCTGGTGGAGGCGCTCCATCCGACTCCCGCCGTGTGCGGCCGCCCGAGAGACGCGGCGCTTTCCCTCATCGGGGCCCGGGAGCCCTTCGCCCGCGGGTGGTATGCGGGTCCGGTGGGATGGTTCGATGTGGCCGGGGAGGGCGACTTCGTGCCCGCCCTCCGCATCGGGGTCGGTCGCGGCCTGCGGTGGCGGCTCTACGCAGGTGCCGGCATCGTCGCAGGATCGGATCCGGAGCTCGAGTGGGAGGAGACCCGTCTGAAGTTCGAGCCGGCGCTCCGAGCGCTCCGGGCCGGTGCGGCCGCGCCCGCCGACACGAGGGACGGATGACCCCGACGGAGACGGAGTTCGCCCGTGAGAACACCGTGCGGGCGCGCACCCTCATGAATGGTCTCGCCGCCGGAGGGCTCCGGACGGTGGTGCTCGCCCCGGGGTCCCGCTCCACGCCCCTGGTCTATGCCGCGGCCCGACACCCCGACATCCGGATCCTGGTGCAGCCCGACGAGCGCTCCGCCGCCTTCCTGGCCCTGGGGGTGGGGAAGTCCACCGGCCGGCCCGCCGGGGTGATCACCACCTCGGGCACCGCCGTGGCGAATCTCCTCCCCGCCGTGGTGGAGAGCGAGCGGAGCGAGTCTCCCCTGCTGCTGCTCACCGCGGACCGTCCTCCCCGGCTCCGGGGCGCCGACGCAAACCAGACCATCGAGCAGCAGGGCATCTTCGGCCGGTGCCTCCGGCTCGAGGTGGAGGTGTCGCCCACCCCCGATCCCGCCGACACCGTCGACTCGGTCCTGGAGATCGCCCACCGGGCCATGGCGGCGGCGGTGGGGACCCCTGCGGGTCCGGTCCACCTGAACCTTCCCTTCGAGAAGCCCCTGGAGCCGGTGGCCATCGAGGCACCGCCCATCGCCTCCGCCTCGGGGCCCGGGGTGCAGGCGAGCCACCCTCTCCCCACCGAGGCCTTCCTGGACGAGCTGGTGGCCACCCTCGCCTCGGCGGAGCGGCCCCTCCTGGTGGCGGGACGGCTGCCCCGCCCGTGGGAGTCGGGACCGGCCCTCGGCGCCCTCGCCCGGCGCGTCGGGGCTCCCCTCTTCGCCGACCCCCTCTCGGGAGCCCGCTTCCTCGGGCCAGGGTCCGGGGTGATGGGCGGGTACGATGTCGCCCTTGGCAGTGCCCGGGTCCGGGACGCCCTCGTCCCCGACCTCATCGTCCGCTTCGGCGCCTCGCCCACCTCGGGCCGGCTCCTGGCCCACCTGGCGTCCCTCGCCGGGACTCCCCACATGGTCATCGATGGCGGGATCCGACCGAAGGACCACCAGGAGATCGCCACCGCCATGATCCGGGGGGAGCCGGCACGGGTGGCCCACGCACTGGTCCGGCGCCTGGGGAGCGCGTCAGGAGGGGGAGCCCCGCCCCCATCGTCCTGGCTCGCCCACTGGCGGAGGGTCGAGGCCAGGGTGGAGCAATCGCTCCCCGGACTCCTCGACACCCACCCCTGCGAGGGGACCCTCGTCCACGAGGTGGTCCGCACCCTTCCCCCCGAAGAGATCCTCTTCATCTCGAGCTCCATGCCGGTGCGGGACCTGGACGCCTTCGGGCTCCCCGGCCTCAGGGGCTCCGACCACGGCGGGCCCCTCCTGGTGCTGGGGAACCGGGGGGCCAGCGGGATCGACGGGATCCTCTCCACCGCCATCGGCGCCGGGGTGGGGCGGGGGCGGCCGGTCACCGCCATCGTGGGAGACCTGGCGCTCCTCCACGACATGAACGGTCTCCTGGCCCTCGCCGCGAGCGGGGTCCGGCTGACCCTGGTGGTGGTGAACAATGATGGCGGGGGGATCTTCCACCTCCTCCCGGTGCGCGACCACGAGCCGGAGTTCACCCCCTTCGTCGCCACGCCCCACGGGCGGGAGCCGGCGAAGGTGGCCGCCCTCCATGACCTCCCCTTCCACCGCCTCGACGCACGACTTCCCACCCACTCGCGGGAGGCGGTGACCGAGACCCTCCGGGCGGCGCGCAGGGCCGGAGGGTCGGTCCTGGTGGAGATCCGCACCGACCGCGAGGTGAACCGGAAGGCCCGCGAGACGGTGCTCCGCGCCATCGCCGAGCGCCTCGAGGCCGATGCCGGCCCCGGGGCAGATCCCGCAATGGATGCAGATCCAGGATCGGAGCCGGATCCCACGCCGGAGACCGATCCCGGACTGGACGCGAAGCGCTGAATTGCCCAGACTCTGCTCTGGGTCCCCGATGGGCCTCTCCGAGGTCCCCCATCGCCCCAGAGAGAAGCCCCCAGACCCCCGAACCCCGAGGCAGCCAGGGATGAGCACGCCGGATTGGACCGTCGTCACCGAGTACGAGGACATCACCTACCACCATGCCGACGGCGTGGCCCGGATCGCATTCAACCGACCCGAGGTCCGCAACGCCTTCCGCCCCGAGACCCTCCTGGAGCTCCAGGAGGCCTTCCGGCACGCAGGGGAGGACCCGAAGATCGGCGTCGTCCTCCTCACGGGGAACGGGCCGGCCAGGGATGGCAAGTACGCCTTCTGTTCCGGTGGCGACCAGCGGGTGCGGGGAGACGAGGGATATGTGGGCGGCGACGGAATGCCCCGGCTCAATGTGCTGGAACTCCAGCGCTACATCCGGAGCATGCCGAAGCCCGTCATCGCGCTGGTGCCCGGCTACGCCATCGGCGGCGGCCATGTCCTCCACGTGATCTGCGACCTGACCATCGCGGCCGACAATGCCATCTTCGGCCAGACCGGCCCCAAGGTGGGCTCCTTCGACGGGGGCTTCGGCGCCTCCTACCTCGCCTCCATCATCGGCCAGAAGAAGGCCCGCGAGATCTGGTACCTCTGTCGGCAGTACGATGCCCATGAGGCCCTCGAGATGGGGCTGGTGAACGCGGTGGTGCCCATCGACCGCCTCGAGGCGGAGGGATGGCAGTGGGCCCGCGAGATCCTCGAGAAGAGCCCCCTCTCCATCCGGCTCCTCAAGAGCTCCTTCAATGCGGCGGTGGATGGCCAGGCCGGGATCCAGGAGCTGGCCGGCAACGCCACCCTCCTCTTCTACATGACCGAGCAGGCGCAGGAGGCGAAGAACGCCTACCTGGAGAAGCGGAAGCCCGACTTCCGGAAGTACCCCTGGCTCCCCTGGTAGGACGGCACGTCGGACCCCCGGGGCGAGGGGCGGTGGAGGGGGTCGACAGAGGCGCTCACCAGCACGACTGAAGCGGGAGGGGAGAAGGTGACACGAGGTGACGGACACACACCGGGGCCCGTCGGTGCCTGGCTCCTGGCCATCCGGCCCCGGACCCTGCCTGCCGCCGTGGCGCCGGTGGTCATCGGGACGGGGGTGGCCTCGGCCCACGGGGTGGCCCAGATCGCCCCCGCCGCCGCCGCCCTGGCGGGTGCGCTCCTCATCCAGATCGCCACCAACCTGGCCAACGACTACTTCGATTTCGTGAAGGGGAGCGACGACGAGGACCGGGTGGGGCCGGTCCGGGTGGTGCAGGCGGGGATCCTCTCCCCCGAGGCGGTGATCCGGGGCACTGCGGTGACCCTTGCGCTGGCGACCCTGGTGGGGGCGTACCTGGTCTGGGTCGGAGGGGTGCCGATCCTCGTCATCGGACTCCTGGCCCTCGTCTGCGCGGTGGCGTACACCGGGGGACCCTTTCCCCTGGCGTACCACGGGCTCGGCGACCTCTTCGTCTTCGTCTTCTTCGGGCCGGTGGCGGTGGGAGGGACCTACTGGGTGCAGGCGCGGGCCCTCCCTCCGGACCTCCTCCTGGCCGGGGTGGGCATCGGCGCCCTCATCACCGCCATCCTGGTGGTGAACAACCTGCGGGACCGCGAAACCGACGCCCGGGCCGGGAAGCGGACGATGGCGGTGATCCTGGGGGAGACCGGGTCCCGGATCGAGTTCTTCCTCCTGGTCCTGGTGGCGCTGGCGGTCCCGGTGGTGGGGTGGGCGGTTCTGGGATGGGATGCGTGGACCCTCATCGCGCTTGGGGTCGTCGTCCTCCTGGGCCGGCCCATGGCGACCCTGCTCACCTACATGGATGCGCGGGAGCTGAACCCGGTGCTGGGCGAGACAGCGCGGGCGGTGGCGTGGTATGGAGGTCTTCTCGCGGTGGGCTTCGTGCTCGGGGCGGCGATGTGACCGGAGCGGTCCGGGCAGCGGCGGTCCGGGCGGCCACCGAGGGGCTCGTCGAGGCCGGGGCGGGGCCCGGGCGCAGGGTCGCGATCCAGGTGGAGCCGTCGCCCGCCGGGCTCGCGGTGATCCTGGGGGCGGCGCGCACCGGCGCCACTCTCTCGCTCCTGCACCCCCGGTGGAGCCCGGTGGAGGTGGAGCGGGTCATTCAGACCTTCGAGCCGACCCTCGTGGTGGGCGACGGAGCGCCGAGCGGGGTGGGGGGGGCGGAGCCGTCCCGGACCCCGGTCACCCACTTCCCGGAGCCCTCCCGCCGGCATGTGAACGACGTCGTCCCCACGGCGGCTGTCTCCGGGGATTCCGGCGACGACCTTCGGTCACTCCTCCCCCTGGACGCCGATCCCCGACCCACCTGGATCCTCTGGACTTCGGGCACGAGCACGGGGACGCCCCGGGGAGTGGTGCTCTCCCACGACGCCTTCCTCGCCTCGGCCAGGGGGACCGCCCGGCGTCTCGACCTCCGCCCCTCCGACCGGTGGCTCTGCACCCTCTCGCCGGCCCATGTAGGAGGCCTCGCCCTGGTGCTCCGGGCGGCGTTCGTGGGGAGCACCCTTCTCGGGGCCGGTCGCCCCGACACGGCCCGGGTCGCCCAGGACCTGGAGGCGCTCGGGGTCACCCACGCCTCCCTCGTTCCCACCCAGCTCCGGAGACTCCTGGACCATCGGGGGGATCGACCCGCTCCCTCCACCCTCCGTGCGCTCCTCCTGGGGGGCGCCGCCACCCCCTCCGGGCTCCTGGACCGTGCGCTGGAACTGGGCTACCCGGTGGCCCTCACCTGGGGGATGACCGAGGCCGCCTCCCAGGCTGCGACGGCGGAGCCCGACCGGGTCCGGAGGAAGCCGGGCACGGTGGGGCCACCCCTCCCCGGGGTGGAGGTCCAGGTGGCAGAGGTGGACACGGGGTCGGCGGCGGATGAGGCCACGGCGGCGGAGCCGGCTACGGCGGCCGATGCCCCCGGGAGCCGAGCCGGCGAGCTTCGGGTGCGCGGTCCGACGCTGGCCACCGGGTACTTCGACGGCCCCCATGGGCCTCCCCGGCCCATCACCGATGCCGAGGGGTGGTACCGGACGGGAGACCTGGGGGCATTCGACCCCGAGGGGGACCTCCGCATCAGGGGTCGGCTCGCGGACCGGATCATCAGTGGGGGGGTGAATGTCTCCCCCGGCGAGGTGGAGGCGGCGATCCTGACCCATCCCGATGTGAGTGAGGTGGCGGTGGCCGGGGTGCCCCATCCCGAGTGGGGGGAGGAGGTGACGGCGTGGGTCGTGCTCCGGGAGGGTGCATCGGGCCTGCCGCTCGAGGACCTTCGGGACTTCCTCCGGCCGCGGCTCTCGGCTCCCAAACGTCCCCGGGCCCTCCATCGGGTGGAGACCCTGCCGCGCAACGCCAATGGGAAGGTCGACCGGGCGCGACTGGTTGAGGAGATTCGCCGAAG
>SLSF01000226.1 GCA_007130605.1 Gemmatimonadota bacterium | reverse complement strand
GCGGCAGGCGAGCCGCTCCGGAACGCGGTGGACCCCGGCGCCGGGTACTGACCCCGGTCACTCTCCGCCTTCGTCCCTTCCTTCCCGGGCCTTGACCCGGTCCCATATCTGGTCGAGGGTCTCCAGGGAGGCCTCCCCCAGGCGGACCCCCTCGGCGTCGGCGATGGCTTCCAGGGATCGGAAGCGCCGCTCGAACTTCCGATTGGCCCGGTCCAGCGCCGAGACGGGGTGGGCCCCCGCCAGCCGGACCACATTGACGGCGGCGAAGAGGAGATCCCCCACCTCTTCCTCGATCCGCTCCGGATCCCCCTCCCCGAGCACCTCCTCCACCTCGTCCACCTCTTCGCGGAGCTTCTCGATGGCGCCATCGACCCGGTCCCAGTCGAAGCCCACGCCCGCCACCTTCTCCTGCACCCGGTGGGCCCGAAGGAGGGGGGACATGCCCCGGGCCAGGCCATCGAGAGGGCTTCCTCCCGGGCGCTCGCGGCGCTTCATGACCTCCCACGGCTCCGCCTCGCCCCCGCCGAAGAGCTCCGGGTGGCGCCGCACCATCTTTTCCTCGAGGGCCTCCACGACTCCCTTCCGGTCGAAGTGCCCCTCGTCTTCGGCCACCACCACCTGGAAAGCCAGATTGAGGAGGAGGTCGCCGAGCTCGTGGCGGAGGGTGTCGGGATCGCCCTCGTGGATGGCGTCCACCGTCTCGTGGGTTTCCTCGAGGAGGTGGGGGACGAGGGAGCGTGCGGTCTGGCGCGCATCCCACGGACAGTGGGCCCGGAGGTACTCCACGAGGGCCAGGGCCCGGTCCAGAGCACTGGAGACTTCGGGGTAGGGTCCGGCGGTGGCGAGATGGGCGGGCGGTGGTGTGGAATCGGACACGGATGGAGGCTCCGAGGGTGGGGTAAGGGGAGGGGAGGGCAGTCGCACCGAAGGGATGCGGCCTTGCTCCAAGGGTATTTTGTCGCATCTTACCGGGGTCATGTCAACGGAACCCCCCGCACGCGCCTGGATCGAGATCCGGGGCCAGGCTCTCCGTCGGAATCTCCGGGTGCTCCGGGATGCCGCCGCCCCTGGCACTCGGCTTATCGGCATGGTCAAGGCCGACGGCTACGGGCTCGGCGCGCTCCCCATCGCACGGATCCTCCTGGAAGAGGGTGTCCAGGCGCTGGGAGTCGCGTGTGTCGAGGAGGGCATCCGGTTGCGGGGGGCCGGCTTCGAATGTCCCATCCTCGTCTTCTCGGGCGTTCCTCCCGGGGGAGAGGTCGCCGCCCTCGACGCCGGGCTCACCCTCTGCATTTCGGACCTGGATGGGCTCGAGCGGGTGGGACGGGTGGCGCGGGAGCGGTCGGATGGAAGCGCGACGTCCGGGACCGAGGTGGGGGTGGGGGCATCCATCCACCTGGAGGTCGATACCGGAATCGGGCGGGCGGGCTTCCCGGCCGTCGCGGTGGACCACTGGGCCCCGGAGCTCTCCCGATGGCTGGGGGAGGGTCTCCGGCTCACCGGGATCTTCACCCACTTCCATTCCGCCGACGAGGCCATGCCCGTGCGGGAGCGGACGATGGCGGCGCAGCGCACCACCTTTGACGGGGTGCTCCGGCGCCTCGCCCGGGATGGGATCATGCCGGAGGATGGGCCCGACTGGCGCCATCTCGCCAACTCCGCGGCGATCCTCGGGGGCGGAAGTCGCGCCGGCGAAGGGGTTCGCCCGGGGATCTTCCTGTACGGGGGTGGTGTGGGAGAAGGCCTGCCCCGGCCCGATCCCGTGATCGCGGTGCGGGCCCGTGTGGTCCGGACCGTCGACGTCCCGGCGGGAACGACGCAGGGGTATGGGGCGACCTATCGGGCGAAGGGCCCGGAGCGCTGGGCGACACTGGGGATCGGGTACGGCGATGGCCTCCCCCGGATCCTCTCGAACCGGGGCGTGGTCCTGGTGGCCGGACGGCGGGTTCCCATCATCGGGCGGATCAGTATGGATGTGACGGTGGTAGACATCACGGAGCTTCCCGGGGTACAGACGGGAGATGTGGCGACCGTCATCGGCTCGGATGGTGGCGAAGAGATCACGGTGGACGAGGTGGCGGAGTGCGCGCAGACAATCTCGTACGAGATCCTGACCGGGTGGACTCCCCGGCTTCGGCGTCGATGGGAGATGGATTGAAGGGGCCCGGTGACGGGCTCGAGCGGGCGTTCGAAATGGCTCGCGTTGCGCGGGCGGATGCATACGCGCCGTACTCGTCCTTCACGGTGGGTGCGGCGCTGGAGGTGGAGAGCGGGGCGCTCTTCGCCGGGTGCAATGTGGAGAACGCCTCGTACGGGATGACCCTCTGCGCCGAGCGGGTGGCCCTTGGAGCGGCGGTCGCGGCAGGTCACCGGAGCTTCCGGCGGCTGGTCCTGACCACCGGAGATCGACTGCCCACCCCGCCGTGCGGGGCGTGCAGACAGGTGCTGGCGGAATTCGCACCGACGCTGGAAATCGTCTCCGAGGGACGGGAGACGGTGCAGCGGTGGCGGCTTGATGAATTGTTGCCGGTTCGCTTTCAGTTGGAGCGGCCGGCTCGACATACGACTCCAGACGACGGAAGGAAGGACGGGTGAAATCAAGAGCCTCCGGTGGCGCATTGGGCGCCGCCCTGCTGGCGGGATTTCTGGCACTTCAGTCATGCACCGACGAGGTGCCGACTTCGACGGATCCTGCATTGATCCCCGTCGAGGTGGAGACCTTCGAGGTCCTCCTGCCCTTCGGCGACTTCGCCGATGGCTTCCGCATCGATGGAGGGTACGGGACGCCCTCGAGCCTCTCCACGAACCGGATCATCCTCTCCGAGGACGAGACCTTCGAGGTCCGACCGGTGCTCCGATATCCATCGGGTCCGGCCGTGGTGCAGGTCT
Source organism: Gemmatimonadota bacterium (assembly GCA_007130605.1). Taxonomy (GTDB): domain Bacteria; phylum Gemmatimonadota; class Gemmatimonadetes; order Longimicrobiales; family Gaopeijiaceae; genus SLBA01. The sequence goes on along the minus strand of SLSF01000226.1, from coordinate 2,885 downwards.
TCCCTCCGGGGGAGACCCAGACGGTACCGGACTCGAACTATGTCACCACCGGTGGGCGGGTGACCATCACCTTCGACACGGCGAGTCACCGCCTCGAGGGACTGCCGCCCTACGAGATCGAGGCGGCCAGTGTCCTGGAGGGTTGGCACACGATCACGGCTTCCTGGACCCACGCCGTGGACTCCATCGGGGGCGTCGTCCCCTGGAGTGAGCCGGGGGGTGGGGCGGTTCGTCACCTCGAGACCTTCCTCTTCGACCCTTCCGACTCCACCTCGGTCACCTTCGAGCTGGACTCGCTCACCGCCTCGGAGTGGATCGTCACCGAGAACCTGGCACGGGGCCTCCGGCTCCGGATGACCGAGCCGGGCAAGGCGATCCGGATTTCCTCCACCTCGGTGGAGTACGACCTGGTCTCCGAGGTGGATCCGGACACTGCACTCACCTTCAGCGGCTCTCCGGTCACCTCCGCCTCCACCATGCTCCTGAGTCGGCCCGCCGACGGGGGAGAGGGCCGGATGCTCGTGGGGGGCGCACCGTCGCATCGGAGCACCTTCCGCTTCCAGCTTCCCGACTCGGTGGACGCGCCCTCGGCACTCTGTCCCGGTGACGGGCCCTGCCGGGTCGAGGTCACCGCGGAACGGGTCCTCTTCGCCGGCGTGAATTTCACCACCATGCCCACCTCGCCGGCCGCGCTGGTGCCCCGCGACTCCCTCATCCTGGACATGCGTCCGGTCCTCGCTCCCGACCGGCTTCCCCGGTCGCCCCTGGGCACTCCGGTGCTCCCCGAGGGTCGGATCGTCGGTGGCGAGCAGTTCGACGAAGACGGGGAAGCCATCATCGAGATCCCCGCGACCCGCCTGGTCCGCGACCTCGTACGACATGCCCGGCAAGGGGGAGACGATGATCCTCCGCCCTCCACCGTCTCACTCATCAGCGCGGCGGAGCCCTCGGGCATCGGGGTCGCCACCTTCCGGGGCCCGGGGACCCAGGGCGCACCCTTCCTCCGTATCATCATGACCACCTCCGACGGGGTGACGCTCCCATGACCGACACTGCCATTCCCCGCCTTTCGGCCCTGGCGGCGACGGTCGTCCTTGCGGCGGCGCTCCTCCTCCTTCCCACGGCGCACGAAGCCGAGGCCCAGTCGCTCCTCTCGGCCGGAGGGCTCGGGATGCCCACCGATGCCCCCGACGCCCGCTCGCGGATGCTCGGTGGGGTCGGGATCGGGATGTCCGGAAGCCACCTTCTGCCCCACGATCCGGCTGCGGCCGGGCGGGTGGGACTCCCCGGGATCTCGGCAACCATGGAGATCGGCACCGAGACCCCCGAGGGCGGAGAACGGGCCCGTCGGACGCTCTTTCCCTCCATCGGGGTCATCTATCCCCACGGGGGCAATGTCTTCTTTGCCACCTTCTCCGGGGCGCTGAACCAGGAGTGGGAGGCGACGGCCCAGCCGGTGATCGATTTCGGTGACCGCGAGGTCCGGGCACTCGACGTCTTTCGGGGCCGAGGGGGGATTTCGGCTGCGAGACTGGGGATGGCTCGCCCCGTGACGGATCGCATCAGTGTCGGGGCCTCCATTGGCTCCCATGTGGGCTCCATCGAGCGGGACTTCCGCCGTGATCTGAACCCGAGCGATGTGGGCACCGGGGTGGAGCCCTTCACCTCGGAGGGGATCTGGCGCGCACGAGGACTCACGGCGGTGGGCGGGGTGAGTATCGACGTCTCCTCGGTCCTCCGGGTGGCCGGATCGGTGACCTGGTCCGATGACCTCGAACTCAGCCCCTCGGAGGACACCGACGGAGAATCACTCCGGGTGCCCATGCCCACCGAACTGCGGGTGGGGAGCTACGCCACCGTCGCGCCCGGGCTGGGATTCGCCCTTTCGCTTCAGACTGCCGACTGGACGGGCGCAGCCGGCGCCATGGGTGACGAGGCCGCCCCCGGCCGGGTCTGGCAGTGGGGCGCGGGACTCGAGTGGATGAACTTTTCCTGGCTCGAGCGACAGTTCCCGGTCGCCCTCGGCTACCGCCAGCGTGACCTCCCCTTCTCCTTCCTGGGCGATGCGGCCACCGAGCGGGCATTCACGGGTGGATTCGGGGCGTACCTCTCCGACCTGGACGAGGTCAATCCCCTGGCCCGCCTCCACCTCGGACTCGAAGTCGGCTCCAGAACGAGCGACAACTGGGAGGAGTCCTTCTTCCGCACCACGGTGACCCTCCGCCTCTCCGGGGGATGATGTCCTCCCCTCGTCCGCGCCGGGTCCATGTGAAGACCTTCGGGTGCAAGGCGAACCAGTACGACTCGGAACGGATGCGGCAGGAGCTGGAGGCGCGTGGCGACCGGGCCCTCGACGACCTGGAGGGCGCCGATCTGTGCGTGGTGAACACCTGCACGGTTACGAACCAGGCCGACGCCCAGGCCCGGCGCTTCATCCGGAAGGTCCGACGCGAGAACCCCCACCTGCAGGTGGTGGTGGCCGGCTGTTCCGCCGCCCTCCACGCAGAGGACTACCGGGCGATGGAGGAGGTGGACGCGGTGGTTGCCGGCCACGATCCCATGGCGGTGGCCGAGGCGTCCGGAGCGACGACGCCCTCCCTCGTCCAGCTCGGCACACGTCGGAGCCTGGAGCACCTGGATCGGGAGCCCATCGGGGGAGAGATCCTCCTCCGTCGCGACGGGGCCACCCGCGGGTGGCTCAAGGTCCAGGATGGGTGCGACCGGAAGTGCGCCTTCTGCGCCACCCGGCTTGCACGGGGCGAGAGCCGGTCCCGGCCCCCCGACGAGATCGTCCGCGAAGCCGAGGCCCTGGCCCGGACCCACCCCGAACTCGTCCTCACGGGGATCCACATTGGCCACTACGGCCTCGACCTGGAGCCGAAGGC
>SLSF01000341.1 GCA_007130605.1 Gemmatimonadota bacterium | reverse complement strand
CTTCTTGATCTTCGCACCCGCCTGCGCCGCCACCGACTTGCCTGCGGCCACACTGCCGGTGAGGGTGACCGCGCGGACGGTTGGGTGGTCGATCACCTCGGCGGTGGCATCCACATCGATGAGCAGGGAGCGGAAGAGGGTGGGGGGAAAGCCGGCATCCCGGAAGACCGTCTCGATGGCAAGGGCACACCCGGGGACATTGGGCGCATGCTTGAGCACCCCCGCGTTGCCCGCCATGAGGGTCGGTGCGGCGAAGCGGAAGACCTGCCAGAAGGGGAAGTTCCAGGGCATGATCGCCAGGACGACCCCGATGGGCTCGAAGGCGACGAAGGTCCGGGCGCCCGTGCCCGGGGTCTCCACCGGTTCCGGTGCCAGCTGGCCCTCGGCCTCGGCGGCGTAGTACTCGCAGACCCAGGCGCACTTCTCGACCTCGCCCCGGGACTCCTCCAGCGGCTTCCCCATCTCGCGGGTCATGAGCTCGGCGTACTCCTCGGACCGCTCTCTCAGGAGCTCCGCGGCTCGGGTCATGCGTTTCGCGCGATGGGCGAAGGAGGTGCGGCGCCACTCCTTCTGGGCCTCCGAGGCCTCCCGAAGGACCGCCTCCACCTCGGCCCGATCCATCTCCGGGTACTCCCTCAGGGTTTCACCGGTGGCGGGATTCACAGCGGTCCAGCTCATCTCGTACCTCGCAGCGGGTTCGGGTTCGCGCAGGTCGAAGTGGCACCGAAATCGACCTCCATGCTCCGCGGTGCCCGCGATGGGACCCGGGAGAAGGGGGAGGATAGCATACCCGTTGCTATGCCCGGCGATCCGTCGAGGGCTCACCGACTCCTCTTCCAGCCGGCTCGATTCACTTCGAACCCGCTCCGGCACTGCTGCCGCGCGTACCGGGTGAGCGAAGGGTGCACCGTCCCCCGGTCAGGACTCGTTCACCCGTTCCCGAGCTTCCGCCACGCCCTCTCGCTCCGCCGCCGACTCGTCGATCACCTCGAGGAGGGTGGCATACAACTCCCCCGATCGCTCTGTCTCGCCGGATTCCCGGGCGGCACGCGCGGCCCCCACCAGGCTGTGGTACCGCTTCGGCCAGACCTCGAGGCCGGCCTCGTAGGCATCCAGTGCATCGGCAGGTCGGTCGAGTTCAGCCAGCAGGTCGCCCAGGGCCTCGTAGGGCGGGAGGAGGGCGCCGGGGGTGATGGGATGCTTCTCCACCGTCTGCTCCAGCTCCGCAGCCTCGCGGGTCAGCGAGACCGCCTGGTCCGAATCCCCCTGGAGGTGTGCGATCCGTCCGCTCAGGATGAGGCGATCCACCTCGATGTAGGTGGCGAAGGCATCCTCTCCGGCCCCGGAGGCCACGTCACGCAGCTCGATCATCCGGGACTCGGCGGCCCGGGCCTCCTCGATGTCGCCGGTGTGGGCGGCCCCGAGCCCCCGTGCGTACCAGCTCAGCGCTTCCGGCCAATGGTACCGATCCCACTCCAGGTAGTCGGGCTCCCTGGGCTGGAGCTCGGCCGCTTCCTCCCAGGCACGGCGCTCCACGGCGTAGCGGGCCGGCATGATGGCGAGGTGGAAGGCACTGTTGAAGTCCTCCTGGTACGGCTCGGTGGAGAGGGCGTCATCCAGGACCCTCTGCGCTCGTGCGTCATCTCCCCGCTGGAGGTAGCCGTAGAGCTTGTAGTCCAGGGCATGGATGTGGTGGAAGGAGACGGCTTCGCCCACCGGGTGGAGGAGGGCGGCCTCGGCCGACGCCCGGTTCCACTCGATGACCTCGGGCCAGTTCCCCAGCCGCACATGAATATGGCTCGGCATGTGGAGGGCGTGCGGGGTGTGGGGCGCGATCTCGCTGTACCGGTCCACCACCTCGAGGTTCTCCGAGGCCCGGCCCGTGACGTCGTCGGCGTGGATGGTGTAGTGGATCGCACCCGGGTGGAGGGGCTCATCCTCCAGGACGCGGGAGAGGATCTCGGCTGTCCGGGCGTTGTGACCCACCGGATCGTCCGTCGTCTGTCCCAGCGCCATGACGGCGAGGCCATGGAAGGCCGCCACATCCGGATCGTCCAGGTGGGCCTGGTACGCCTCCTCCATGGCGTTGGCCCAACGCTCGATCCGGGGCCAGTACTCGTCCACCTCGGGGTTCTGGAAGAAGGCTGCAGTCGCCTCGAGGAGCGCCGCTTCACGCTCGCTGCCCGGCCCCAGGTCGCGGGCGGTCTGCACATGCTCCCAGCCGCGCTCCCGCTCTGAAATACCGGGCCTGGAGGGCCACATGGGCTGGTAGAGGGTCTTGGCGACGCCCCAGTGCGCCATGGCGCACTCCGGATCGGCCTCGGTGATCTCCTCGAAGACCCCCCGGGCCTCGGAGTACATCATGTGATGGACCAGGGCCACCGCTCGGTCGAAGTCCCGGCGGACCGCCTCGGAGCAGCTGACCTGGAAGGAGACGGCTCCCAGTTCATCGAGGTCGACTTCGTGGGCCTCCTCGGTCCTCTCCGTGGGAATCTCCGGGTCGGGATCGGCGTCGGCCGGTTCCTCGCAGGCCGCCATGAAGACCACGGCCCCCAGGATCGCGATCGACCACCTCGCAACGTGCTTCATCCGTCCTCCTTCCAGAGTCGAAGTTCACGAAAGCGAAGGGCCGGATGCCCGGCAAAGCCGGGAGCGCCACACCGACAACTGCAGGGCTGAAGGCGACTTGGACCGGCCCCACCTGTCAGAATAATACAGGCAGGGGGCGACTGTCCACCGGCCGGAGTCCGACTGAATTGCCGCGAAGCGCCCTAACCGCCTCTGAGCGGAATCCGGTACACCCGCTCCACATCGAAGTCGTCGGGCACCACCGCCAGGATGTCGTCCGCCCCGATCTCCAGGGGACGGGTCCGCTCGGGAAGTTCGATCCTCGCCACGAACGCCCCGTCCTCGTCGAAGATCGTCCACCGGGTACCGGAGAAGGGAGCCATCCAGATGCGGCCCTCCCGGTCCACCGCCACCTGCGAGAGGATGGGCTCGTGCTCCGGGAAGTCCAGGGCCTCGAGTCGGCGCCGGCGCTCCTCCAGGTCGATGCCCTCCGCGGTCCCGTCCAGCGCGCGCTCGATCCCGTCCTGCCGCGCTGCGGGAGTCAGTCGGATCGCGGGTCCGGTGCCTCGCACGATTCCCCGAAGCGCACCCTCGGAGTCGTAGGAGCGGATCTCGCCCGAGAGGGTCTCCCCGAGCACCGCTCGTCGAACCCCGTATGCCGGTCGGATGGCCGAGGGGAAGGGGACCGGCATGACGGAAAAGCCTCCGCCACCGATGACATCGAAGTAGGACTCGGTCCAGACTTCGGCGAACTCCACCTCCCGCACCTCTCCCTCGGGCTCGTACAGATGGAGGGGCGACGGATATCGCTGGGCCCCCGTCCGGGGCCCCCCGTCCGGGAGCTGACTGAAGCCGCTCGCCACCATCGTCCCGTCCTCCATCACCCCGTGGAGATTCCCGAAGGGCGCCGCATCGGTCACCTCCAGCTCGAAGGTGCGACCGAAAGAGAGGTCGGCGTCGAAGAGGGTGATCCGGCGGAGGTTGATATCGAAGGTGAGGATGGAATCCCCGGGCCAGCGATCCAGCAGGCTCAGGCCCATGAACTCGCCGGGCCCCTCTCCCTCGCCGCCCACCACCCGCTCCGGCCTGCCGTCGGATGCGAAGCGGCGCACCTCCCGGCTTCCGGCATCGGCGACCACCACCGACCCATCGTCCAGGACCGTCCCACCGGCCACCCGGTGGAAGTCCCCGGGCAACTCGAGGGCCTCCTCCATCTCCACCGTCCAGAGCGGTGCCTCGGGGAGGGCGCCCCGGTGGTCGACGATCCGGACACCGGCGCTGTCCTGGACCATCGGCTCGGCGGCGGTGTGCCCATCGGCTCCGCACCCCGCCATTCCCAGCGGGAGAGCCATCCAGGCCATTCGGCCGAACGCCTTCGCAATCTTCGATCCCATCGTCCCACTCCCCGGAGTGAAGGTGCATCGCGTCGCGCTGCCGCGGTCCCCCCCCGACCGCGGTTCGCCGGCGAACGAGGGCGGCGATTCGGCATGTCGCCGCAGCCGAGTTCGTCCCCGCACGCTGGGACACCCCCGAGCCGGGGAGGGTTGCACCTCGTGGGAGCCACCACCCGGACGGACGGGTGCCGACGGGCAGGGCGCCCAGGCTTCGTGGCACCCGGGGACCTCGGCACCCACGCAACCCTCGACGGGTACCCTCCCGGAGCGGGTCCGCGCCCCGGCCCCCGCCCCCTCGATCCGGAGCCACCTCATGCACCTCTCCTTCCGCACCTCCGCCCGGCACGCCGCCGTCACGGCCCTCGGCGCGCTCGTGGCCCTCGGCCTCGCCCTCCTCCTCGCCGTCCCCACCCCCGCCTCCGCCCAGGACGCCATCCCCGCCGGCGCCGAAACCGCCCTCGAGCGCCTCGACGACTCCCCCCGCCATGGCGAGTGGGTGACGGTGCCGGCCGGCAATGGCGACGAGGTCCGCGCCTGGGTCGTCTACCCGGAGCGCTCCGAGCCCGCCCCCGTGGTGGTGGTGATCCACGAGATCTTCGGGCTCACCGACTGGATCCGGGCCGTGGCGGACCAGCTCGCAGCCGACGGCTACGTGGCCATCGCCCCCGACCTCCTCTCGGGAATGGGCCCCGATGGTGGCGGCACCGAGTCGGTGGACCAGCAGGGAGCCACCGCCCTCATCCGCGAGCTGGAGCGCGACGATGCCATGCGCCGCATCCGGGCCTCGGGTGAGTTCGCCGCCGCCCTTCCCGGTGCCTCCGATGCCATCGCGACCCTGGGCTTCTGCTGGGGCGGCACCGCCTCCTTCGACATGGCGACCCTTGCCTCCGACCTCCTCGATGCTGCGGTGGTCTTCTACGGGACCTCCTCGGCCGAAGAGGCTCTCCCCGGGGTCGACATCCCCATCCTGGGGCTCTACGGCGAGGATGATGCGCGGGTGAATGTCACCATCGAGCCCGCCGCCGAAGCCCTCGCCGCCCTGGGTCAGCGCCTCGAGTACGAGATCTATCCGGGGGCCGGCCATGGCTTCCTCCGGCAGCAGGACGGACGGGAGGGAGCCAACCTCGCCGCATCCCGCGAGGCGTGGGCCCGCACCCTCTCCTTTCTCGGGGAGGTCATGCCGGGCGCCCGCTGAATTCCGGCTCTCTGGACCTTTGGGCGTCGATACGGATCACAGCACCGAGCAGGACTGGAGATCGACCCGGACCGTCCCGGATCAGCGGGGCCGAAACGGTCCGGTGACGACGACGTCCACCGGATGACCCCCCACCTCTTCAGGGATCGCCCTGCGGATCTCCTCCGATTCCCGGGCAAGGAAGATCCGGATACACGGGGTCTCGTCGCAGAGGCCGATCCCGGTTCCCTCGACCCCGTCGATCTCCATCCACCCCGGGGTGTGTTCCTCGAGGACTTCCTCGATGGGTCGTTCGGTCATCCCCTCCTCCGTTCCACGTTCGCCGGAGGGAATGCACCCTCCGAGCACGAGTCCCGCGAGGAGGAAGATGGCGAGGACCCTTCCGCCACCGGGCCTGCCCTCCCTGTCGAGACCATGAGAGGCACACCCCACCCGACCGGAGATCGATTCTCCGGCCGGATGGGGGCGCCCGCCCGGCGGCACATCCTCGCGAGGCGTGTCCGGTGGTCGATATCGCCTGGAGGAGGGCCGGGTCCGCATGGTGGTCGTCCGTCCGGCCTCAGTAGTCCTCGACCTCGGTCACCGAGTTGCCCGCGCTGTCGGTCACCGTGATCTCGACGGTGGCCGGTGTGCTCCGGGTGCGAAGCTCGTGCTCACCCGACGCCGAGCTGCCGCTCACCGACTGGGACTGG
>SLSF01000327.1 GCA_007130605.1 Gemmatimonadota bacterium | reverse complement strand
GGACCGGGGAGTGACCACGGCCCAGGAGGTGGCACCACTGGTCGAAGTCGCAGCCGAGACGGTGCACGGGGAGCCTCTGGAGCAGTGCTGAGGGAGCGTATACGCTACAAGGGGGGGCAAATTGTAGCGTATGCGCTACAATGCGGAGGTGGATGTGGCGCATACGCTATGGGGTGGGCCCGAAGCAGTTCGATCAACTGGAGCGAAGACCGAGGACTCGGGGTTCGAGTGGTCCGGACGCCCGGATGTCGGCTGGAACCCCCGGGCGAAAGATCTTGGGATGCTCGAAAGGATCGACTACCCTGTGAGGCGGCCTTCCGATTTTTCCGTCACAACGGTGTCGGCTGTGACAGCGATTGTGACAGGATTGTGCCAGAATCCCGGATAAAGCGGCGGCGGAGACGCTCGAAAGGCCAGTAATAGAGCCAAATTACGGAAAGCGCAGATATCTCAAAAACCCCTGGGCGCAAGCCCTTGTGGGTTCTTCTCCGGTGCCCTTCGGGCATCCTCGAAGCCTTCGGTACCGAGTCCCACTCCCGGTACTTGGCTGCATGGCCCCCGGCCCCCCGTCGCACCCGGCGTGGGGCCGCTCGCCTTTCTGAGGGGGAGGCGTTCAGGGCTCGCTACGCCGCGGGGCTCCTTTGGTTTTCGGCCGGGCCGGCTTCGGGGCTCGCCCCGCAGAGTGCCCCTCGCCGGGTGCGACGGGGGGCCGGGGGATACGGGTGGGCTGCCCGGGTTCGGAGGGGGAATCGCCCGCACTATCCGATTCGGGCTGCCGGTTTTTCCGTCATACCCAACCCAACGGGGCTCAGGGTTGTGACAGGATTGTGCCAGCTTCGCCCGCGCCTGACCCCTCAGGACTCAGCCAGCGACGCGCCGAAGGACGCTGCAGGTCTCTCGGTCGGGGCTTCCCTGCAGGAGTGACCCGATGCCCGGAGGGTGGCGGTCCATCGATTACGGACCGAGGCCTTCGCGTGTTTTGCCACCAGGCTGGTGCCACTCTACATTTCGGTGTGGTACCAACTTCGGTGACCCCTGAACAGGCAATCGGCCGCGGGCCGCCGGAGGCTGAAATCCATGAGTGAATCAGCTCTCGCCGGGAAACGGACAAGATGAATCGAGAAGAGCACGTGGAAGCTATCCTCGGCCACTTACGGGACCTTCTTCCCGATCTCCGGAACCGCTACAGGGTCGATACCCTCGAAGTGTTCGGGTCCCGTGTCCGTGCGGACGCTCGCGACTCTAGTCGGGAGAGCGACCTGGACCTCCTCGTCACGTTCACCGAGACCCCGGACCTTCTCACCTTCATCGCCCTTGAGAACGAACTGTCCGAACGGTTGGGTGTCCCAGTGGACCTGGTCATGCGGCGGTCCCTGAAGCCCCGCCTCCGCGACCGCATCCTTCGTGAGGCGATCCCGGTGTGACTACGGAGCGCGATCCGATCGACGCCCTCGAGGACATCCTCCAGAACCTGGAGATGGCGAGGAGTTTCCTGGGAGAGTCTTCTACTGTCGACGAGCTCGAGGCCGACCCCAAGACCCTCTATTCCGTGGCGCGCGCCCTCGAGGTCGTCGGGGAAGCCACCAAACGTGTCCCCTCCTCCGTCCGCGATTTGGATCCGCGGGTTCCCTGGAAGGAAATGGCGGGGATGAGAGACAAGCTGATCCACGCTTATGAGACCGTGGACGTAGAGCTAGTCCTCAAGACCGTGTGAGAGCGGATTCCGACGGTCGAACCTCGGATCCGCTCCCTACTGGACCGCCTGGAGGCATCCTCGTAGGACCCCTGTAGCGGCAGGGGGGGCAGCATTCCCACATTCGACGGTTTCGGAGAGGAACTCAGATGTGTCACGTGAAGGATCAACACGCCTCGATCCTAAAGGGCCCGTGCCTCGGATATGCGACGTACGGGTGCACCCTTTCGCTCGCTCTGACCCTCACCTTTCTGCTCGGCTGTGCCGATGGATCTGCCCCGGAGGCTCAGGACGGGGCACGTGGGGCCCTCGACGCTATACACGTGGAATCGGATCCGGTGTTAAGCCTGGGAGCCGTGTCGGGTCGGCCCGAGATCGAGTTCGAGTCCCTGCGGCAGATCGTCGTCACCGGAGATGGGGACCTCGCCGTGCTGGATGCCGGGCCGAACGAGGTTCGGTTCTTCGACCCGACCGGGGAATTCCTCGAGTCGGCCGGTGGCGTCGGGGAGGGCCCCGGCGAACTCCAGTCGATCGCCGGGCGATGGGTGGACGAGGAAGGCCGGGTGGTCGTACACGATGCCGCCCAGCAGCGCCTGACTGCTTTTTCTCTGGACGCGGGCTTCGTCTCGTCCACCGTTCCTCGGGATCCAACCGGGCCCGAGACCGCTCTGGTCGAAATTGCTGGGCGCGTCGGTGACGGGTGGCTCGTCTTTCTTTCGGATCTCTTGCTTGGATCCCCGTCGCCTGGGGAAGTCCTCCAGCACACGGCGACCGTTGCCCTTCTCGGTCCCGAGGGTGATCTGGTCGAAGGGTCATCGGTCGAACTATCTTCCGTGCGGTGGTACACGAGCCGCGAGGGTGAGACCGTGCGCCTTCCCCTCCGGTATTCCCCGGTCCCGAGGGCCGCCGTGCACCGAGGGGCGACCGGAGTTCTGGATCCCGAGCGAAATCGGGTGCTCGTGCCTGACTCTTCCGGTGCGTGGTCCGAGTTCCCGCTGCCGGATCGGTGCGGATCGATCGGAGGCGAGTACCTCGACGAGGTTCAGGGCGACGGCCCCCTCTCGGCGATCCCGACGGAAGAGCTGGCCGCAACCGAACCGGAGTGTCCCGTTGCATGGGATGTGATCGAGGTCACCGGCGATCGGCGAATCTGGGTGCGCGGCACGCCGGTCCGCCCCGGTTCCGAGGGCGATGGCGACAGGGAACGCGAGTGGATGGTGATCGACCCTGCGGACTCTACCGTCCGCCCCGCCTGGCTACCGGAGCAGTTCGTCCCGATGGACATCGATGAGGGGGTGCTGTACGGACGGTGGGCCGACACCCTGGGCGTGCACTATGTTCGAGCGCATCGGCTACTTGGCTCCGATCGCTGAACGCGCTGGCCCGCCCCGGAACACATTCCTGCTAAGGCCAGGCGCGCAGGCGAACGGGAGAGGTCGCGCACGACACATCGCTTCAGACATCGGGACTATCCGGCTTGATTCTTAAGTTCAGCGAAGGAATCGACTACACCTCCCGATCTGGACTGCCGATTCGTCCCCCGGAACCGGTCGGGGGAGGTCCACAAGCTCCAGAACCTCGGGCGGCCCGTAGCAATGGTAGGTGACCGCCTTCATGACGGCCGTCTCTCCGGGGACGGGCGGCGCCGCCCCGCAGGGGGAGTCGTGACTCAGGACGAGCAAGACCGTGGCTACCAGGGCCACCAGCGCCGCAGCGCAAAGCCCCAGGACCTTCTTGGTGCGTGAACCCACCCTTCCCCTCCTCGAATCCGGTCGCCGGGCGATCGATGGCCCGGATGGCTCATCGGGACGACCGGTCCCAGGCACTCCCGACGGATCCGTGATATCTCCGGTTTCGGGCACCCCCTTCGGGAGCGGCCCCGGCCACCTCAGGTCCCCTTTGGCCGGGGTCGAGCCCCTCGGCCTCCAGGACGGTCCGTATCCCTGTGTTCACGCCTCGTTGAGCATCAAGCTCAGCCGCCGTAACGGTGGCCGCCAGTGCTGCCAACGCGTCGGTGCGCCTCGCGTCCGGCCTGTTCCACTCGCGTGAAGCTCCGGTCCACGAGATCACGATCGTCATGAGCTACCAGGGCGACGGATCCTGATACCGCACCTTTCCCGGGTCACGATCGACCGCTCCATCAGCTCGTCCTCTCGACGGACGAGCACCGATACCTCCTACCCCACCGACAGGCCCGTCAGGTAGCCGTCGGCTCCCAGCGTCGTGTTCAGCCGGCCGTAACGCGGGTACCGTTCACTGAACCACCGCTGCGATCTCAGAGTCTGGCGCTCGGTCATCAGGGAGAACTCAAAACGGGTTGGGCAGAATCGCACCCCACGATGGACGGACCGTGTCTGCAATCAAAGCAGGAGGTCGGTGAGCGGAGAGTCCCTGTGGAATCGATGGCTCCGCCCAACGCGACGGTCAGGCGGAAAGGATCTCGGCGATCTGGTCGCGCAACTCTGGGATCCTGGTTTGCACGACATCCCAGACCAACTCGTAATCCACACCCATATAGTCGTGAATCAGGCGGTCTCTCATTCCAGCCATGGCACGCCACTCGACTTCCGGGTGTGATGCCCGAAAGGAGTCTGGAAGCTTCTTCGTGGCTTCGCCGATGATCTCGAGGCTTCGTACGGCCGCTCGGGACAGGACGTCGTCCGCCGCGAAATCTGGGAACGTCTTCCCGGAACTGGATGACAGGAGGAACTCTACCTCGACCTGAATATGCCGCAGATAATCAAGCGGCTCGGAGGACATCTTCAGCTTCCGCCAGGATCCGAGGGCCGAGGAAAGGCGAGAGAGCCTCCCGTGTGACCAACTCGACCGGTCGCCCGAGGGTTTCCTCCAGAAGGTCCGATAGCGCAAGAAACCGAGAGAACGACTTGGCACCGGGGAGAAACTCGATCAGGATGTCGACATCGCTATCTGGGCGCGCCTCACCGCGCAGGACGGAACCAAACAGCGCCAACCGGGCCACGCCGAGTTCCCTGATCCCAGGCTCGGCGGCTCTCAGAAGGCGAATAGCCTCCTCTCGTTGAAGCGGGGTCGTTGCCATGTCTGAATCTACAGGGCCGCCTGCCCGTGCGTAAAGTCGGGGCCTTCACCGGTCTACTGGGTACGGCTGCACCTGCATCGACGTGCCGGGGTCACGTATCGTCCGAAAAACCCTGGTGAGGAAGAGCTTGGAATGCTCGAGAGGATCGACTACGCTGTTCGGCGGGCTGCCGATTTTTCCGTCACAATGGCGTCGGCTGTGACAGCGATTGTGACAAGATTGTGCCGGATTCCCGGAAAAAGCGGCGGCGGAGACGCTCGAAAGGCCAGTGATAGAGCCAAAACGCGGAAAGCGCGGATATCTCAAAAACCCCTGGGCCAAGCGCCCTTGTGGGTTCTTCTCCGGTGCCCTTCGGGCATCCTCGAAGCCTTCGGTACCGAGGCCCACGCCCGGTATTTTGCCCACGCTGGGTTCTTCTGCGGGTGCCCCGGGGGGAGGGGGGCTCGACGAAGGTTGCTGTGGGGTCGCGTTGGGCGTTGGAATCGGTGAGAGGGCGCCAGTTGTGACAAAACTGTGCCAGGAGTGCGCAGCGCGATCGTTCCGGCATGGTCTTTCTCAGGTGCGAATGTCTCCGGTTCGTGCTTCCCCATCCGGGACTCCCGGGAGAGGGTATGCCAGGCCGTCTGGAAGGGTCAGCAGGAATGCGACTCCAGCGGATGCCTGGCGAGCGTATGCCTCGCGTTTGAAATCTGGAACACCGCCCAGGGTGAGAGGTACTGGCCGCCGGTCCTGGTCCCTTCTCTCCTCGTCCTCTGCGCTGCCATGTCCTCCAATGTCTTCGGCACCGATCTGGAATCGTGCAGCCACGACCCGCTCACCGGGTTCTTCCGGGACGGGTGCTGCGAAACCGGTCCCGAAGATCTGGGGGTCCACACCGTTTGCGCCATCATGACCGCGGAGTTCCTGGAGTTCAGCAGGGCGCGTGGGAACGACCTCTCGACGCCCCGGCCTGAGTTCGGATTCCCGGGGCTCGAACCCGGTGATCGCTGGTGCCTCTGCGCCGCGCGCTGGAAGGAGGCATGGGAGGCCGGAAAGGCTCCGCAGGTGGTGCTGACCGCCACCCACGAAGCCACCCTCGAGATCGTCCCGCTCGAGGTTCTGGTGAAGGCTGCTTGGCGCGAGGAGCGGGCCTCTCCCTGAGGGGAGAGGGTTTCCGCCCAGGGCTGGATCCACCACCTCGATCCGGCTGCCCTGCGTTTGTGGACCCTGACGTTGGCGCTGCTCGAGGGTATCGGTCCTGGCGGCGCTTCGAGGCCGACGGACTCGGAGTTCGCCACTCACCCCGCCAACGAAGACCGCATCGAACCGGTCGAGGCGCGGATCGCCGATAGGACCACCGGGGATCGATAACCGTCGGAAGGCTGTTGGAAACCGGTGGCCCCCGTTCTTCTTCTTCACCGTCCAGTTGAAAGAGGTTTCAAATGACCGAATTCGGATCTGCGCACGGCCCAGGATCCCACGGCGCGGCTGCAGACGCCCCGCCCGAATCGGCCAGGACCTGGGCGATGCTCTGCCATGTCGCGGGATTCGGAGGATACCTCCTCCCTCTGGCAGGAAGCATTGTCCTTCCAATGATCCTGTGGCTCATCAAACGGGACGATCACCCCTTCATCGACGACCAGGGGCGCGAAGCTCTCAACTTCCAGCTCACTCTCATCGTCTTCTACATCGTGGCCGGAATCCTGGTGCTCCTGCTCGTCGGGTTCCTCTTTCTCCTCCTCATTCCGCTCTATCAGATCGTGATGATCATCGTCGCAGCGGTGAAGTCTCACGGAGGCGAGCGGTTCCGCTACCCACTCACCATCCGCTTCCTGAGCTGACCTCTCGCATCCCGTGGCCTGGAGCCCCCCCGCGATTTCGTGGACCGTGGCGACCCAGACGGGCTCGGTGGCAAGGAAAAGTTGACTCGACTCTGCTCTGGCCGCACCTGGAGAAGGGGGGGGGCCGGGGCGGGTGCGCCGGGCGGAGGGGGCCTGGGCTTTCTCCGCCTGGTTCTTGGCGAGCAGTGTTCGCCATGGGGACCCCTGTAAACGCACGTGCCGCTACGGAGCGCCGCGCATGTAGTCCCACCGTCGCAGGATCCCGCGAGCCACCAGCGCCAGCCGCACCTCATCGGAGGTGCCGAGACTCGACATCGGTTCGATGCCGTTCTCGACCTTGAGGAACTGGAGTTCATCCCAGGGCGCCACCAGCGCTCTCAGCGCCTCCACGATCCGGGTGCGCGCCGCCTCGTCGATGGGCTCGACTCCCTGGACCCAGACCGCGTGCGTTCTGCTCCCGACCGAGACCGGTGACTCCTCCCCGGAGCGGGTGGAGAACCAGCTGCCCGGCCCCGGGCGCCAGCCGGGTACGAGGTACTCCGCGAGGACGCTCAGCGCCCGGATCCGGAGATCGTACGGCTCCCCGGGATCCTCAAGGATGGGGAGGACGACGTTCAGGACCCGGCGGTCATGGATCTCCTGCGAAATGGCAACGAGGCGCGCGCGGGGGTTCGAGGTGATCGAAGGGTTCCTCCAGGAGGAGGCGATGGCGATGGGCCCGCTCACCTCGCACAACCAGACCCGTTCCAGATCCCGTTCCGGTTCGTCGCCGAGTGGTTCCTGCAGCAGCCGCTCGACCGCGTCCTCACACCGTTCGCGGACCTCGGTATCCGTCGCTTCACGGCCCTCCCGCTCACCGAACATCTGCGCGGCACCCACGGCGGGGATTCCGAGAAGGAGCAGGACGAGAGCGAGTGGTTTCATCGGTTTCACAGTATCCCTTTCACCAGAGGCCGGGTCGTGCGGGCGAGCAAGCCCGTGACCACCCTGGATGGCGTGTTCCAAGGGGAAGGGGCCAGCTGAATCGATGGGCAATTCGAACCGCCTCCGGCGGACCATGGAAGGTGGAGCAGGGCAGCTCTCCGGCGCAAGCGAGATGGCGCTGGTCGCTCCGCAGGTGCAATGTAAGTGGAACGCCTGCGATACCCTGGCCGGCAATCTCCGGCCCGGGAGCAGCCTGGAATGCTCGCGGAAACCTCCAAGGCTCCGGTACGGTCTCCCGGGAACTTCCTCGGGGCGAAGTCGGAAGGCTGTTGAAGGGGGGTCGGGGTACTTTGGCGGCCTTCTGAACGTTGGCTGGCTCTCCTCCCCCAGATCGGACCAATTCTCCGCGTTCAGGGTTGCGATTCATCGACAATCCACTCGTTGGAAGGCAATCGGAGGCCCTGATGGATCTGACGCCCGCTTCGCTGGACCCCCGCTCCCACCCGCCCGGTCGCACGCTTCGCCCGGCGCTGTACCTGACCATCCTCCTCCTGGTCCCGGGGCTCCTTCTGCAACCCGAGGCTGCAGACGCCCAGGGATTCGCCTTCTACCAGCATGGCGCCTGCGCCATGGCCCGAGGCGGCGCCACCGTCGCCGCTCCCTGCCAGGACGGATCCGCCGTCTTCTACAATCCGGCAGCGCTGGCGGGCCTCGACGGGTGGTCGGGCTCCGTGGGGTCGGTGGGGGTCTTCAGTCGGGGTGATTTCACCAGCGATCGGACCCGATCCACCGTGGGGATGGACAACGATCCCCGGGTGGCGCCGCACCTCTATCTGGGATACGGGATCGACGACCGCCTGGCGGTGGGTCTGGGCGTCTACGCCCCCTACGGCTTCGGCACCCGCTGGCCGGCGGGCTTCGGCGGCGCCTTCGTGTCCTTCGACAGCTCCCTCGAAGCTCTCTTCATCCAGCCGACGGTGGCATACCGCTTGACGGATCGGATCTCGCTGGGCGTGGGGCTTACGGTCGCCACCAGCGAGGTCGAATTGAACCGCCACCTGGATCTCTCCCGCCAGGCGGTCCCCGGGGTCGGGGTGAGCTGGGCCCAGTTGGGCATTCCTCCCCGAACGGCGTTTGCCGAGGCATCGCTGGAGAGTGATCGGGCCACAGGCGTCGGCGGCCACCTGGGAATTCACGCCCTGTGGAGTGATCGGCTCCAGTTCGGGGCCCGCTTTCTCACCCCGGTCACCCTGGACTACGAGGGGACGGCGCGCTTCACCCAGCTGGAGACGGGGATCACGCTGCCGTCTCAGAACCCTCTCGGGGTACCCGGCGGGACCCCCCTCGATGCGGTGGTCTCCGGGGCATTCAGCGACGGTCCCCTCGTCGAGCAGGCCATCACCACCCAGATCACCCTCCCGGCCCAGTTCGCGGTGGGACTCGGGTTCGAGGCGCGACCGGACCTGGTCCTGACCCTGGACTACCAGTGGGTCAACTGGTCCACCTTCGACTCGGTGGAGATTGCGTTCGAGAGCCCGAGCCTGAACCAGACGCTGACCCAGGACTATCGCGATGCGAGCGTGATCCGGGCGGGCGCCGAATACGAGCTGACCGACGAGTGGAGGGTCCGGGGTGGCTACGTCTACAACCAGGCCGCCTCCCCACCCGAAAATGTGACCCCCCTCGTCCCCGAGGGCGAGCGGAACCACCTGACGGGGGGGCTGGGCTGGGAGGTGAGCTCCGGCATCCACCTGGAAGGCGCCTACCACTACCTCATGCAGAACGACCGCAGGGGGCGGACCCTCGAATCTCCCGGCAGTGGCCCGGCCACCGTCGACCTCAACGACGGGCTCTACACCGTCCACGCCCACCTCGTCGGCTTCACCCTCTCCGTCACACGCTGACCATGATCCACTTGAACTCAGGCAGACTCTGGACGGCGATCGCCCTCGGCGCCCTCTTCCTCCTGGTGCCCGCCTGCGACGACGAGACCCTCGTCTCCCCCGCCCCCGACGCCCAGGACGAGCTCTTCGAGCGCTACGTCGCCCTCGGCAACAGCATCACGGCGGGCTTTCGGTCGGAGGGCATCAACCGGGAAACCCAGCAGGAATCCTATGCGGCGCTCCTGGCGGAGCAGATGGGCGTTCCCTTCGACGCACCGCTCCTGAACATGCCCGGCTGCCCGGCGCCCCTCACCAACCCCCTGACCGGAGAGCGGCTCGGCTCGGCGCAGCCGGACGGGTGCGCACTCAGGTCGACCCCGGCTCCCCTGGTCCTCAACAATGTCGCGGTACCGGGTGCGGCCACCCTCGATCCGCTCTCCAACCTGGACCCCGAGTCCAATCCCAATCCGCTGACCACCCTGATGCTCGGCGGGCGCACCCAGCTCGACGCCGCGCTCGACGCCGATCCCACTTTCGTCTCGGTCTGGATCGGGAACAACGACGTGCTTGGAGCGGCCATCTCCGGGGTCGTGACCGAAGACAACGTGACGCCCGTGGGCGAGTTCTCGGAGCGGATCGGGGAGCTTCTGGACGGGCTGAGCGGTGGCGATGTGCAGGGAGGGGTCCTCATCGGGGTGGCAGATGTCACCCTCATTCCCCATCTTTCGCCGGGGAACGCCTACTGGTCGATGGCGGAGAGCGGCGCGCTTCCTCCCACCTTCCAGGTGGCGCAGAGCTGTGGGCCATCCCAGGTGGGTGGGGTGGGGGAGGAGACCCTCGTCCCCTTCGGCTACGGCTTTGGCGAGCTCCTCGCACGAGCGTCCGAAGGCGAGCCGGTCACCCTCGACTGCGCGCAGGACATGAGGGTCCTTTCCGCCCAGGAGCTCGGTCAGCTCGTCCAGACCGTCTCGGCGTACAACCAGATCCTGGCCGAGGAGGCCTCCAACCGCGGCTGGGCCTTCTTCGACCCGAATCCGACCTTCGGCGCGCTCGCGGATGAGGGACTGATCCCGGCGTTCCCCAACCTCGAGGACCCCGGTCAGCTCTTCGGACCCGTATTCAGCCTGGACGGCGTGCATCCCGGAGCCGGAGCCCACCGACTGGTCACCAACGGCCTCATCGACGCCATCAACCAGGTCTATGGAACGTCGATCAGCCCGGTGGACCCACCGAACTGGCAGGCGGACTCCTGACCTCCCGGGTCGCGTCGCTCCATTCGCGCCCCGGAATCCCGGGGCTCAGGTGCATGAGGATGTCGTAGACCGATCGACCGGTTCGCTCGGAGAGTTCGTTCGGATGGACGTCCGGATGGTCGGGTCCCATGAGGGTGGCGATGTCGCCCACCTCGGCCTCGGGGTCGCGGCCCAGCTCGACGATGCAATGGCTTGCGCTGACGGCGCCGATCACCGGATAGGTTCGCTCCCCGATGAGGATCCGACACCCTTCGACCGCCTGGCGGGGATAGCCGTCGCTGTGCCCCACGGGGATGGTGGCGACCCAGACGGGCTCGGTGGCAATGTAATTTCGACCGTAGCTCACCGAATCTCCTTCTCGGAGTCGCTCAACCCGGATGACACGTGCCCGAACCCGCATGGCCGGGGTCAGCTCCACCGTCCCCGCGTCGCGGCCGCCGGCCACATGCGCCCCGAAGAGCATGAGGCCGGGGCGGACCATGTCGAGGTAGCTCTCGGGGAGAAAGGTCACATGGTTCGACGACGCGGCATGCAGGGGCCCCATGGAGATTCCGTCCTCGCGCCGGACCTCCTCCGCGAGCTCCTGGAAGCGACGGAGCTGCTCCAGGTCGAAGTCCCGCTCCTCGGTGAATCCCATGAAGGAGCCGTCGATCCGGATGCCCTCCTCGTTGGCGATCTCGACGATCCAGGGGCGCGCCCGGTGATAGGGCATTCCCAGCCGGCTCATCCCGGTGTCCAGGTAGAGGTGCACGGGCACCGGCGCCTGGATCCTGCGGCTCAGGGCGGCGAAGCGGGCCGGGTCGTCGTCGGTGTAGGGCGCCATTCGCACCCTCTGTCTCACCAGCGCTTCGGCTTCGTCGTCGGTGGCTCGTGTCAGGAGAAGGATGGGTTTCCGGATCCCGGCGTCGAGGAGTCGGAACGCCTCGTCGACCTTGACCACGCCGAGACCCACCACCTCGGGGGCGTCATCGAGGGCCGAGCCGGCCCGCTCGAGCCCCACCCCGTACCCATTGTTCTTGATCACCGCCATCACCGGCCGGCCGCCGGTGACCCGGCCCACCTCCCGGGCATTCGCCTGCAGGGCCCGTGGGTCGACCTCGATCCATGGATCGTATCCGTCGGATGGGCGGCGCGAGGCCACGACGGTCGGTGAGGAAGCCTGTTCGGTTCCCTCGACTCGGAGTAGGCGGGAGCCGTCCAGCAGGGGGAGGGTGAGGCCGGCGGCGGCGGCGCTCAGGAAATCTCGTCGGGATGGCGACATGGATCGGCTCTCCGTCTCAGAACACCTCGGCCACCATGCAGCGCAGGCTGCCTCCGGCCTTCTCGAGTTCGTCCACCTCGACGTCACGGATCCGGAAGCCGTGGGTCTCGAAGAAGGCCCGCGACGACGGCCGCAGCGACCGGAGTGCGGTGGCGCTCATGAGGACGTCGTGCGGGGTCGCAGCGATGCAGTTCCCGGCGAAGGCCGCCTTCTCGTCGTCGTCGAGGAGCAGGACACGCCCGGAATAGAACTCCACGATGGCCTCGACGATGGCCTCGCCGGCGAAGGAACCCGGATGGAGCACGCAGGCCCGTCCGGCCAGGATGGACATGATCACGTTGGTATGATACTCGGTTTCCTGCAAGTGGAAGCGGTAGGTGAGTCTCAGGTCGAGGGCCTCGTGCATCGCCTCGGCGCCCCGGACGTTCACCCGTTCGGTCATGCCGCAGAAGCCGATGCCCCGGGCCCGGTCGATGACGAGGGGGCCCGTCATCTCGGCCACGACTTCCTCCTCGCTCAGGTCCCAGATCTCGTAGCGGAGTTCATCCCGAAAGTAGGATCGGACCTCCTCGCGCAAGGTCTCGGGGCGCCGGAGGGGGTGCCGCATCGACCCGACCACGAGGCGCCGGTGCACGGTGGCGAAGGCGTTGTTGGGAAAGACGCCGTCGGGGAGTTCGGGGATGCCCGGGATCACGCGAACGGGAACTCCGCACGCCACCAGGGACCGCTGAAGCGCACGATGCTGCCTGAGCGCCCGTTCCTCATCGATCTCGACGCCCCACTGGACATAGCCGTTGTCGGGCGAGGACTGGTCCACGAGCCGGAAGCCGTGCGGTGCCACGAGGAGGGCCGAAGTCATGGTGGATGGGAGGTCCGGAGGCAGGTGGAGGCGCGACAGGGCCTCTCGGAATTCGGCGGGGGTGCTCGTGATCATCGGGTGGTTGATGAGAGGGGTGTGGGATGGAGGCATCGTGCGGTGCCCCGTAATTCGTCAGTGCGTCAGGATCGAGAGGAGGGTCCGGATCCCTTCGGTGAAGTGGCCCACGCGAAGATTCTCGTCGGGGCTGTGCTGGTTGTTGTCCGGGTTCACCGTGGGTATTCCCGCAGCGGGCAGGCCGAGCTGGTCCACGAAGGGGGAGATCGGCACCGTCCCCCCGGAGGTGCGGACGAAGACGGCGTTCTCGTCGAAGGCCCGGTCCACCGCCGCGCGGACCCACGTCATCTCGGGATGGTGCATGTCGGTGCGGTAGGCCGGATAGGCGAGGCCCCGGTGGAGCGCCGCCACGCGCGGGTGCTGACGTCGGATGTCCGGATCCGGCGCGGCGTCCACCGTCAGGTGGAAGCCCTCTGCACGGATGTGATCTGCGATGAGCTCGAAGAGCCGGTCCTGGTCGGTCTCCGCCACGAGTCGCACATCGATCTCGGCTACCGCCGTGTCCGGCACGATGGTCCGCACGTCGTCACCCACCCAGCCCGAGGCCATTCCCCGGATATTGAGGGAGGGGTACTGGAGCGCCTCCTGGAGGGACGCGCCCACTGAGTCCGGTGCGGCGATGGCGAGCTCCTGCAGGAGGCGGGCCTCGTCGTCTGGGACGGCGTCCAGGAGCGGACGGATCTCGTCGGGGATCTCGATTCCCTCGTAGAAGCCCGGGATCGTCACCCTGCCCCATTCATCCTTCATCGAGGCGAGCAGATGGGCCAGTCGCTGGGCCGGGTTGGGTGCCCAGTTGCCGAAGTGGCCGGAGTGCTGAGGCCGAAGGGGACCGTAGGTGACCAGGGTCAGCGTCATGATGCCGCGGGCACCGAAGCGCATGGTGGGGGCGTCGGAGCGGTGGCGCGGACCATCGATGATGAGCATGGCGTCGGCCTCGAGGCGGTCGCGGTACCGACGGATGGCATCCGGTAGGTTGGGTGAGCCCGCTTCCTCCTCGCCGTCCAGAATCACCCGGATGTCGCTCGTGGGCTGGATCCCTTCCGCCTCCAGGGCGTCGAGGGCCCGGAGGAGCATGATGATGGGTGACTTGTCGTCCGATGCCGAGCGGGCGAAGATCCGCCAGTCGGCGTCGATCTCGCCCTCCAGGCTTCCCATGGGGATTTCCCGGAACTCGCCGTCGGGCCCCGGTGCCTTCAGGACCGGTTCCCAGGGACTGGCCTGGTCCCACCGCTCCGGGGCAACCGGCTGGCCGTCGTAGTGGGCGTAGAAAAGGACCGTTCGATCATTGCCCTCGAAGCGGTGTTCTGCCCAGACCAGGGGATTGCCGGCGGTGGGGAGGACCTCGGCGGTGAACCCCCGCGCCTCGAACGCCGACTGGAGCCACTCCGCGTTCCGTCGGATGTTCGCCGTGTCGGCCGCCACATTCGGAATGGACAGGAGGTCGGCCAGTTCGAACATTCCGGGCCGTGTCTGCTCGTCGGCGAGCCGGACCAGGTCGGCCCGGTCGAGCTGCTGGGCCCCCAGCGCGGGGACGAAGAGGAGCGCGAGGAGTACCGGAAAGAGCAGGGAGGTGCGACGCATGACGGGGGTCCCGGGGGAGGGGCGGTGACGAGATCGTGAAGGCAGGTCGGCCGTGGGCCGAGGGTCTGCGCTCAGCAAAAGTAGGCCCCGGTTCAGGCCCGGGAAAGGTGGGAGGGGTGGCTCCAGGTGTGCCCGAATCCGCCCGCCGTCATCTCTTCTCCGGTGCGTTCACGCTTGTCAAGGATCCCTCCACTCGCGTCGGGGCGCCCGTAGGCGGCAGGGTGTCTCCCAACTCCTGGCTCGTCTTCCGGGTCACCGTGGTGGAGATCCTCTCCCCGTAGAGGGATGTTGAAAAACGGGAGCAGCCACCGTTGGGACGCTTCACCGATGCTACGGCATCGTTTTCAGCGTCCCCCCTTGGCCAGAATCCGAAGACCCCGGCCGGATGGTCACTCCCGTTCTTCAACTGATCCTTCTCGAGCGAGGGCCAGTCAGCCTAGGTGGCCTTCACCTCGACCTTCTTGCCTCGGGCCTCGGGGCGTTTGGCGATCCGGACCGTCAGCACGCCCTGATGGAACTCGGCCGTGACCTTCTCCGGATCCGCCGAAGAGGGGAGCGCGAAGCTCCGCTCGAACGCGCCGTAGCGACGCTCGGCGATCTGGATCCGCTCCTCCTTGTGCTCCTTGGTGACCCTCTTCTCACCCTTGATGGTGAGAAGGTTGCCTTCGACCTCGATGTCCACGTCCTTGGGCTCGACCCCCGGGAGATCCGCGGTCATGACGAAATTCCCGTTGGCATCGGTAAAGTCGATCTTGGGGGTCCACACGAATGCTTCCGTGGTGGACTCCCAGAGGGGCATGCCGCCCATCAGGCGCTGCATTCGGTCTTCCAGGCGATCCCAGTCGCGCAGGAGTGAGCGGCCGCCGTCAGGGCGTCGCTGGGTGGGTACGAGTTGCATTGGATACCTCCACCGGCTTGAGGTTGACGAACTCCCCGTCGACGAGAGGACTCTCGAGACGGGTAAGTACCTGAGCCGCAAGGGACGAGCCACGAAGGCGGGAGGATCAGGGAAGGCCCAATGGTGAGGCTGCAGGCCCGGTTTCCCTCATTCTTCCCCCGGGTCGGCGGGAGGGGGAGGCGGACGAACCACCCCGTCGCGGTGACAAACCACCCCGGGTCTCACCGGAGACCCCCGGAGTGGGCGAGCATGGCGTTACGAACCCACCGAGGCGGTGGAGGAGGTTCCTCCCTGGTGAACAGGAGGGGAAGTTTGGCTCACCCCGCTGGACCGGGAGAAACCGTCAGCCGGACAACCCACCGAGGACAGAATCCAGCATGGCCTCCAGCCTCGGGATCTGGTCCCCCTTCATCAGGTCCAGGACGGGGAGGCCGGTGAGCCGGTCGACCAGCGCGACACCTGCTTCGGTGTTCGCGGTGGGTCCGGTCACCAGGTCGGGTTTGAGCCCGTAGGCTTCCAGCGCGCCCACCACCGCATAGGGGTCCGAGGCGCAAAGGACCGTGAAGCACCGCCGTGCGTCGAGGCGTTCCACGGCGTGCGCTCCATTGTAGGGCTCTAGTGGTGAAGCGCCCGCCTCGATCACGGCGATGTCCACATCGATCTCGGCCATGCGCCCGAGCATGAGGTCCATGGCGGGTGCGAATTCCGCTTCCGGACAATGGGTCGAAGGGAGCCCGGCGTCGACGAAATCGAGGATCGCGTCCGCCCCGGCGTCCTGCATGCCGAGGATATCCCGGTACCGCCCGGCACCGGTGACCTTCGCACCGAGGACGCGGAGTCCCCGTTTCTTCAGGACCCGGATCACGGCCTTCGCCGCAGTGGTCTTTCCCGCCGACATCGAGGTGCCGATGAGGAGGACCACCGGGACCCTGAAAGCCGCCGGATCCCCGGCCGCCCCGGCGAACTCCTTCATGGTGCGCTTCCGTCCGTCGCTCACCACATGTCCCCGGTACACCATGGCCGTGGGGCTCGGGGCCATGGTGGAGAGGGAACGGAGCCGCCCAAGGATTCCCCCAGCCGTCAGGAGGTGGATCCGGCCATCATCTCCGACATCCTGCCACGTCCCCGTGGCTTCGATGGTGGCAAATCGGCTTCCGAGCGCTCCCATCACCCGGTCCCCCTGGGTCATCCGAACCAGGCGACCGGAGGCCACTTCCACCGGACCGGCGGGATGGAGATCCGTCACCTCGGCCACGACGTAATCGCCAGTCGCCCATTCGGCCCGCGGCAGCGGCTCCACCGTGAACCCGGTGTCCGCGAGTGGAGAAATCCGGGTCAGTGAGCTGAGCATCATGCGTTGTGCGGGAGGAGGAGGAGGCCGGCCAGGAGGGCGCACCGTTCCAGGGTCCGGTCCACCTCCACGTACTCGTGAAGGGCGTGAGCCCCATCGCCCACCGCTCCGAGGCCATCCAGGGTGGGCGTATAGAGGTTCGTGGTGTTTCCGTCCGATCCCCCGCCGGCCCGCCCCTCCTCGAGTTCAAGGCCCATCGCCTGCCCGAGCTCGTATGCGGCGCGCCAGAGCACCCGGTTCTCGGGCGTCCGTTCGAGGGGAGGACGGTCCACGGCTCCCTCGACCCGGAGGGTCACACCGGGGGTCACCGGCTCGATGCTGCGGATCTGTTCCTGGATCCATTCTCCTTCTTCCGAGGTGTTCACCCGCACATCGATGATGGCCTCGGCCTCGGCCGCCACCACGTTGGGTCGGGTTCCCCCTCGGATCTGGCCTACATTCACTACCACACCCCGCTCGAAGTCGGTCAACTGGTGCAGCGTCTGGATCACGTGTGACAGTTCCTGGATCGCGCTGATGCCCTCCCGGGGGGCGAGCCCCGCGTGGGATCCTCGGCCCTGTACCTGGATCACGAACCGGCCGACCCCCATCCGTGCGGTCTTCAGCTTTCCGTCGAGGTCCAGGGCCGGCTCGAGCACGAAGGCCCGGCAGACCCGTCGGGCAAGTCGGCGGATGTGGGTCTCGGATTCTTCACTTCCAATCTCTTCATCGGAATTCAGGAAGATCACGGGCTCGACCTCGGGCTCGAGGGCGAGATCCCGGAGCACGGCGACTGCGAAGACCATCTGTGCAAGTCCCGCCTTCATGTCGAACACGCCCGGTCCGCGCAGCCGTCCGTTTGCCAGTTCCACCGGCATGCGGTCCAGCGTCCCCATGGGCCAGACGGTATCGGTGTGTCCGATCATCAATTGCGCCGGCCCTCCGGCCCCCGACCTCGCCATGAGCATGCCTCCGCTCTCGGCGCCATCGATCCGCCGCAGACGGAATCCCATCTCCTCGAGCTTCCACCCGATGAGGTCGAAGACATGCGCCTGGCTGGAAGGGTCCGTGGAGGGCGACTCGTGCAGCGTCAGTGTCCGGACGAATTCGATCCACTCGTCACGCCTGGCACGGACGGCCTCCAGGATCTCTTCCTGGGGGATGGCGCCGATGGGCAGGGTGTTCTCCATCCGCTCCGTCACCGGCTGAAATCGGTCGGGAATGGAAAGGCGCGGGACCTGGATATCCGTGCAAAGCGACCGGGGTGGAGGTAGGCCAGAAGCGGAGCCTCGTGGATGCGGTCCGTGTCCCCACGGTCCGAGGTCCGGAGAGCATCCCTGTGCACCCGTGCGGCCACGATCTTTCCGATCACAAGGCTGTTGGGGCCGAAACCGTCGACGACCCGGTCCAGTTCGCATTCCAGGTGGACGTAGGCGTTACTCAACAGAATCCCGTCTACAACCGACGCCGGCTCGGTGGGGAGGGAATCGAGGAGCGGAACCGCACCGGACTCGTCCCTGTGATGGGCCGTGAGACTGGTCAGAACCAGTTGGTCAGGTCGCGGATAGCTGACGGTGAAGGCCTCGGCACGCACGGCGTTGTGGTAGGTGCCGTGCCTCGGGGTGCACACGAAGCCGAACCAGTTTTCCCACCCCATGGGAAAGGCCATGTGCTTGGGCGCCAGGTCGAACCCGTCTCCCTCGCGTGTCCCCACCACCACCAGCGGACTGACCTGGAAGAATCGTTCCCAGATCGGCTGGACTACATCGAGCTCGGTCCAGTCGTCCATCGCTCCCTCCCATCCAGAGTACAAGTACCGAGCACCGCCGATGGCCAACCCGGATGTGCATATAGTTAACGGGCCCGCTGGGGCAAGTCCACCACGCGCAGCGTCGCCCCCGGCGGTTGGGACCGCCGATTGGAAGACCCATCGACGGGCTCCTCCAGCTCCTCGAGTCCCCACGCACCGGGCTCTCCGTCACTCTTCCGCGGGTCATTCCTCCTCGGTCCGGGCCGTAACCGAAGCGTTCCCATCGTGGCTCCAGTGGACGGTCAGATGCCATGGTCGGCAGCAGACCTCGCAGTCCTCGATGTACTCCTGGTGCGATGAGCCGCCGGGATCGAGCACCACCTCGACCACCGCACCGCAATAGGGGCAGCCCACCCGGGCGGTGCCGTCGAAGTCGGCGGGATCGAGGGTCATGGCCATGAGATCAGGGAGGTGTCCGGGTGCCGAATGTCATCGGTCCGGATCCAATGTGCCACCTCTGCAACCATTTCGCGACAACCTGCGTCCTACGAGATGCAGGGTACTACGTATTGCATAAATCGTAGCTGCCCCCACCCTCACGTTTGAGCCGAGCCATCCTTTACCCCCACAAGTCGAGGCCAAGCGGATGCCCTCCTTTCTCCTGTTGACCATCGCGCTGTTGACGAGTCCGCTGGACGCACCTTCCATCGCCGGGAGCGATCCCTCGAAGCCATCTCCCCCCAGAGTCTTTCTCGACTGCTCGGCTCCCGGGTGCGACTTCGACTTCTTCCGCACGGAACTGCGCTGGGTGGACTGGATGCGGGATCGGCAGGACGCCGACGTGCACGTGATTGTCACCTCGCAGCCCACCGGAGGTGGTGGACGCCAGTATGACGTGAGCTTCCAGGGTCGAGGCGAGTTCGACGGCAATCGTTTCACGCTCCTGTATTCCAGCGCCTCCGACGACTCCACCGATGACCGACGGCGAGGGTTGCTGCGCACCTTCTCGCTTGGATTGGCGCCCTTCGCCCAGGGCTCCGAGGTGGGCGAACGTCTCGACCTGGTACTGCGGGACCCGGCGGCCCAGCCGGGAGTGATGGGGCCCGGAGCGCCCGCCACCGCCGCAACCACTGATGACCCTTGGAATTTCTGGGTCTTCTCCACGAGTGCCAACATGTTCGCGCAGGGAGAATCTGCCCAGGGTTCACAGAACTATAATGGCTCGGTGTCGGCCACCCGGACCACCGAGATGTGGCGGGCCCGAGTGGCCCTCAGTGGAAGCTACGGAAAGACCAGCTTCGAACTCCCCGACCGGAGCGTGGTGAGTATCACCCGAAGCTATACGGGCACCGGCCTTCTGGTGCGCAGC
>SLSF01000009.1 GCA_007130605.1 Gemmatimonadota bacterium | reverse complement strand
TCCTCTGGCTCGCAGGTTGCGGGAGCGACGCTCCGGAGCCCGAGATCGCCCCGGTGGGGGCTGGAACTCCCGCCGAGATCCATCCCACAGTTGATCCTCCCCAGACCTGGACGCTCACGGAAGCCCCCGCACTGTCCATCGGCGTCGTCGAGGGAGACGAGGTCTATCAGCTCGATCGGGTTCTCTCGGTGGTACGCATGTCCGACGGCCGGCTCGCGGCACTGAATGCAGG
Source organism: Gemmatimonadota bacterium (assembly GCA_007130605.1). Classification (GTDB taxonomy): domain Bacteria; phylum Gemmatimonadota; class Gemmatimonadetes; order Longimicrobiales; family Gaopeijiaceae; genus SLBA01. Next base: position 5,624 of record SLSF01000009.1, on the reverse strand, counting down.
ATCGTCGGAGGTGCGCTTCTTCTCGCCGGAGGGCGAGCACCTGACCTCGGTCGGAGGCCCCGGGAGCGGGCCGGGCGAGTACCAGGCGCCTCGCCGACTCTGGCGGACATCGGCGGACTCGCTGGTGGTGTTCGACGCCAGGGCCGGTCGGTTCTCGGTTCTGGATGGCCAGGGAGGCCTTCTCGGAACTCGCACCTTCGAGCGGCCCTCCGACGTCGCATTCCCCCTGGACGACTGGATTCACGGACGCAACTGGATCGAGAGCGCAGTCCACCCCGACGACCGCGGACCGGTTCTCGACGTGCTCGAGCGGATGCCTCCCCCGCACGCGGGCGCCTCCGTCCGTTTCGTGCTCCTGACCGATTCGGGGCACCTCTGGACCACGAATGCCATGCCACCCGTGGATTCCGACGCCCTCTGGACCGTGTATGACCTGGCCGGCGAGCCCATGGCCGGAATCACCATCCCCGCACGATTCGAAGTGCACGAGGTCGGCCCCGACTATGTGCTGGGTGTCGCGCGCGACGAGGTGGGGGTGGAATCGATCGAGTTGTACGGACTGACCGGCCCGGAGGAATCGATGGATGGCCGGCGCGCCGACCTGGGGAATTCAGTGGCGCTCAGCCAGGAGGCGAGAGGATCGGTGTCGGGGCGCTCCGGTGCAGCCCCCACCCAGCCGGGGCCGCCCGAGGTGCTGGGTGCCCTGCGCATGATGTCGACCGCCCAGGAGGCCGAATATGGCCGGAGCCACGCGTACACGACCGACCTGGCCGCACTCGGTGGATCGGCCCCGGACGGCGTGGATTTCACCTTGATCCAGGGGGACGCGGGCGGCTGGGCCGTCATCGCTGACATCGGCGGTGCGGGCTTGCAGTGTTACCTCGGAGTGGGCCAGGCGAATCGGCGCTCCACTCCGCTGGGATACCCCTCGGGGTCGCCGATCTGCTGGTAGTCTTTCGCCGTGTCCCGGGATCGACGCCGGGTGGGAGCGCTCCCGGGCGGCTCACGTCCTTAGTGTAGCGTAAACGCTACAAAAGCCCATCGCCCGGCCCCGGCTACCGACCTTTCCGAGGAGAATTGCGTGCGTCTTGTGGCGTATGCGCTACAAGCCTTCCATCCGCATCCCCCGAGTCGGAGTCTCAGGGGAACGGGATGTGGAGTCGGGTCATTCCGTCCTCCGAAACGGAAACCTCCTCATCCTGTCGATGGTCACTTCGCCGGGAGCGAGGGCGATGACTTCACCTTCGCCATCGAGGACATCCTGGAGGCTCATCGCGAGGATGAATTGGACGAAGCAGCCCGAAGGCTGGCTGCCTTCGCCCCGGAGCGGAGCCTCCTGGAGTGCATGCCGGAGCGGGAGTCGTCCCTGAACGCGGACTACCGAGGTTCCCTGTCAGGCGATCTGGACCCCTCCGCCGAGGGGATCCGGAATGAGATCCAGCAGCTGGGCTTCCGTGTGGCGGCCGAGTCGGGACACGACGAGGTCGGGTGCGTGGATGCGCCAGGCCTCTGGCTGGGTGACCAGGCGCGGCTGGTGGGCGAGTGGTACAAGCGCAACCTGAGGATCTTCGCCAACATCCTGAACGAGGTGGGGCCGGATACCAAGCGCGTCTTCGTCATGATGGGCGCCGGGCATGTCTGGACACTCCGGCACTTCCTGCGGGGCCACCGGGGCTTCGAGGGGGTCCCCGTGGGTGCGATCCTTCGGTAGCCGAAGATGCCAGGCGGCTCGCTGGCCGCCCGGGTCGGAGTAAGCTGAATCGTCCCTCAGGGCCAGCTCAACAGGCTGTTGAAGAGGAATTTGAGGGTGCCGTGGGTCTGGCCCCGGTGCTGGGGCCGGAATCCCACCATCACCACCTTCCCCTCGCCGTGCTCCACCACCATGAGCCCGGACTTGCCGGCGATGTGCTCCTCTCCCACCAGCCACCCGCTCTGCAGGATGTCCCGCTCGATGAAGGTGACCACCGGGGTGACCCGCTCGTTGTGGTCGTGGATCGGCGCTTCGTAGACCTGGCTGTTTCCACCCTGGAACCCGTGCAGGACAAGGGCCTCCTCCGGCATCCCGTACGCCACCGGATGGCTCGTGTCCACGCGGGTGCGAAGGGTCGGACCCGGTGCCCAGAACTCCGAGCTGGACAGGCCGCTCAGGACATTCCGCACGGGTACCTCCAGCTTCTCCATGGGGAGGTCTCCCGCGGCTGAGAAGGTGACCAGGGTGCCCCCTCCCCGGACAAAGGCATCCAGCCCACGGGCCCCCTCCTCGCCGAAACCGCTCCGGTACTCCGGGGGGATGTTCTGGCCCAGCCCGTAGGGCGGCTCGTCGCGCCCGAGCATGGTCTGGAGGCCGTCGTTGGGGAGGATGACCACGTCGTAGTTCGCCCGGAGGTTCTCTTCGGTCATGGCCGGGTCCAGGAGGCTGTCGTAGGGGAAGCCGAAGTCCTCCAGCATCATCCGGGTCCATCCCTCGTCCATGTTGCCCGTGTAGTACCGGTGGTACATCCCCACCCGCTTCCGGGTGACCTCCCGGGTAGCCGCTCCCGGATCGCCCTCCACCTCCACCTCGAGGGGCTGGAAGTCCACACCGGTGATTCCCGCGGCCTCCTGCAGAAGCGCCTCGGGAGCGTCCGGCCCGACCAGGAAGTCGCCGGCCCGGAGTCCCGATGCACCGGGAGCATCGACTCGCCGCACGGTGATCCCTTCGTCGAAGAGATGGTTCACCGCTCGGAAGGCGTGGTTCAGCCGGCCGTCCACCCGGTATCCGTACACCCCCGGAGTCACCTCTCCCGGCTCCACCGGCATCCCCCGCACATCCTCCAGCACCCCCTCCACCGGAGAGGAGGGAGCGTCCGGATGGGTCCGGACCCGATCCACCCCCACGCCCATGAACTCGGCCATGGTATGGGTGGACAGGTCGTAGGGCCGGATGGGATTCCCGTCCCGGTCCCGGGTGAACCGGTTGTCAGGGTAGATGTTCGATGCCAGGAGCCAGCGGATCACGCCTCGCTTGGGCTGGGCCATGGTCACGTACCAGCTTCCTTCATCGTAGACCCGGCCCTCGTGCTCGAAGGGCTGGTTCACCTCCTGAACTTCGATACCCTGCAGCAGGAGGCGGTGGATCATCTTGCGAGCGGTGAGGGGATCGTGCTGATCGGCCGGGATCACGAATCCCGCCACCGGACCCTCGGGGCCATACGTCACCGGCTCGGCCCGCTCTCCCCGCTCGGTCTGGCGGGTCGCCTTCAAGTGGGCGTTCAGGAGGACCTGCTCCCGGTTGCGGGCGGCCACCTCCAGGGCGGCGATGGCCGAGAGCTTCTGCTGTCGCACGATGTCGCTGACGCGCCACCAGCCGCCGGGCCAGGGGTTGGGGAAGTTCACCTGGGGCTCGTAGACCTCGAGCTGGCGCGCACCTCCCTGGAGCTGGTCCGGATCCAGGTAGACGGGGGTCGCCAGGCGGCCGGTGCGCGCCGATTCGGTGAGCATCCCCGCGATGTTGTGGAAGGGCGTGATCCAGTGGAAGCCGAAGTGTCCCCACCCGGAGAACATGGAGTAGTTCGTGACCCCCTGGATCCCCTCCTGGTCCGCCCGAGTCCCCATGTGGCCGCCGTACCACTGCATTTCCCACCAGACCAGGGGATCGCCGTCGGGGCGGATGGGCTCGGCGTAGGGTGGGATGTAGAAGCGGGCGCTGGAGCCCCCCATCTCGTGATGGTCGATGAAGGCCTGCGGGAGCCAGTCCCGGAAGATGAGCCGACCGGCGTAGATCGACTCGATGGTGTTCTGCATGAAGGCGTCGCGGTTGTTGTTGTGCCCGATGTAGGGATGATAGAGCCAGGGCATGGGCGAGCCTTCGTACTCGGTGCCCACCGTCTGGCGATACCAGTCGGTGATGAGCCCGGTCCCGTCCGGGTTCAGCGAGGGAAAAAGGATGGAGAGGGTGTTCTCGAGGATCTCCGCCATCTCGGCGTCGTCGCGGGTCACCATGTCCCAGGCCAGCTCGGCGGCCGTCTGGGTCGCCGCCACCTCGTTGGAGTGGAGGCCGAAGGTCTGGGTCACGATGGCGACCCCGTCCCGGATGGCACCCTCGACCTCGCCTTCGGTCCGCCCCCGCGGATCGGCGAGGACCCGGTTCAGCTCCTGGATCTCATCCAGGCGGGCCAGATTCTCGGGGGAGGAAACGAAGAGGACGATAAAGGGATTGCCCAGGGTGGAGGGCCCCATCTCCTTCACCTGCAGGCGCTCGCTCTCCTGGTCCAGGTGTCGGTAGTACTCCACCAGTTCGTCCCAGTGGGCCAATTCCCGGTCCGCACCCATGGCGTGGCCGAAGAACTCCTCCGGCGATTGGACCTGCTGGGCGGAAAGACCCGGTGCCGCCAGGAGTGCGGCCCCGAGCACCAGCGTCAGGACCCAGCCGGTCACCTGGTTCCCGGCCATGTCCGGGTGGTCCCCCGACACGGGTCCGCGCCGGAAGCGAGCGAAGGGGACGAGGGCGCGGAAAGCAGCCATGGGAAGGGCTCCTTGTGGACCGGGTGTACAGGGCAACGGATCGGGCTCGACCGATGAGGGGCGTTGGCCCGCAGCATCCTGTCCCGACCCATCGGCCAGCAGTCACCATACGGGAGGGGGCGGGCCGGGGGCAACTCACCGGAGTGCCCCGTCCGATGGAGCTAATTCCTGATCCGCTCGAGTCCCCCGGGTGTCGGGATCCAGCCACGTACGCCGTCCGAGAGCAGAACTTCGACTCGACCCTCGAAGCGGGTGAGGTCGACGCTTCCGGACCGAAGGATTCCGCGAACGGCTCCGGTGTCCGCATCGCGGATCCAGGCCGTCGGGAAGACGTTGGGATCCCACCCCACCCGTGTCGTGACGCCGGAGGCGGCCTCGTGCACGGTGAAGACAGCTTCGGGGACCCCGTTCGTGCCGAGGGTCGTCGCAGCCGGAACGCCTTCGGTCGAGACCCTGGCCGACTGAACGGCCCTAGTGCCGGGCGCTTCGACTTCGATGGTCTGGATTCGCTCCTGGTCCGCCGAGGATACCGGGACCATCCATGCGAACGCCTCGCCATCCGATTCGTCCGGCCCCCCCATGGCTTCCGCAGGGAAGCTGAAGGAGAAGAGCTCCGCTCCGGCTTCATCCATCGCACGCACCCGGTAGGGACCTTCCCGCGTGGGCATGCGAGGCGTCGCCTCGAAGGGGACGGCGGGCTCCAGCGTCACCTCTCCGTCTTCCACCGAGCCCCAGACGAGGAGCCCGGACTCCCGTGTGACCCAGGCACCCGATCCATCCCAGACTTCGGCCAGACGCCAGTCGAGCACACCACCGAAGGAGTAGTCACTGATCCATATGGGCTCACAGCTGGTCGCCAGATCACGGTAACCGTCGCGGGGACCCCGGAAGAGTTGATACGTCGCATCGTACCCCGTCGTGCCGACCGAGCCGAGCTCGTAAGGGAAGTCCGGGTCCTCGGGCCCGAAGCGCACGCCACACGGAGCATGCCATCGTCCCATGTTGTGCATCAGGGCCTGGGCCAGGCTGTTCTGCCGTGCGCCCGAAAGGTCGTATGTCATCGCGACCGGGAACGGATCGGTGGGGTCCTGAGCGAAAACCGCCCGCATGGCGAATCCCCC
>SLSF01000027.1 GCA_007130605.1 Gemmatimonadota bacterium | reverse complement strand
TGGAAGCCCGGGCGTGGGAGCGTTTCTGGCAGGATCCGGCGCCCGTGGAGTTTCATGCGGCACTGGCACTTCGCGGGCCCGCCGCCGCGCGGGAGACCCTGGGGCTCCTCGTTCGGGAGGTGCCGGTCGACTCCCTTGGGAACCGCAGCCCGGGTCGCACCGAGGTGGCGGGCTATTTCGCGCTCGCCGGGTCCTCCGAGCGGGCTCGCGAGCTTCACTCCGCCTGGGGAGGCGCCTTCGCCCCCGAGGAGCGGGGCCGCGATTTCCGCTTTCGGAGCGAGACCTTCCGGGCCCTGGATGCCTGGGGTCGGCAGGAGTGGGAGGCGTCCGCCGCCTCGTTCCAGCGGATGTACGGCGAACTTCGGCCGTGCGCCTCCAAATGCATTCTGAATGCCGAATGGGGAATCGCGCTGGAGGAGTCGGGACGCCTCGACGAGGCGCTCGAGAAGTACCGATGGCACCTGGCCGACGTCCAGATCACCTTGCATGCCTACCGGGCCATGTGGACCCCGGTGGTGCTGGAGCGGATGGCTCGGATCCACGCTGCCCGGGGCGAAGCCGCCGAGTCCCGGGCCGCAGACTCGCGGGGTCGCGACCGTGGGCGCTCGGGAACCATGCCCTCCATGGACCAGACCGCCGTCACCGCCACGCTGAATGTCCCGATGAGCCCCGCCGCCAGCAGGAGGAGGTTGGGGGTGCCCACGGTCTCGGCCAGAAAGCCCGTGATGGCCCCACCTGCGCTGGCGCCGAGGGATCCGCCTGCGATCACCAGTGGATAGGCCCGCTTGGCGAGTCGGGCATGGAAGAAGAGCTGGGTGACCATGAAGAGCTGGGTGACCAGGGCCGCCGCGAAAAGGTCGTACCAGCCGTAGAAGGCCAGGCCGAAGGCGGTGCTCCCGTCCACGTACAGGACCCGGAAGACCAGCAGATTGAGTGCGAAGAAGATCGCGACACCCGGGATCAGTCGCTGCCACGGCACCCGGTCCGAGAGCCAGTTCAGCAGGGGCACGAAGACGATCACGAGCCCGCTGATCAGGTAGACCTTGTAGAAGTCGGTCTGCCCCAGACCGTCGAGGGCCAGGGCGTTGCGGATGGGCCGCAGGATCCCCACCGAGAGGAGGACCAGGAAGTAAAGCCCCATCATGGCGACCATGGCCGCCATGCCGCGGTGCGGGTCGTCGGTGGGCTGCAGGGCGCCGGCCCGGGGTGGGGTCAAACGGGATGCTCCTCGCAGGACGAGAGAGAGAAACCACGGGGACGACCAGATTCGCCAAATATGCGCGTGGTGCACGTGGGGCGCCAGTACGTCCACTCCTGCCAGGGAGCGAGGGTCCGGGGGCGAACCGCCCAACCCACCTCTGGCGGGTGCCCACAGGGCTCCTGGGCTCCCTGCGGTGGCGCCCTGCCATTCTTCAAGGGCGCTCCAGATCGGGAGCACGCGAAAGCTGTGAGAACGACCCTGACAAGGCCTTCCAGGTCACCGTGCAGGGAAGCGTCCCCGATTCGTCGCGCGCCATCGGACTGCGGGGTCCATGTACCCGTCGACATCCGCAGACGGTGCGGACCTCGATGAACCGGCCGTCCGGATCCATGTCGACGATGGCCTCGTCGATGCAGACGAAGTCTTAGAAGCCGTCACTCCCGAACTCCCCGTCGTCCGTTGCGTGGGCAAGGTCGGACTCGATCTCGTCCTGCCCCCATTCTGACTTCCGGCTCCCCACCTCCCCCGTTGGAGGTGCAGGGCTGGAAGGGGTCGTCCCCCCGACTCCGAAGGCAAGACGGCGCGAGGACCAGGCCGAAGACCAGGGAATGGAGGGCCGGGAATGGAGGGCCGGGAGAAGAGCCACAGGTGGAGTCATGGAGGGTACGAACCTCTGAAGATCGGGTTCCGTCTCTGTCATGAGAACGACGGGGCCCGCCTCCGTGGAACACCCAGCGGTCCGGACCGAGGTGGCGGCGGCCCCGCCCGGAGCCCACCTTGTGGGAAATCGCCCGCCGGACCTCCATCCGCGCCCCACGCCTCTCGCCCCCGCATGCCCATGTCGACGCTCCCGCGCACACTGCTCCCGGTCGTCCTCGCCGTTGCCCTCGCGCTTCCCCTGGCGGTCCACGACGCGACAGCCCAGAACTTCACCCTCGAGCAGGTCATGTCCGCGCCCTTTCCCGACGGGCTCGTCGCCGCCCAGGACCGGGACGTGATCGCGTGGGTCTCGAATGACCGGGGGAGCCGGAACGTCTGGGTCGCCCACGGCCCCGAGTGGGAGGGTCGTCCGATCACCGACTGGAGCGGAGACGACGGCCAGGAGGTGAGCGGACTCCAGCTCGCGCCTGACGCCCGCTGGATCGTCTACACCCGCGGCGGTGCGCCCAACCGCGACGGCTGGATCCCGGCCCCGGCCCACCCGGTGGACGGAGCGGAGCGGACCCGCTGGCTTCACGTTCTCGAGGGGCCCCGGGCCGGAGAGCGCTTCGAGATCGAGCGATGGGGCACCCTCTCGCCCGACGGCGACCGCATGGCGTACGTCCAGGGAGGTCGCATCCGGGTCGCTCCCCTCGCCGAGGGCATCGTCGACGAGGAGGGCGCCGTGGTCGTCGCGCGCCCGAGGTCGGGGGCCGGCAGTCTCTCCTGGTCCCCCGACGGCACCCGTCTTGCCTTCGTCTCCGGGCGCGAAGGGCACGCCTTCGTGGGCGTGGCCGAGGCCGACGGAAGCGGCTTCCATTTTCTCGATCCCTACGTGACCCGGGACCGTGCCCCGGTGTGGAGCCCCGACGGCGGACGAATCGCCTTCCTCCGCGACTGGCCCGTCGACCTCCTCCCCTTCGTGCCCCACCGCGAGGCCGAGATCCCCTGGCGAATCATGGTCCACGACCTGGGCACCGGAGAGACCGTCGAGCGCTTCGTCGCCGATCCAGGCGCGGGGAGCGTCTTTTCGGGCGTGACCGCGGCCCAGCCCCTCTGGTGGACCGCCGATGACCACCTCGTCTTCCCCTGGGAGGCCGGCGGGTGGAAGCGGCTCTGGGGTCTTCCAGTGGACGGGGGTGAGCCGCACCTCCTTCTGGACGGCGAGGGAGAGGTCCAGCATGCAGCGCTCGCCCCCGACGGGCGCACCCTGGTCTTCGACTCGAATCGGGGCGACATCGACCGCAAGCATCTCTGGTCGGCCCGGGCCGACGGCTCGGAGCTCCGCGAGTGGACGCCCGGCGAGGGGATCGAGTGGGCGCCCGTGCCCCTGCCCTCGGGTGCTGTCGCCTTCCTCGGTTCGGGGGCGACGATGCCGGCCCGGCCCTTCGTGCAGGAGGCTCCGGACGGGTCTCGCTTCACGCCGGAGGGAGCGCTTCCGACCAGCTTTCCCTCGGACGCACTGGTCGTTCCCGAGCCCGTGGTCTTCCCGGCCACCGACGGCATGCCGATCCCCGGCCAGCTCTTCCGTCCCCCCGGGCTCGCCCCCGGCGAGCGCGCCCCGGCGATCGTCTTCCTGCACGGGGGCTCCCGGCGGCAGATGCTCCTCGGATTCCACAACCGGGGCTACTATCACAACGCCTATGCCCTGAACCAGTACCTGGCGGCGCGGGGCTACCTGGTCCTCTCGGTGAACTTCCGGAGCGGTGTCGGCTACGGGCTCGATTTCCGCGAAGCCGAGGACTACGGTGCCACCGGAGCCAGCGAGGTGCGCGATGTCCTCGGGGCCGGGCTCTACCTGGCCCAGCAGGACGACGTCGACCCCGACCGCATCGGACTCTGGGGCGGGTCGTATGGAGGGTACCTGACGGCCCATGGCCTCGCGCAGGCCCCCGAGCTCTTCGTGACGGGGGTCGACTTCCATGGCGTCCACGACTGGAACGTGGGGATCCACAACTTCAGGCCCTCCTACGTGCCCGAGATCATGCCGGAGTTCTCGGAGCTGGCCTTCGAGTCCTCGCCACTCTACCACATCGACAACTGGGAAGCCCCGGTGCTCCTGATCCATGGCGACGACGACCGGAATGTGAAGTTCAGCGAGACCGCGACCCTCGTGCGGGAACTCACCATCCGCGGAGTCCCCCACGAGGTGCTCGTCTTTCCCGACGAGGTGCACGGCTTTCTCCTGCATCAGAGCTGGCTCGAGGCGTACCAGGCCACCGCCGACTGGTTCGACCGCTGGATGGGGCCTGAGCCGGGAGGTCTCTGAGTGGCGCCCCTGCGGTCGCGGCCCTCCCGACGTCCCGCCCGGTCCACGTTCGGGAACCGGGCCGGGAAACCCCTCGCGGTGAGGGGGTAGCAGCGCCGATGTCGAGATCGCATGGAGCCCGCAAGGGAAAGGAGAAGCCTCCGCTGTCCAGCGTATGGCGCGAGGCGCGGGAGCTGATCTGGCGCTTCAGGGGAACCCTCTCGGTGGGGTTCGGCCTGATGATCATCAATCGTGCCGCTGGATTCGTCCTTCCCACCTCGTCCAAGTTCCTCATCGACGACATTCTCGGCGAGGGCATGACGGAGCTTCTCGTTCCCCTGGCCTTTGCGGTGGGGATCGCCACTCTCGTTCAGGCGGCATCGTCGTTCGGACTGGCCCAGGTGGTGAGCGTGGCGGGGCAGCGGGCCATCGCCGACATGCGCAGACGGGTCCAGGCCCACGTCCTGCGAATGCCCACCTCCTACTTCGACAGCACGAAGAGCGGGGTCCTCCTCACTCGGGTCATGGAGGACGCCAACGGCATCCGAAACCTCATCGGCACCGGCATCATTCAGCTCGTGGGAGGGCTGCTCACGGCGACCGTGGCCATGGTCGTCCTCTTCTGGCTGAACTGGCAGATGACGGTGGGAGTCCTCCTCCTCCTGGCACTCTTCGGAGGGGTGATGGCGCTGGCGTTCAAGAAACTCCGGCCAATCTTCCGCGAGCGCTACGAGATCACCTCGCAGGTGACCGGACGGCTGAGCGAGGCGCTGGGCGGGGTCCGCACGGTCAAGGTCTACACGGCCGAGCGGCGCGAGGAGCGGATTTTCACCGGGGGCGTCTTCAGCCTCTTTCGCAACATCGCCAGCACCATCACGGGCACGAGTGCGGTCACGGCGTTCTCGACCCTGATCGTGGGCGCCATCGGGGTCCTGATCCTCGTGATGGGAGGACAGGCGATCCTGGCAGAGACGATGACGCTGGGGGAGCTCGTCATGTACATCTTCTTCGTGGGGATGATGGCAGCGCCCCTGGTGCAGATCGCCGGAATCGGCACGCAGATCACCGATGCCTTCGCCGGCCTCGACCGGATCCGCGAACTCCTCGAAATGCCGACCGAATGGGACCACGACGAGGAACGGGCGCCCATCGGCGACCTCCAGGGGCACATCACCTTCGAGGATGTCTGGTACGAGTACGAGCCCGACACCCCGGTGCTGCGAGGAATCTCCTTCGACGCCCCTGCGGGAGCGACCACCGCGCTGGTGGGTCCCTCGGGCTCGGGCAAGTCCACCCTCATCTCGCTGATCCTGGCGTTCGGAACACCCAGAGACGGGCAGGTGCGGGTGGACGGCAGAGACCTGCAGGATCTCCGGCTGTCGGAATACCGATCGATGGTCGGGGTCGTGCTTCAGGACAATTTCCTCTTCGACGGGACCATCGCCCAGAATATCGCCTTCTCGCGCCCTCGTGCCTCGATCGAAGAGATCCGGGAAGCCGCACGGGTGGCCAATGCGCATGAATTCGTGGAGCACTTCGACGACGGCTACGACACCGTCGTCGGGGAGCGCGGCGTGAAGCTCTCCGGAGGCCAGCGACAGCGGATCGCCATCGCCCGGGCGATCCTCGCCGACCCGCGCATCCTGGTGCTCGACGAAGCGACCTCATCGCTCGACAGTCGGTCCGAATCGCTCATCCGCGAGGGGCTTCAGGCGCTTCGTCG
>SLSF01000234.1 GCA_007130605.1 Gemmatimonadota bacterium | reverse complement strand
GTTGAAGGCGGACGCGGCCTGAAACATCCCGCGCGAATCAGTGACACTTTCGGTGTTCCAGGCACCGATGTGCTGGTCGAAAGCGGACGCCCCCCGGAACATCCAGCTCATGTCGGTGACGCTACTGGTGTTCCAGGCACCGATGTCCTGATTGAACACGGACGCAGACCGGAACATTCCGCTCATACTGGCAACACCGCTCGTGTCCCAAGCGCCGAGATCCTGATTGAAGGCTGACGCGCCCTCGAACATCTCGCTCATGCTGGTAACGCTGGTGGTGTTCCATGCGCCGATATCGCCGTTGAATGCGCTCGCCGCGAAGAACATCCCACTCATGTCGGTGACGCTGCTGGTGTCCCAGGCACCAATGTCCTGGTCAAAGATGGACGCCAACTGGAACATGCCGTTCATGTTGGTGACATTGCTGGTGGTCCATGCGCTGATGCCCTGGTTGAACGCGGACGCCGCATAGAACATTCCGGTCATGTCGTTGACGTTGCTCGTGTTCCAACCACCGATGCTCTGATCGAAGGCGGAAGCTCCACCAAACATCCAACTCATGCTGGTGACGTTGCTCGTGTCCCAGGCGCCGACGTCTTGATTGAAGGCGGAAGCTTCGGTGAACATCCCGCTCATGTCGGTGACGTTGCTGGTGTCCCAGGCGCCGATGTCCTGGTTGAAGGCGGACGCACCAGCGAACATCCACCTCACGTCAGTGACGGTGGCAGGCATGCTGCTCGGAACGTTCGTGACGTTGCTCGCTCGCTGGAAAGCACCAGCCAGACTCGTCAGGCCGAGGTCACCCCAGTCGCTGACGGCCGTGAGCTTCTCCGCGTTCGAGTACCAGTTCCACCCACTGCCGAACTGGAAAAGGCTGCCGGTGACCGTGACGGTGTACGCACCCTCCACCGCATACACGTGCGAAACGTCACCTTCTTCGCTCACGCTGCTCTGGCTGCCATCACCCCAGTCGATGATGACGTCTACCTCACCCCGCAACGGCAGCGTGACCGTCGTCCCCTCGGACAGTGTCGTATCCACCTCGAGGATCATCGGAGCGGGGCCAGGACCGTCACTGACGACGACGGTTACTGAGGCCGTTGCACTTCCCGCCGCGTTCGTCGCCGTCAAGGTGTACGTCGTAGTGACCAACGGCGAAACCTCGACGCTGGCAAGACCCGTCACATCTCCCACGTCGGGCGTGATGCTCAGTGCGATCGGTTCGGCACCGGTCACGATCGACGACAGCGTGCTACTTTCACCTTGACTGATGATCTCGGGGGTAGCAGCGAAGGTCACGATCGCTGGCGCTTCCGGCGGCGGCGGACCGTCGACGGCGACCCCGAACACCTCGATCGCGTAGACGCACGCGACCTTGTTGGTCCAAGAGGCAGGTGCCGTGCTCGTGTCGACAGACAGGCGGACGCCAACGGCGATCACGGGTGCGAACTCGTACGAGCGTCCCGGGGCATCCTTGTCGATGGTGGTGAGCGGCATCCATGTCGATCCGTCGTGGTACTCGAGCAGGCCCGTGTTGACGTACGCGACGTCCATCTCGTCGAGGTCGACGCGGCTGATCTCGTAGGCCTGGTCGAAGTGCACCCACACCATCTGCGGCGACACTCCGGCCAAGCCAGCCCAGTAGGTCGTCGGGTCACCGTCGATCACGTTCGAGGACGGCGTCGGGAGGTACGGAGCTTCCTGGAAGAACCCGTTATCGCCGGTGGTCGCCCCGAGGGTTGCGAGGGCGATGTTCCGCGGCGCGTCTTGCGTCGGCGTGCCGGTCGTGGCCCAGAAGTGGTTGGGGTGATTCACGTCGGTCGTTGCATACGACGTCAACCGCGATTGCTCACCCGTCGTCAGGTCTCGCGTGAAGATGTCCGTGCCACCCAGCGATCGGGTCCCGAGTTGCCACAGTGTGAAGGCGAGCTGGCGACCATCGCTGGCAAGGTGCGCGCCACCGATTCCGTGAGCGTTCGCAACCGCTCGCTCGAGGGTGCCGTCCGTGAGGTCGCGGATGAGGATGCGGTGGAATCCCGGATCGTGCAACACGAACGCAACGCTCGCACCGTCGTCGCTCGAGCTGGGATGGGTCGCGTGAAGCTGCGTTCGATAGGCAACGTCGTACGTGCGTGTGTGGAGGTCGAAACGCAACACGTCACGTCGGCCGTTCGCCTGCACTTGCACCAATGCGACGAATCTGCCGTTGCTCGTGAGGCGCGGTTCGACTTGGTCCAACGGTTGGGCCAGCCGTTGCTCCGTGTACCCGCCATGCTCATCGTACGTGCGAACGTATACGCTCCGCTGACCAAAGAAGCCTTCGCCCTCCCACGCGATGAGGGAACCATCGGCGCTGATGCTGACGTTGGTCTCGTCGTAACCGGTGAACGTCAGGCGCTCAACGCTTCGCGGCGCAAACGTCAAGCGGAACACTTCGAGATCGTCACCCGGCGCGCGGGCAGCGAACACCACGGTACTCGCGTCCGCTGTGGTGGCGACACTCTCGATCTCGCGGGTGCCCTGATAGACGAGCGTCCGCTCGTCGGTGACCTGATCGTGCACGAACACGCGCCATGAAGCTGGCACCCGAGTGTCGTGCTGCACGAAGGCGATGACGCCTTGCGCTTCAGGGAGCACACGGCTGGAGGTCGTGATCGTCGGGACACGGTCGTCGGTCTCGATCAGGGTGGTGAACACCTGAGCCAACGTGAACGTCGTATCCGCGACCTCCGTGGCCGGGCTACCGGTGGCCGTCACCAGATCGTGATCGCCGAACAGCGCCTGCATTCCGGGCGTCGGTGTTGGTGGCTGTCCACACGCACCAACCATGTACATGCCAAGCAGGATCACGCTCAACAACGCGAACGGCCGCTGTCGGTTCACCTCGTACCTCCAACGCTTCGCGGCGGTGCGATACCGCCGTCATGCACGAAGCAAGCGAGTCCCGTTGCAAGGTCGACGATACGTTCGCCCACGTCGGCTGCGGTGACATCGCTCCACCGATCCGACATCCGCGCACGGCCCATCGCTTCCTCCATCGCCGGTTTCGCTCTCGAAACACCTGATTGCAGAGACTGTAGCACATGATTCTCATGTTATTGAGGCGTTTGTCCCAAGCGTCGGCCTTCGATGGCCCCAGGAGCCCTGTTGGTCGCGCTGGCGCCGCCCACAGCGGCTCTCCGTCACCCGCACGGAGAGCCGCTGTGCGTGCTACTGGCCTTCGGTACCCATATGCGAGTAGACGCCGCAAACGCACAAGGAATGGCTGGTCGCTCCGCGTCGTGGGCGACGCATCACTCGACCGTAACGCACCCGTACGGCTCGAACGGCAGCACCTGGTCGGTGGACACGTAGTCGTCGAACATCAACGTCTCGACAGCGACGTACGTGCACCACGTACCGGTTTGGCCGTTCATGGGAAAGCGCGCCTCGAGGGTGCGGGTCGTCTCCGCCAGGATGGCCACGGAGGCGGAGTAGGCTTCACCGTCCCATGGTGGTGCCTGGTTCCTGTCGATGATGGCGCGCGCACGGATCGACATGGCGCTCGCCTGAGGCCGCCAGCTCCTGGCGTCGGTGGACACGACGAGCTCATCGCTCTCCGCGTCGTAGCTGGCGATCCACGCCTCGATGTAGGGCATCCAGCGTGTGAAGCTGCTACTCACGCTCCCAGACACGTCGACACTGCCGTGGCCCCAGTACTCGGGCTCGAGGAGCACCCCGGACTCCGGTTGCTTCTCGACCTGGTAGTAGTACGAGCCGTGCGGGAGCGCGTCGAAGCTGACGACGCCGGTGGTCGACGTGCGCGTATCGACCAGTTCGGTGAAGGCGCTGTCCTGGTAGAGGCGCACGGCGAGATCCCACGCAGGATCCGGCGTGACGCCGTCGACGTTCTCGAGCGTCAGCGTCAAGGATCCGATCGGCTGCACGCCAAACGACGCGCTCACGCTGCGATCGCGATCCATCGTGAGCGTGCACGTCGTCGCATCACCGAACGACGAGCACGCACCACCCCAGCCGCCGAAGGCCGAACCCTCGTCTGGCACCGCCGTGAGGCTCACCGTTCCACCCTCGTACTGATACGAGCAGACACCAACGCAGACTGAGCCCGGTGGATCGACCTGCACGCCGCCGCCGCCGCCCAAGACGTCGACGCCCAACCAGAACGACGTGTCGTCTTCGACGTCGACCACGAGCGACGCTCGCAGGTCGACAGGTGTGGCGTACGGGTACCCGATGGCGCCGAAGACGCTGTCGTACAGCGCCGCAAGCACGACATAGCTCCCGTTCTGCGCTGGCGAAGGCGACCATGTCGAACTCGCGGAGCCAGTGCCCGACACGGTCGCAGACGCCACCTGGAACGCGGCGCCGCCTCCAACCGGCGCAGCGTAGAACCGCACCTCGCGACCGTGGAACAAGCTTCCGATCCCGCTCGTGCTCAGATCGACGGACTCGGAAACCACGCCCGTATCGACACTCACCGGTAGTTGCGGTGAACGAAGGTACTCGACCTCGAACAGTGTGTACGTCCGCGGCGACAACCCGGCCGTGACGCCGAAGAACTCCAGCGCCGTCGCGACGGCACCCGTCAGGCGCACACCGAACTGCACCGACCCGGCGAGGTTCGCGTCCCAGCCAGGCCCCACGTAGGCAGGCTGCGCCACGTCGAACGGTAGGGCCGCGTCGAACGCGAACGTGGTGAACAACTTGGGCTTCGCGATGTCGACGCCCACGCCTTTGAGGACGGTCAGGTCGATCGACACACCCAGTCCCAGATCCAGGTACGGCTCGAGTTCGACCGACACCGACGGCTGCTCCGTCACGTCGAACGATCCCAACCCATACTCACCCTGAACGAACACGGCGTCGTTGATCACGGTGATGGCACCATCGTGGTGGCTGAACCCGAACGACGCGTCGAACCCGGCGTCGGTCACGTACGGTCCCGCGAGCGTGAACTCGGGACCGTCGACCGCACCGCGAAAGTCGAAACCGATCGTCGGGGTGAAGTTGCCGCTCAAGCTCACCAGCCCGAAGAACGACAAGACCGGGATGCGCGCCTCGAGCAGCTGCAACGAGCATCCGTACGAGCCGCTCCCACCACCCGACACCGTCACACTGGGGCTGACCACGTTCATGCGCTGCCGCGCGTCCGCCTGGACCAAGAACGTTGGTTGATCACCCAACGGCCGGTCGTACGACGCCGTGAACTCGAGGTCCCGCGAGAAGGTGATCTCACCCTCCACGATCGTGATGTCGGCGGACACGCCGAACTCCGACCGGCACTGCAAGTTGCTGAAGCCAAACGATTGAGGCGAGATGACGCGAGCATCGCTGCTGGTCACAACCACCCCCGCCGGCGACAGCGTCATCTCCATCTCGAGCATCGCGCTCGACCCTTCGAAGCTCAACTCAGCAAAGGCCTCTTCGAGCGTCGCGGGCGTCACCGACACCGCGACTTCATCGGCGAGCACCTGCACACTCGTCACGCGCGATAGGACCCCAGCGTTGCTTACGATGACATCGCCCGGCAACAGCGCCGCGTGCTCCGGCGTAGGGGCCAAACGCACCACACTGATGGCATCGCCAATGACCTCGATCGCGAGCACCTCGTTGCGCTGTACGATCAGCGCCTCGTCGACCGGCTTCGCGGCAACCACCAACTGCCGATCGACAGCGTCCCCGTACTCGACCGTGATGACGGCACTGCCGACATCGACCAAGGCCGTAACCACACCCTGCTCGGACACCGACACGACCGAGGGGTCCGATGACGACCACGCGATCACTGGTTCGGACACCGGCACCCCACCTTCGAACACGACCGCCTGCATCACTGCCTGCTCTCCCGCGGCCGTGAACAACAGCTCATCCGACACGATCGAGACGACG
>SLSF01000114.1 GCA_007130605.1 Gemmatimonadota bacterium | reverse complement strand
CTTTTAACACATGCTTGATGACCCCGTCCTTGCCACCTGAATCCATCGCCATCGCTACCACGGAGTCCCGGCGCCCAATGCGCACCTGAGGTCCACCGTCCCAGAGTTCGAGCTCGGTCAGTCTCCGCCCCATGACCGGGAGACCTGAAGCCAGGAAGCATCCTCACCCGCGCTTCCCCGCAGCCTCTCGCATGCTCCTGGCGGCCCTGGGGCTCGTCGCCCGATTCCGCTGGCGACAGTGGATCCGAAGGATTCTGGAGGCGCCCTCAGCGCCGGTCCCGCCGGGCCTGGTTCCGGGCGCCCCGCGCGCGGTTGTGGCTCCGGATCCGCACGATC
This sequence comes from Gemmatimonadota bacterium, assembly GCA_007130605.1. Taxonomy (GTDB): domain Bacteria; phylum Gemmatimonadota; class Gemmatimonadetes; order Longimicrobiales; family Gaopeijiaceae; genus SLBA01. Next base: position 5,589 of record SLSF01000114.1, on the reverse strand, counting down.
TTCGTTCGGGCAAGGCGGTCCTGGTGCCCCTTCAGGTTCTTCCCTCGGGTCCGTGTCTGGCCCTTCACCGGCACACCTTCGATGGCCTGCACCTCTTCGACGAAGGCCACCTCCTCCTCGGCGGTGAGTTCGATTCCGCCCCCGGTGGTGAGCTCGGCCTGCCCCTCCTCCACCAGCGCCCAGATGAGCTTCCGAAGGTGATGGACCGGGGCTGCGGGGAACTCGGCCCAGAGGTCGCCGAAGGTGGCGACGTGGGGTTCGCCGATGGCGGTGTGCACCTCCTTCTTCGTGGGCAGTGAGGTGGAAGAGGAGGCCGTCGCGGGCGCCGCGGGGGAGAGGGATTCGGCGGCCTTCGGGGACCCTCGATCCGCCACGTCCTCGAGGCGATCCAGCACCCAGTCCATGATGTCGGCCTGGCGCATGGTGTTCTCGTTGGACTCTGCGCCCCGGGTCGAGCGGGGCGTTCCCTTGCCCCGGGCCTCCCTCGCCTGCCGGTGCGCCCGATCCACGTACTTGTCCCGCCAGCCCCGGACCAGGGACCGAAGTCGCTGAATCTCGGCTTCCGGGAGGTCTCCGGCCCGGACGACGGTGCGGACGACCTCGTACTCGGAGTCGGGGAGCAGGCGTTTCACGCGGGAGAGGGAGAGATCCATGGGCAGGGTCCTTGGTCGGGGAATCCGGTGGCTCGCACACGAAGGTTCGCACAGACGGGAGGTGAGCGCCATCTCGCCTGCCCGTCGGAGGTCGCCCGCGGTATGGCGCCATAGTTGCAAATTCAACACGGCCCACCTCGGAACGACAGGTTCAGCGTGAGATGTGAAAGGTTCCGGTCTCCGTGGTGGGAAATTCGGCGTGAGTGCAAGCGGGGCCCGGGTTTGCGGGTCGCCAGTCCACGACCCGTTCCGGAGTCCCTTACCCATGATTCGCTTCCATGCCGGGTCCAGGACTGCGGTATGTGCGCTGCGCTACTGTGCTTTCGCTGCAACGGTTTTCGGGGTTTTCGGCTGTTCTTCGACCCTGCATCTTCCCCCTGCGCCGTCTCCCGCCGAGATCCCGTCCCTCGAGGAACGGGTCGCCGGAGACGCCACGGATCTGCAGGCTGCTGTGCGCCTGGGCGCGGCCTACTGGAATGCAAACCGTCTTCCCGAGGCCGAGTCGGCGTTGATCCGTGCCCGCACCCTCGACCCGGGGGCCCCCGCTCCCGCATTCTTCCTGGGGCTCACCTACGAGGAGATGGGCCGTTACGCCGATGCACGGCGGGAGTACACGGTGTACCTGGAGGCTGCTGCGTCTGAGGCGCTCAGGGCGGCGGTCCGGGACCGGCTCGTTCTTCTGGCTCGAAGTGAACTCGAGTCCGCCGTCCGAGCGGCCGTTGCCAGCGAGGCGGAGCTGGCCTCCACCGATCCGGTTCCCGGTACCGTCGGCCTCTTCCCCTTTCTCTACACGGGTGCCGATCCGGTGTACCAGCCCCTCTCCCGGGCGCTGGCCGAGATGCTCGTGACCGACCTCTCGCAGACCGATCGGCTGACGGTTCTGGAGCGGCTCCGGGTCCAGCTCCTTCTCGACGAACTCGCCCTTGCCGATGAGGGCATGGTGGAGCCCGGGACCGCCGCGCGGGCCGGACGGATCCTCGGCGCGGGCCAGATCGTCCAGGGCCGGCTCGATGCCATCGAAGAGGCTCTCCAGGTGGACGCCCTGGTGGTTCCGGTGGGCGCGGATCGCGAGGGGGTCGGCGCCAGCCTTTCCGACGAGGACGCGCTCCAGCGACTCTTCGACCTGCAGCTCCGGCTGGCGCTGGAGCTCTACGCCGCACTGGGCATCGAACTCACTCCGGCGGAGCGGGAACGGGTCACCCGCCGCCCCACGGAGAATCTCCAGGCCCTTCTGGCCTTCGGAGAGGGACTCGAGGCAGGGGACGGCGGCCGTTTCGGTGCAGCCGAGGCTCACTTTGCACGTGCCATCGAGCTGGACCCCCAGTTTGACGAGGCGGCGGAGCGAAGAGACGAGGCACGGGCGCTGGACCAGGCCAGCCGGACCTCCACCCGCAACCTCGCCCGGCTGGACGACGAGGACCTCATGACCACCCCGAGCCCGGCGGATTTTCGCCGCCACGAAGCCTCGCTCGTCGAGATGTGGCGGTACCTGCCGAATGTCCCCGGCCGGGACCTGGCCCCGGAGGTCTTCGGGACGGAGGGGTTCGGAATTTCGGCCCTCGGCCGCGTCGAATTCATCTTCCAGAGACCTCCATGAGGGTCCCGGTCCCGGCGAGCGCACGGAGGAGCCCTCTGAACGGGAAGCGGGCCATCACCCGACGATCCCCCCCGGTCCGGTCCGTGGTCCTCGCTGCCGCCTGCGTCGCACTCGGCGCGTGGTCGGCTCCCGCCGCCGAAGCCCAGGTCGGAAGTCCATCCGTCGGGGCAGGCGTGGTGCTGGAGAGCTACCAGTTCCAGTCGAAGGAGTCCGTGGGGATGGAGAGCGTCACGCTCCTGTCGATGCCGTTTCTGGCCGGGATCCGGCTCAGGCCCGGCACCCACCTGCAGGTGAGTGGCGCCTGGGCCTCGGGGCAGATCGAACGGGCCGACGGGACTTCGGCGGACATCCGTGGCCTGACGGACACCCGGATCCAGCTCGAGACCGTTCTGGGCACGGATCGGCTGCGGGTCGCGGGCATCCTCGAGCTGCCCACGGGGCATTCCCGATACACGGGCGACGAGGCCGATGCTGCCGGGACCGTCGCCGCCGACCTGCTCCCCTTCCAGATCACGAACTGGGGAGGTGGGGGAGCGTTCGGAATCCACACCTCCACGGCCTACCAGGTCGGCGGCTTCGGTCTCGGGGCCTCGGCCACCTACCTGGTGGGGCGGGAGTTCGAGGTCTTCTCCGGAGAGGATGCCTCCTTCCGTCCCGGCAACCAGTTCGCAGTCGGGGTGGCGGCGGATCGGACGGTGCGCCTGGCCGGCAAGGCCGCGATCCACCTTCAGATGGTGAACTATGGATCCGACGAGTTCGCCGGATCCAGTCTCTACCGATCCGGGAGCCGCTACCGGGCCCTGGGGTCCTATGCATTCCCGGGCCCCCGCTACTCCAGTGCCATGGTCTACGGCAGCATCACCCACCGGACCCGCGGAGCGTTTCTCCAGCTGGCCGAAGAGACCTCCTCCCAGAACCTCCTCTCCGTCGGTGCCGTGCTTCGCATGCCGCTCCGCTGGGGTGCCCTGGTGCCCGCTGCGGACTTCCGCCTCCTGCGGAGCGCCGACGGACTGGGCCAGGGATATGTGGCTACCGTGGGGGCAGGCGCAGAGCGGGAGATGGCGGGGATCACCCTCGTGCCCAGCCTTCGTGCCCGCCTGGGCCGGGTCGTTCCGTCGGAGGATGTGCGCAGTGGGCTGTGGGGTCTCGAGCTGGGGCTGACGGCCCGGCTCGGGGGCGCACCGTGACGGCGCGCCATGGGCGACGCCCCGTCCACCTCCTCCTGGCCGGAGGAGTGCTGGCGCTGGCGCTGGGCCTCCATGCCTGCGAGCATGCCCTCCTCGTCGAGCCATCCACGCCCCCCGTCGGAGGCGTGGCACTCCACTACCAGCTCTCGTCCGAAGACGGATTCGAGCGGGCCTTCCGGCAGGTCGACGAGGCGAGGATCGGGGTGAGCCGGGATGGGCGCACGGTACTCGACACCATCCTCGAGCTGGACGCCGGCGGAGAAGCGCCGAGTGTGCACCTGGAGCTGGAGGTTTCGTCTGCCGAAGAGGCATTCAGCGCCACCCTGGCCCTGGCAGGTGATGCGGGGCAGCTCTTCCAGGGCGACGTGGACTTCGTCCTTCGGCCCGGACGCACCACCACCGTTCAGGTCGGACTGCATCCCGTCGTCTCGGCGGTGCAGGTGCCGGATTCACTCCCGGTCATCGACGCGCTCAACGACACCGTCCACCTCGCCGGGGCTGCGCTCTTCGCCACCGGGGACCCGATTCCCGGCGCGGAACTCGTCTGGTCCAGCCTGGATCCCGATGTCGTGGAGGTGAGCCCGGACGGGATCCTGGTTTCGCGGGGTGAGGGAGAAGCCGAACTGGTCGCCGAATCGGCGGGTCACGAGGGATCGCTCACCGCACGGGTCCTGGGGGTGGTCGAGGCGGTGTCCATCGAGCCTTCGCAGGTGACGGTGGACCTGGGGGACCGGGTGCAGCTCGAGGCATACGTCCGGGATCGGCGGGACAATGCTCTGCCCGGTCGAGCGGTGACCTGGCGCGCTGCCGATCCGGCCGTGGCCGCCGTGGACGCCCGGGGCGAAGTCACGGGTGTGGCGGGTGGAGCCACCACCATCTTCGCCGAGAGCGACGGGGTGACCGGCTCGGCAGCAGTGACGGTTGTGCGCCCGGAGGTGGTGACCATCCAGGTCTCTCCCAGCGATCCAACGCTGGCCGTGGGGGAGACCGTGCAGCTCTTCACCGCCGCCTTCGACGCGTCTGGAACACCGGTTCCGGGCGTACGCCCCTCGTGGTCCTCCTCGAACCCCGAAATCGCCGAACTTTCGAGTGAAGGACTCGTGACGGCCGTCACGCCGGGCACCACCGTGGTGCGCGCCCGGGCCGACGATGCCATGGACGAGATCACCGTGACGGTGAGCGAAGGGGTCGAGGGTCCGACGATTCTCACGGAGTCCCTCCCGGGTGCCACCCTTGGCCACCTCTACATCGCGCAGCTTTCCGTCGTCGGGGAAGGCATCCCGTACCGCTGGAGTGTGGTCGAAGGCGCGTTGCCTGCGGGGCTCGCCCTGGTCGAGAGCACCGGTAGGATCATTGGCATCCCCGTCGTGCCGGGTACGGCGAGCTTCACTGTGGAGGCGACCGGGAGTGACGGAGGTGCGAGCCGTCGAGGCCTCCGGATCACGGTGGCCGAGGTGGTCGCTCCGCCGCCACCCCCCGGGGCCCCCAGGGTGACGACCCGGGAGCTCCCCGCCGGGATTGCGGGAGAGGGCTACACCGCGCAGCCCGGCGCGGATCGCGGAGTGCTGCCGTACAGTTGGAGCGTGGCGGAGGGCGCCCTGCCGGCGGGGCTCGCCCTGGATGGCGGGACCGGCCGGATCACCGGCACCCCCACGACCACTGGCACGGCAGACTTCACCGTGCAGGTGACCGGCGATGACGGGCTCTCGAGCACCCGGGATCTCGAGATCATGGTGGCCGACGACGGCGTCCCGCCCCCGCCCACCATCACGACCGATGCGCTCCCCGACGGGGTCGAGGGTGAGGGGTACAGTGTCCAGCTCGGCGCCACGGGCGGTGAGCTGCCCTACACCTGGAGTGTGACCGAGGGGGATCTGCCGACGGGGCTCTCGCTGGAAGCCGCCTCCGGCCAGATCACCGGGACCCCCACAGCCGTGAGCACGGTGGATCTTGCCATCCGGGTCACCGACGATGCCGGCGAGTCCGACACCCGGGACTTCACCCTCGCCATCGAAGAGGCTGACGATCCGCCCCCTCCGCCACCGGGCGACCCGCCGCGGATCACCACCGAAAGTCTGCCGGGGGGCATCATCGGCGCCTCCTACACCGCCGAGCTCGAGGCCACCGATGGCACGGAGCCCTACGCCTGGAG
>SLSF01000302.1 GCA_007130605.1 Gemmatimonadota bacterium | reverse complement strand
GTTCGATGCCCTGGGGGCCCAGGCGGAGCTCCAGCCGGTCCTCCTGGATTCGGACGGACGGGAGATTGCGGACGCCCCCTTCACCTTCACATCCACCGACGAGGATGTCGCCTCCGTCTCGCGCACCGGACATGTCATCGCCCGGGGGAATGGCGTGGGGGAGATCCGGGTGGAGAGCCGCGGCGTCACCGAATCCGTGCCGGTCACCGTCCGGCAGACGGGGGCCACCCTCGGTGTCCTCCAGGGGCGGGACCAGACCGACGAGATCGGGCAGACCCTGGCTCCCATCGTCCTCCAGCTCACCGATCCCCGTGGCAACCTGGCGTCCGACATTGCGGTGGTCGGGGAGGTCATCTCGGGCGGAGGATGGCTCGAGGCCGACACCGTCGTCACCGTGGATGGCCGGGCCGAGGTCCACTGGACCCTGGGGCCGGAGGTGGGAGCGGAGCATGAGCTCCGACTCTCGGTGGACGAGGAGCGGCGGGCGGAGGGGGAGACCGAGGTCATCATCCGCGCCACCGCACGTCCGGGCTCCCCCAGCGCCCTCGAGCTGCTGACGCCCGACACCGTCACCGGGCACCGGGGTCTTCCCCTGCAGGACCCGGTCCGGGCCCGGGTGCTGGATGTCTTCGACCGTCCCATCGAAGACGCCGAGGTCCGGGTCCATACCGCCGGCACGACCGCCCTCCGGAGCGATGGGGATGGGATCATCGAGACCCAGTGGTCCCTGGGCCCCTCCCTCGATCCGCAGGTCCTTCGGCTGGAGGTCCCCGAGGCTCTCGTCCACCTCTCGAAGGAGGTGGTCGCCCTCCCCTTCGCGACCCCGGCCCTCCTCCTCCCGATCTCGGAGCCGGCCATCGCCGTCGAGCCGGGGAGCGAGCTTCCCCCACTGGAGGTCCGACTCCTGGACGAGGCGGAGCTGCTCCTGCCCGGGACCCCGGTCCACTTCACCCGCCGGAGTGGCGAGGCGGTGGTGGAGGGGGGGGCCACCGAGACCGGAAGCGATGGCATCGCCCGCTCGGGCCCGGTCCGGCTCCCGGACGAACCGGGGGTGAGCCGCGTCGAGGCCCATGTGCCGGAGACCGACGTCACCTTCGAATTCGTTCTCACCGCCGCCGTGCCCGTGGACCGGATCGAGGTCATCCAGGGCGATGGCCAGACCGCCACCGAGGGATCGATCCTGGAGGAGGCCATCACCGTCGAGCTCCTGGACGAATGGGGCCGGACCCTGGAGGGGATCCCGGTCCACTTCTCGGTGGAGCGGGGGGCGGTGGAATTTCCCATGGTGGTCTCCGATGCCCAGGGCCGGGCTACCACCCGCTGGCGCCTCGGCTGGGGGACGGGGGTCGAGCGGATGACCGTGGAGGCCGACAGTGTCGTCCGGACCCTCTCGGCGCACTCTCTACCATTCAGTGGCGGGAGTGACGATGTCCACACACCCCGCGACATCGATTCGGATCGCTACGGGATCGAGCTCGTCTTCGCCGACAATGTGCCGGGCTCGATCCGGCCGATTCTCGAGGATGCCGCCCGGCGCCTGGAGCGGGTGATTGCCGCCGACCTCCCCCCGGTCTTCCTCCAGGCCGAGGCCGAGAGTTGCGGGAATGATCTTCCCCTGGTGGGCACCGTCGACGACCTCATCATCTTCATCCAGGTCCTTCCCATCGATGGTGAGGGGGGCACCGTCGCATATGCGGGACCGTGCTTCATCCGGAGCGCCAACACCCTTCCCGTGGTGGGACTCACGGTCTTCGACGAGGCGGATCTGGACGAGGACCTTCTCTACGACATCGCCCTCCACGAATTCGCCCATGTGCTGGGTTTCGGGACCCTCTGGGAGTTCCAGGGACTCCTCAGGGAGCCCGCCGTGCCCGGTGACCCGTCGGCCGACACCCACTTCATCGGTTCCGGTGCTCGGGACGCCTTCGCCGCCATCGGCGGAGGGGCATGGGGTGGAGCCCACGTTCCCGTCGAGAACGAGTTCGGCGGGGTGGGAACCCTGAATGGCCACTGGCGGTGGCGGGTCTTCGAGAGCGAGCTCATGACCGGATTCATCTCGGCGGGGTCGAGTCCACTCTCGGTGGTGACGGTGGCATCGTTGGGGGATCTGGGGTACGAAGTGGTGATGGAGGAAGCGGATTCGTACTCCCTTTCCTTCGAAGACATCGTCGCGCTCCGGAGGGGGGAGGGGGTGGAGCTGGGCGACGACATCTACCGCGGGCCGATCCGGGTCGTACCCTGACGGGGTTAACGCCGAGGCGAAAGTATCTTATCTTTGAATCGGGACCTGACCGATGTCGGGTCCTTTTTCATTGGATGGATTCCCGAAGGGGAGAGAGGACTGAACCATGAGTTCCGAGAGCGACACCGCAGTACTGGATGTTCCAAAAATCGTGACGGACAGCGTCCCGTCTCGGCTTGATATCGTACCGGCGAAATGGGAGCATGCGCCCCGGATCGTCGAGATCCTTCGGTCGTCGGCCGAATGGTACGAGAAGATCGTCGAGCCGGAGGACCTCTCCGAGCACTTCGTCGACATGGAGTGGGCGAAGGAGAACCTGGAGCGCCGTGATTTCTATGTGGGACGGGTCGGCGACGAGATCGCCGGGACCCTCTCGCTCCAGCGGGTCGGAGACGACGCCTTCTACCTGGGCTACGTCTACCTCCACACCGACCATGTGGGGAATGGGTATGGGGAGGATCTCCTGGACTTCGCCCGGGACCGGGCGAAGGAGGAGGGGCGCTCCCAGATGGTCCTCATCGCCCATCCGGAGGCGGTCTGGGCAAAGAAGGCCTACCTGCGCTATGGCTTTGAGATCATTGCGAAGGACCGCGAGGACGTCCTGTCCTGGCATGATGGCTGGCTCAAGCCGTACTACGAAGAAGGATTCGAGCTCTACCGCTACGAGCTCTGACGGGGGCCCGGCCTACTCCTTCAGGCCGGGCTTCACCCCCTCCTCGCCGCCTCCGACCTCCTCCAGGTACTGGTCCAGCCGGTCCTCGTCGTCCCACTTGTCCCAGCTTTCCAGGATCCGCTCCACCGCCTGGTGCGGGCTCGCATGGAAGTGACGGCGGCCCAGCCGGCGGTATAGCCCCGAGTAGCGTATGACGTCCCGGACGGGACCCACGAGCCCGGTGAAATGGAGCTCGATCTCCTGCGCCTCAAGGTCGTCGACGATCAACTCGAGGGCCTCGATGGCGGTGGTGTCCAGGTCATTGATGCTCATCCCGTCGAGGATCACCGCCCGGATCCGTCGATCCGCCTGGGAGCTCTTGCTGAGGATGAAGCGCTTGAAGTACTCGGCATTGAAGAAGTAGAGCGCCGCATCGACCCGGAGGAGGAGGATCGACTCCATGATGTGGGCGTCGCGGGTCCGATCCAGGTCGCGGAAGAGCCGGGTACCGGGAAGGTGCCCCAGCTCCGCCACATGGGGGCGGCTCAGCCGGTAGAGGACCGCCAGGGTCGACGCCGCGATCCCCAGGAGAATCCCCTCCCGGATCCCCACCAGGAGGGTCACCGTGAAGGTGAAGAGGGCCAGCCGGCCATCCCTGGGCTTCGTCCGGAAGAAGTACCGGAGTTCCTTCAGGTCGATGAGCCCGATGGCAGCGACGATGATGATGGCCGCCAGCACTGCCATCGGAAGGTTGTGGAAGAGCGGGGTGAGGAGGATCAGGGTGAGGCCCACCACCCCCGCCGCCACCGTGTTGGCCAGGGGGGTCCGTGCACCGAATTCGTCGTTGACGGAGGTGCGTGAGAAGCTCCCCGAGATGGGAAGGGCCCGGAAGAAGCTCCCCACCAGATTCGCCGCACCCACCCCCAGCAGCTCCCGGTTCGGATCGATGGCGTACTGGTGCCGCGTGGCATACAGGCGGCTGAGCGAGATCACCGACATGAACTGGATCAACGCCAGGGTCAGTGCCGTGGGGATGAGGTCGCGGATATCGGCGAGATTCACCGCCGGGAGGACGGGGGTGGGGAGGCCCGATGGGACCTCGCCCACGACCTCCATTCCCCGGGCCTCCAGGCCCAGGGTCGTTGCGGCCACCGTTCCCAGGATCACCACGACCAGGGCGCCGGGAATCCGTGCCGGGAGGCGCCGGATGGTGACGAGAAGGGCGATGGAGAGGAGTCCCACCGCGAAGGTGACCGGGTCCAGCTCCTGGATCGCTCCCAGCGCCTGGTACGAGACGACGAGGATGTACTCGGATCGCTCGAGTTCGATGCCCAGGAGATTTCCGAGCTGACTGAAGGCGATGATGATGGCTGCCGCGGCGGCGAAGCCCGCGATGACCGGGCGGGCCAGGAAGGAGACGAGGAAGCCCAGGCGGGCGAGCCCCATCGTCAATTGGAGGATTCCCACCATCGCCGTGAGGAGGAGGATCAGCGCCAGGTACCGATCCGGATCGGCCTGAGCCAGGAGCCCGACTCCCGCCGCGACGATGAGCATGTCGATGGCCACCGGACCGGCGGCCAGGTGTCGCGACGTGGCGAGGAAGGGGTAGACCAGGAGGGGGATCAGCCCGGCATAAAGCCCGTAGATCGGTGGGACCCCCGCGATGACCGCGTACGCCATCCCCTGGGGGACGAGCATCACTCCCACGGTGATCCCTGCTCTCAGGTCACCCCGGGCATCGCTCCGATCGTATTGCCGGAGCCAGCGGGGGCCCAGCTCAGACACCCCAGATCCACCCGATCCCGAGTGTAGTCACGATGGCAAGAATGACTTGCAGGGGTGCCCCGACCCGGAAGAAGTCGGTAAAGCGATATCCCCCCGGCCCGTAGACCATGAGATTGGTCTGGTAGCCGACGGGGGTCAGCATCGGCGTGCTTGCGGCGAAGGTCACAGCCATGACGAAGGCGAATGGATTGGCGTCGATGGCAAGGGCGGCCCCCACCGCCACCGGGATCATGAGCACGACGCTCGCATTATTGCTGATGAGGTCGGTGAGAAGCGCGGTGGCGACATAGAAGACGAAGACAAGGGCCAGGGGGTGCCATTCGCCGGCCACCGTCACCAGAGACTGTGCCAGGAATTCCGCGCCGCCGGACTGCTCGAGGGCCACTCCGAGGGGGATGAGACCTGCAAGGAGGAAGATCACGTTCCAGTCGACAGCGGCGTAGAGCTCGTTGGGACGGAGGCACCGCGAGAAGACCATGGCTACCACACCGGCCATGGCGGAAATGGCAATGGGAAGGATGCCGACGGCAGCGACGGCCACCACCCCCATCACGATTCCCAGGGCGATGGCGGTCCTCCCCCGTCTGAACTCGGGCTCCTTAAGGACCCGCGAGACGATGAAGCTCCGGTCAGCGGCCAGTCGCTCGATGGCCTCGGGGCCAGCCTGCACGAGAAGGGTGTCTCCCCCGACGAGCTTGGTGCGGTTCAGCTTGCTGTGGACGATCCCGCTCCCCCTGCGAATGGCCAGGACCCACGCCTGGTAGCTCTGCGAGAAGTTGAGAGAGCGGAGCGTCTCGCCCACCAGAGGGGTCTCCGACAGGACCACCAGTTCGACCAGGCTCCGTTCGGGTTCGTCGTCGTCGGCACCTTCTTCCGCCACTTCCGCCGGAAGCTTTCCCTCGACGAGTGGATCGTCTTCGACCCCGAGTTCCTTCCGCTTCACCGGTCCACCTCCCCCCAGGCCGATCCCCGGCAGGTCGAGGAGGGTCCGGACGGTCTCGGGGTCGGTGCGGACGATGAGGACATCGTTCTCGCGAATCCTCCGGTCGACCATGGGCGTCGTGACCGCACGCCCCTCCCTACGGATCCGCAGGACCTCCAGGTCGAGCCCAAGCGCATCGCGGACTCGCTCGATGCTCATTCCCGCCAGGCTCGAGCCCGGTTCGACCTGGAGCTCGGTGAGGTAGTTGCCCATCTCGAAGGTCTCGATGGGGTCCTCGCGGGGCTTGATGCGCGCCGGAGTGAGCCACCACCCCACCGTCAG
>SLSF01000219.1 GCA_007130605.1 Gemmatimonadota bacterium | reverse complement strand
TCGAAGGTAACGAAGATCCTGCGGGAGCGGGGCGTCGACGTGGCGTTCGCCATCCATCCGGTGGCGGGGCGCCTTCCGGGCCACATGAATGTGCTCCTGGCCGAAGCCGGTGTCCCCTACGACATCGTCCACGAGATGGAGGATGTGAACCGCGACTTCGACCGCACCGACGTGGTCCTCGTGGTGGGGGCCAACGACATCGTGAATCCCGCCGCCCTGGACGATCCGAAGAGCCCCATCGCGGGAATGCCGGTCCTCGAGGTGTGGCACGCAAAGACGGTGGTGGTGCTCAAGCGGAGCATGGCCAGCGGCTATGCGGGGATCGAGAATCCCCTCTTCTTCCGCCCGAACTCCCGCATGCTCTTCGGCGATGCGGGCGAGAACATGGATGCGCTGCTGGCCGGTATCCAGTCGGGGTCACCCGCCACGAAGACCTGAAGCGGGAGGCTTCCCTCATCGGCCCACCATACCGGTAGTATGGTTTTCCATACCGCCGGTATGGATCAACCCACAGCCTCATCCTCATGGCCTGAGGCCGATCTTCGCGAAGATGCGCCAGGTTTCCCCGCATGCCCTCCAGCCGGTTCAGGCTGTCAGGGAGAGGCGAGATGCCGCCGGGCCTCCTCCATCAGGCGGGCATGGAGCGACCGCTCCCCCTCTCCGCGGCCGGGCGAGCAGCGGTGATAGCTCCCGTCCGCCTGCAGCTCGAAGGCGAGGCGGTTGTCCTCGAGGGCGAGGTTCAGGATCCGGATGAGACGCTCCCGAAGGCCTGGCTCCTCGACGGGTACCACCGCCTCCACCCGATCGTCCAGATTGCGGACCCTCCAGTCGGCGCTCCCCATGAAGAGCTCCGGATGGCCTCCATTCTCGAAGTAGTAGATCCGGTCGTGCTCCAGGAACCGTCCGATGATGCTCCGGACCCGGATCCGGTCGCTGAATCCCTTCACGCCGGGTCGAAGGCGTGAATGGCCCCGGACGATGAGGTCGATGGAGACCCCTGCCCTGGAGGCCCGGTACAGTTCCTCGATGAGCTCGGGGTCGTCGAGGGCATTCATCTTGGCGATGATCCGGCCCGTGCCTCCGGACCGCGCGGTCTCGGCCTCCCGCCGGATCAGTCGCGCGAAGGCCTCCCGGAGGTGAGCCGGGGCCACCAGGAGCTTCCGGAACTGGTGGCCCGGCGCGTGGCCCGTCAGTGAATGGAAGAGGTCCACGGCATCGGCTCCCACCTCGGGATCGCAGGTGAGGAGCCCCAGGTCGGTGTACACCCGGGCATTGTCCACATGGTAGTTCCCGGTGCCGATGTGACAGTAGGCCCTGGGGCGCCCGCCCTCGTTCCGGATGATGAGGACCACCTTCGCATGGGTCTTGAGTCCCACGAGGCCGTAGGTGATGTGCACCCCGTGGTTCTCCAGGACCCGGGCCCACTCGATGTTGTTCTGCTCGTCGAACCGGGCCTTCACTTCCACCAGGACGGCCACCTGCTTTCCCCGCTCCGCCGCCCGGACCAGGGCCCGCACGATGGGTGAGTCGTCGGAGGTGCGGTAGAGGGTCTGCTTGATCGCGGTGACCTGGGGGTCCACCGCGGCCTCCTCCACCAGGCGCTGCACCGTGGCGGTGAAGGATTCGTAGGGGTGATGCACGAGGAGATCGCCGTCCCGGATCACCGAGAAGATCCCCGGGCTCTCCTCCTCGTCTCTCCGGGGCCGGAGTCGCACGGGAACCACCGGCTCCCAGGGTGGGAACCGGTGCTCGGGAAAGGGGAGGTCCGCGAGCTGGAGACACCCGGCCAGCGCCAGGTCTCCATCCACCACCACCAGGTCTTCCCTGGAGAGGCCCAGCTCCCGGAGGAGGAGGTCGCGGATGCGGTCCGAGATCGATGCTTCCACCTCGAGGCGAACCACCGGCGCCGTCCTCCGCTCCCGGAGCTCCTCGGAGATCGCCGCGATGAGGTCCTCGGCCTCCTCCTCGTCCCGCATGACGTCGGCATTTCGGGTCACTCGGAAGGCGTGGCACCCCACCACCTCCATCCCCCGGAACAGGCCCTCGATATTGGCCCGCACCACTTCGTCGACGGACACGAAGTCCCAGGCGTCCGGAGTTCCCGGAACCCGGATCCAGCGGCCATGGGTCATGGGCACCTTCACCCGGGCGAAATGGAACTCGCCATGCGCCGAATCCTTCAGCTCCACCGCCAGCGAGAGACTCAGATTCGAGATGAGGGGGAAGGGGTGCCCCGGATCCACCGCCAGGGGGGTCAGGATGGGGTAGATCTGCTCCCGGAAGTGCCGGTCCAGGGCCTGCTGCTGCAATGGATTCAACGCACCGTAGCTCAGGATCCGGATCCCCGCCCGCTCCCCCAGTTCGGGCTTCAGTTCCTCCTCCCAGAGACGGGCCGCCGACGCCTGGGACTCCCGGAGGACCTCCCGGATCAGGTCCAGCTGCTGGGTGGGCGTCCTCCCATCGGGGCTGGGCCGGCCGACGCCCGCTTCCTCCTGCCTGCGAAGCCCTCCGATCCGCTTCTGGATGAACTCGTCGAGGTTGCTGGCGCTGATGGCGAGGAAGCGCACCCGCTCCAGGAGGGGGATCTCGGGGTCGACGGCCTGGGCCAGAACCCTGGTGTTGAAGTCGAGCCACCCCAGCTCCCGGTTGAAATAGAGGCTGGGATGGTCCAGGGGGGCGTCCGTCGGGACCGGGCGGGGCCGCACGGCAGGTGGCAGGACCTGTCCAGATGCTTCCCCCGTGCGCAGGCGGGCCTCGCTCACACTTCCTTCTCGGGGATGGGGACGTTGGGTGGCATCGCCGGTGCGACCGGCTTCGCGGCCGGAGGCCGGGGGGAGCGCACGTTCAGCGATGGGGCGGAGAGTCCTTGAAGTCTACCAGAGCGCGGCGGTGGGGCGAAGTGGTGGCAGGTGCGTCGTGACATGATCGTGACGGTTGGATCGCCTCGCCCGCGGGCCCTCAGTCGATTTCCCGGGCATGCCGGACCCGGATGGAGAGCCCGAAGACCCGCTCGAAGAGGCGTCCCTTCTTTCGCAGTGCCCAGCTCTCCAGGGCGAGGTCGCCCCGGGCATCGAGCCGGAGGATCAGGGTGTCACCGGCCACCTCGGCGGAGAGAGCCTGGACCCGGGCCACATGCTCCCGGTCGAGGGCGTCGGCCACCCTGAGGAGCGAAGAGACCTTCGTCACCAGCTCCTGTTCCTCTTCGTCCAGTGCGTCGAAGCCGGGGTGGGAGGGGTTCGGCTCCGCTCGCCTGTGATAGCGGGCCACCAGGGCGGCCATCTCCAGCTCACGGGGCGAGAGTTCGGGGAGATCGGCGTTGGAGATGATGTACCAGGAGTGCTTGTGGTGGCGGCGGTACGAGATGAATTGCCCGATGTCGTGGAGGAGGGCCCCCGTCATGAGGATCCGTCGCGCCCGGGCGCCCAGGTCGTGCAACTCATGGAGCTGGTCGAAGAGCGAGAGGGAGAGCTCCGCCACCTGTCGGGCGTGGGCCTCGTCGAAGCGGAAGCGGCGACCCAGGGCCACGGCGGCGGCGTAGATCCCGCGCTCGGACCGACCGGCGTGGGCGCTGTGATCGGTGAGGTCATCCACCAGGTCCATCAGTACACCTTCCCGCACGCCCACCCCCGGTACGAGGATCTCGTTCGCTCCGGCCAGTTCGGCCACACGTTCGTACACCACCGCCGCCGGCACGATGACATCGGCCCGATCCACCCGGAGCCCCAGCCGGTCGATCCGTTCCTGTTCGGTGAGGTCCACCAGGCGGTCGAGGGTCGCCCTGAGGTCCTCCATGGGAAGGGTGCGTACGCCATCGGAGTCCTGGGGGGCATCCGCCAGCTTCGCCAGGGCCTCGATATTCCCGCCGGTGGCGATGATGCCCACCGGGCTCCATTTCGCCACCGCACGGGGCATCTTCAGAACCTGCACGTAGCGCTCCAGGAGGGTCCGGAAGTCGTCTTCGTCCGTCATCTCCTCCTCCTGGAAGCGCTGGAGGAGGCGGACCGAGCCCAGGGTATGCGACTCGCTCCAGAGGATTCCGTCGCGATCCACCACCGAGATCTCGACACTTCCGCCTCCCAGGTCCATGAGGACCCAGCGCGACGAGCCCATCCGGACCCGGCGACGGATGGCGAGCCAGACCAGCCGCGCCTCTTCGCTTCCGGAGATGGTCTCCAGGTGGATTCCCGACTCCCTTCGGACCCGGTCCACGAACTCCCCGCCATTCCGGCTTTCCCGTACCGCGCTGGTGGCCACCGCCCGGTAGTGGGGGATCCCCAGGTCGTCCAGGCGTCGCCGGATCTGCACCAGGGCTGCAGTGCCCAACTCCAGGGTGACCTCCGAGAGGGTGCGTTCCCGGGTGAAGACGTCCCGACCGAGTCGGACCGCGATCCGCTCGGCCTCGATCTCGGTGTAGTGATCCGGATCGGAGAACTCGGCCACCGCGTACCGGATGGCGTTGGAGCCCACGTCGACCACCGCCAGCCGAAGGGGGAAGGTGGTGGGGGGCTGCGTCGGCATCGCCTTGAAAGGCTTGCTGCCGCGGGACGGTGACGGAGGCGTTTCTGACACGTGAAGCCGAGGGAGGAAGGAAAGGGCTCGACGGTCCCGAATGGATCCAGGATAGCGTCGTCGCGGCCTGAAGCGTACCCTGAAGAGATCGTTCCCATTCACCCCAGCCCCCCACGTCCCATGTCCGATTCCACCTCCAGCAGCCCCTCCCGCCGGGAGTTCATCCGCACCGCCACCGGTGCCACCGCCGCCTGCGCCCTGGTTCCGGGCACCCTCCTTCCCACCGCCCTCTCGGGCCAGCCGCGCACGGCCCCCGGGGCCCCGGCACTCCATCTCAGGGAGGCGGAGCCCAAGGTGGTGGCCTCGGGCAATGGGCACGACTTCCGGAATGGGGGCGAGGAGACGTGCGTGGAGGTGGTCTTTCGGCTCATGACCGAGGGGGAGGACGTCCTCGATGCCGTGATCGCCGGCGTGGAGATCAATGAGCTGGATCCCGGCGACACCAGCGTCGGGTACGGGGGCCTCCCCAATGGCGACGGGGTGGTGCAGCTCGATGCCTCGGTGATGCACGGCCCCCTTCGCCGGGCCGGATCCGTGGCGTGCCTCGAGGGCGTCCGGACTCCGGCACAGGTGGCCCGAGCCGTCATGGACCATACCGACCACCACCTCCTGGTGGGTCCCGATGCCCAGCGCTTCGCCCGAAACATGGGATTTCCCATCGAAGACGATCTGAACTCGGAGCAGTCCAGGGAGCTCTGGCTCGAGTGGCGTCGTCGCACCGACCCCTCCCGCTGGCCTTCGGCGGAGGACCGGGAGCAGGTGGGCCACCAGATGGGCCTGGAGATGGTGCGGGAGGGCCTCATCGATGCGGAGCACTACTGGGGGACCATCAATTGCAACGCCGTGAACGCCCGGGGCGAGCTGGCGGGATGCACCACCACCAGTGGCCTGGCGTGGAAGATTCCCGGTCGGGTGGGCGACTCCCCCATCCTGGGGGCGGGGCTCTACGTGGATGGGGAGGTGGGCGCCGCCGGCTCCACCGGCCGTGGCGAGGCGAACCTCTTCAACCTCACCTCCTACCTCATCGTGGAGCAGCTCCGCCAGGGGATGCATCCCCTGGACGCCGCCATGGAGGGCCTCAGGCGGATCCAGGAGAACACGGTGGAGAGCCGGCTCCTGGACGACGACGGAGATCCCACCTTCAATGTGAACTTCTACGTGGTGGATCGGAGCGGGCGCCACGCCGGTGTGAGCCTGCACGATACGGGGCGCCGGTTCGCCATCTGCAGCGAGAATGGCCCGGAGCTGGTGCCCTTCGAGTCGCTGCTGGGGGAATAGGCTGTAAAGATAACACATACACAAACTCTACAAAAATTCTACATCGCGGAACCATGGCGCACCGCCGGGGGTTCTGGGTGAATCTTCGTCACCCCGACGGAGGACTTCACCGTCAGAATCGAGGTTCCCATGTTCCGCAGAATCCTTCTGGTCCCCGCCCTCATGGTGGCACTGAC
>SLSF01000283.1 GCA_007130605.1 Gemmatimonadota bacterium | reverse complement strand
GCGGCCATCGGGAGCGAGTGGACCGACTACTTTGCGGAGCACTCCAAGTCCTTCCGCTTCTCGGCCCGCCTCTTTCCGAAGGACGAGGGGCGCCTGGTGGCCGGGGTCTACGCCTTCTGCCGCTTCACCGACGACCTGGTGGACGACGCCCCGAAAGGCATCTCCCGCCCCGAGCTCGACGGTCGCCTCGACGCGTGGCGACGATGGGTGGAGCGCGCGTGGCAGGGCGAGGAGACCGGGATCCCCTTCCTGGACGAGGTGATCGGGGCATCACGGGCCCGGGGGGTCCGGCCCGAGTACAGCGAGGCCCTCATCCGGGGGGTGGAGATGGACCTGGAGCCCACACGTTTCGAGGACCTGGCGGCCCTCCGGGTCTACTCCTACCGGGTCGCCTCGGTGGTGGGGCTCTGGCTCACCGAGCTCTTCGGGACCCGCGACCCCCGGATCCTCGAGCGGGCGGAGGCCATGGGGCACGCCATGCAGCTCACCAACATCCTGCGAGACGTGGGCGAGGACTGGAGTCGCGGGCGCCTCTACCTCCCCCTGGATCGGCTGAACCGCTACGGGATCACACCCGAGGCCATCGGGCTCGCGGTGGAGTCCGACGGGCTCCCGGAACGGTGGGAGGAGCTCATGGAGGACCTCATGGGCGAGGCCGAGCGCGACTACGCCCGGGCCTTCGAGGCGATCCCCGAGCTCCCGGCCTTCTTCCGGCGGCCCGTTGCGGTGGCCGGTCGGGTCTACCGCGCCATTCACCGGGAGATCCGGAAGAATGACTACGACAACCTCCATCGTCGCGCCTGGACGTCGCTCCCCCGGAAGGTATGGGCCGGAGGGGCGGCCCTCCTCGATCTGAGGAGGGCCGCGTCGGCTCAGCTCGGAGGCGAGGCCTGGCCCGGCTGGCAGGAAGGCCAGTCACGGCCGTCGGGGAAGGTCCGCTGGGTCCGGGAGACCGGCTCGGGATCCTCCGAGGCGAGGTAGACGAGCATCGAGATGAGTGCGGCGTTGTTGCGCACCTCTTCGAAGACGATCTTGTCGTAGGTGTCGAGGATCGTGTGCCAGGTGTACGGGTTGTAGCCCCACGACACCGAGCTCAGCGAGAAGGCCGGCGCCCCCGCGCAGATGAAGGAGGCGTGGTCCGTGCCTCCGGTGGAGGGGTTGCCCGGCATGTTGAGGCTGATGTGGGTGGTGATCTCGGAGGGGACCCTGGAGAGCCAGCGGGCCCAGTGCTCCCCGGCATCGACGAGTCCCTGGGTGGAGATGTTGGCGACCCGCCCGGTCCCATTGTCCTGGTTGAAGAGGGCCTGGATCCCGTCGACGATGTCGGGGTTGTCGGCCGCGAAGCGCCGGGAGCCGTTCAGCCCCTGCTCCTCACCGCCCCAGAGCCCGATGACGATGGAGCGCTTCGGGTTCGGGTAGACCTCGGAGACGATCCGCATCACTTCCAGCATGAGGGTCGACCCCGTTCCGTTGTCGGTGGCGCCGGTGCCCCCGTCCCACGAGTCGAAGTGGGCCGAGAGCATCACGTACTCGTCCGGCAGCTCGGAGCCCTCGATGATCCCGATGGTGTTGTAGACGGGAACCTCGCCGAGATCCTCGGCCTGGGCATTCACCCGGAGCACCGGGTTCTGGCCATTCTCGGCCAGGCGGTAGACGAGTCCGTAGTCCTCGCACGAGAGGTCCAGGGTCACCGCATTCTCGGTGGAGGTGCCGAAGAGGCGGTTCGTGCCCGGCCGTCCCACCCAGTTGGACTCGAGAATCCCCAGGGCTCCCGCTTCATCGAGACGGGTCCGGAACTGCCCCTGGTTGGGGACACGACTCTCGCGGAAGGCCTGGAGCGCCTCGGAGCGGGCTTCCTGCATCCGCGAGAGAGCGCCCTGGGTCCCGAAGTCGTCGTAGTGGTAGTCGGGGCGGCAAGTGGGCTGCGGGAATCCGATGGCGACGAAGCGCCCCTCGACCTCGCTCTCGAGCCATGCGTCGAGCTCCGCCTCGGAACTCCACTCGGGCACGACGACGACCTCGCCTTCCACCGGGCCGTCGGTGCCCGGGCTCCAGGCGAGCATCGTCCCGTGAAGGGTGCTGATCCGGGGCTCGATGAGGTCGATGTGGGTGATCCCCCGGTCCCATCCGTTCCAGGTGCCGTACTGTTCGTTTCTCGCCTCGACGCCGAAGCCCTCGAGGGTCCGGACCGCCCAGTCATGGGCGCGATCGATCCCGGGAGAGCCGGTGAGACGGGGTCCCACCGAGTCCATGAGGGCCTGGGCCATCACTTCCAGGTGGGAGTTCTCCATTGCCTCGACCCACATCCGTTCAAGGACGGGATCGTCGGTGGAGAAGTTCTGTGCGGCGGCGGGAACCGCCATCCAGAAGAGGACGAAGAGGGGAAGTGCGGCACGTCTGAGCATGGCAGTACCTCGGGTCACGGTGGGTGTGGTGGGTCCACCGTGAAAGGTACCCCCCCCGCCGATTACGGCAAGTCGTCCACCATCAGGTGCGCGAGCGCCTTCCGGGCCCGGGCCACCTTGGGGGCGATCACCGCCTGGCAATAGCCGGCCTGGGGATTCCGGTCGTAGTACTCCTCGTGCTCCACCTCGGCCGGATGGAAACGCTCGAGGGGGACGAGCTCGGTGACGATGGGATCGTCGAAGTGGGGGCCGACCTCCTCCATCACCTCCTCGGCAACCCTCCGCTGGTCCTGGTCATGCCAGAGGATGATGGAGCGGTACTGGGGCCCCCGGTCTCCTCCCTGTCGGTCCGGCGTCGTCGGATCATGGATGGTGAAGAAGATCTGGAGGATCTCCCGGAAAGAGACCACCTCCGGATCGAAGTCCACCTGCACCACCTCGGCATGGCCCGTGGTGCCGGTGCAGACGGCCCGGTAGGTGGGGGCGTCCACATGCCCCCCCGCGTAGCCCGAGCGGACCGTATCCACTCCCTTCACCCGAAGGTAGACCGCCTCGAGGCACCAGAAGCAGCCGCCGCCCAGTGTCGCCTTCATCGTCAGGACCTCCGTACATGGATGCGCCCCGCTCCGAAGAGCTCCTTGAGGGCGCCGAGCGCCTCGGGGTGCGGATGGATCTTGAGACTCCGGGAACGGAGTCGGGGTTGGGGATTCCCATTGTCGACGACGAGCTCCACCGGAGCCCGCCCGGGATACCGGCGGATCACCTCGCGGGCCTCCTCGAAGAAGCCCTCCTCGAAATCCTGGCCGGGCTCCACCTCGAGGACCAGGGTGACCCGATCACTCCCCTGGATCTGCTCCAGGGGCTCGGCGTCGTCGAGGAAGACCGGGGGATCCTCTTCGTCGCGCTCCCGGCCCGAGACCTTTCCACGGATGACCACCACCGCGTCCTGCTCCAGCACCTCGCGGCACCGCTCCCACGTCTCGCGGAAGCCCAGGACGGTGGCAGTGCCATGGAAGTCCTCGACCGTGACCTTCCCCCACTCGGTGTTGTCCTTCCGGGAGAGCTGCTTCTGGACCTTGGTGACGACGCAGGCGAACTGGACCTCTTCGCCGGCGAATTCCTTGAGATTGCTGGAGTTGGCCTTTCCGAAGGCGCGGGCCACCTCGCGGTAGCGGTCCAGCGGATGCCCCGAGATGAAGAAGCCAAGCGCCTCCTTCTCCCGCTTGAGCCGGTCCTGCTCCGACCACTCGGGGAGGGTGGGGAGGACCGGGTCCGGCCGCCGGGTGTCTTCCCCACCGGCATCGAAGAGGGAGGCCTGGCCGGCCGCCGCCTCCGCCTCGCGGGCCTGGACCTCGGCGTACGCCGTCTCGAGGCCCGCCAGGAGCTGGGCCCGGTGGCCGAAGGCGTCGAGGGCCCCTGCGGCGATGAGGGCCTCGCACGCCCGCTTGTTCAGGGCCCGGGTGTCGATCCGCTCCAGGAAGTCGAAGAGGGTGGTGAAGGGGCCGGCTTCCCTCGCCTCCAGGATCGACCGGACCGCTCCCGATCCCACGCCCCGCACCGCGCCCAGCCCGAAGCGGATGGAGTCCTCGCTGGTGGCGGTGAACTTCCAGCCCGATTCGTTGACATCGGGAGGGAGGACCTCGACGCCCTTCTCCAGTTTCGGGATGTGCCGGGGGAGCTCGCGGCACTCCGAAATGTACTTCACCACGTCGTCGGTCTTGTCCAGGACCGACGAGAGGAGCGCCGCCATGAACTCCGCCGGGTAGTGGGCCTTCAGCCAGGCGGTGTGGTAGGAGAGAAGGGAGTAGGCGGCGGAGTGACTCTTGTTGAAGCCGTAGCGACCGAAGGTCTCGATCTGGTCGGCGAGATCGACGGCGGTCCTCCGGTCGACCCCCCGCTCCACCGACTGCTCCACGAACTTCCCAAGCTCCTTCTTGATGAGCTTGGCGATCTTCTTTCCCACCGCCTTTCTGAGGACATCCGCTTCGGCCAGGGAGAAGCCGGCGAGGATGTTGGCGATCCTCATGACCTGCTCCTGGTAGACGATGACCCCGTACGTCGGTTCGAGGGTCGCCCGGAGGGAGTCATGGGGGTAGGAGGTCTCCTCCTTGCCCAGCTTCCGGCGGATGTAGACGTCGGTCATCCCCGAGTCCAGGGGGCCGGGCCGGATGAGCGCGTTGGTGGCCACCAGGTCCTCGAAGCGGTCGCACCGCATGGCCCGGAGCTTCTCGGTGGCCAGATTCGACTCGAACTGGAAGACGCCCGAGGTCCCGCCCCGGGAAAGCATCCGGTAGACCGAGGGGTCGTCCAGGGGGACCAGGTCCATCTCGTCGTACTCGATGCCTGTCTCCGGGTGACGGAGGGCCCCCACCCGCTCCCGGACCATCGTCACCGCGTCCTCGATGACGGTGAGGGTCTTGAGGCCCAGGAAGTCCATCTTGAGCATCCCGGCGTCTTCGAGGCAGTTCATGTCGTACTGCGTGACGGTGACGGCCTCGCCATTCCTCCCGCTCCCCTTCGTCTGCTGGACACAGATGGGGACGTAGTCGTCGAGGGGCCCCGGGGCGATGACCACCCCCGCGGCGTGGACCGACGCGTGCCTGGAGAGCCCCTCGAGGGTCATGGAGTAGTCGAAGAGCCTCTGGTGCCGGTCGTCGAGCTTGTAGAAGGCCTTCACCTCGGGGATCTGTTCGATGGCCTCGGAGACGGTCAGGCTCTTTCCGGGCTCGTTGGGGATGGCCTTGGCGATCCGGTCGGTCTCGGAGGGCTCGAAGCCCAGGGTCCGGCCCACGTCGCGGATCACCGCCCGGGACTTCATGGTCCCGAACGTGATGATCATCCCCACGGCGTCCCGTCCGTACTTCTCGCGGACATACTCGATGACCTCGCCCCTGCGCTCGTAGCAGAAGTCGATGTCGATGTCGGGCATGGAGACCCGCTCGGGATTCAGGAAGCGCTCGAAGATCAGGTCGAAGTGGAGGGGATCCAGGTTGGTGATCCCCAGGGCGTAGCTCACCAGCGATCCTGCGGCGGAACCGCGGCCGGGGCCCACCGGGATCCCCTGCTCCCGGGCCCACCGGATGAAGTCCCAGGTGATGAGGAAGTAGCCGGAGTAGCCGGTCTCGAGGATCACCCCCAGCTCGTACTCCATCCGCTCCCGCACCGGCTCCGGCAGGGGGTCCCCGTAGCGCTCCTTCGCCCCCTCGGTGGTGAGGTGGACCAGGTAGTCCTCCTCGGTGCGGTACGACTCGGGGAGGGGGAATTCGGGGACGTGGTAGGTCTTCTCGAAGGCGAGGTCGACCTCGTCGGCGATTCTCAGGGTGTTCTCGATGACCTCCGGGCGGTCGGCGAAGATCTCCTGCATCTCGTCGGGCGACTTGAAGTAGAGGTCCTCGTCGTAGCGCATGCGGTCGGGGTCGGACTTGTCCTTTCCGAGCCCGATGCAGAGGAGGGTGTCGTGGGCCTCGTGGTCGCCGCACTCCAGGAAGTGGGCGTCGTTGGTGGCCACCACCGGGAGCCCGAGCTCGTCGGCGAGCTCGAAGGTCCGGCGGTTGAGCTCGTCCTGTCCCGGGGTGCCATGCCCCTGCACCTCGAGGTAGTACCGGTCCCGGAAGACCTCGGCGTACCATGCGGCGGCCTCCCGTG
>SLSF01000270.1 GCA_007130605.1 Gemmatimonadota bacterium | reverse complement strand
TTCAAATATCAGTCTTCGTGCGCTTGAGTACCAGTCCCCGCGCTTCGGGCCGTGGGTGCCCGGCGACGGGGGCGCCGGCCTGCGGGGGGAAGTGGAGGGGGAGGGCGTGCGCCGTCGGGGTCCAGGAGCGCCTCGAGTTCTCCCATCCGGCTCTCGGCGTCTCGCCGTCCGACCTCCATCATCCTTTGCAGATAATCGGGTTCGAAGAGGAGAAAGGAGAGGAGGTCCTGGCTCCGTGTGCGCCGGGTCCCCAGTCCCCGGACCAGGAAGCGGAAGGTCCGCGGGAGCTGGAACTCGAACTCGTTGGCCAGGAGCCCCAGGTCCATGGAGGGGCGGAGATTCATGATCTCGACGATCCGGTGGCCGTCCCGATCCTCCGGGGGGAGTCTTCGCAGGAGGCGATTCATCCGTTCCACCCGCCAGGCGTCCTGGTCCACCAGGTCGAGGAAGATGGCGTTCAGCATCTGTCCGATGACCTGCGCCGGAGGGGGATAGCCTTCCACCACCGGGCGGGCAGCTTCTTCGCTGGTACGGTCAAAGCGGGTCGAGATGGAGAGGAGCCGCGTGGCACCCAGGTGGACGGCGGGGGAGAGGGGAGCCGAGAGCCGGATTCCGCCATCACCGAACCACTCCCCATCGATCTCCACGGCGGGAAAGAAGAGGGGGATGGCGGCGGAGGCGAGGATGTGGTCGAGGGTCATGCGGGTCCGCCGGGAGCGCCGGAGCGGGCGTTCCCATTCCTCCACCTCGTCGGCGGCCTGGATCCAGGTGACGGAGCGCCCGGTGGTGTACGACGAGGTGCTCAGCGCCAGGGCGTGGAGGCGTCCGGAGGCGATCTTCTCCTCGATGCCGGGAATCCTTCCGGCCCCCACATGGAGCTTCCGTCCGAGGAAGCCGCGCAGAGGAGAGACATCCATCAGGCTCTTCATTTCGGGCGCCCCCACCATCCCTCCGGAGATGAGCTGGAGTCCCCAGCGAAGGGTGTTCAGGAGGAGGGTGCGGGCCTCCACCCGGAAGACCTGGTCCACGGTGAGGTCGGACCAGAGCCGCGCCAGATCCTCCACCGCTTCCTCGAACGTGCCCGGGTGCGCGGCCAGGTGCACCGCATTGATGGCCCCGGCCGAGACGCCGGTGATGATGGGCACCTCGAGGTTCGGGTAGTGACGGGCCACGGTGCGGAGCATCCCCACCTGGTACGCCGCCCGCGCTCCCCCACCCCCCATGACCAGTCCCAGGCGATCAGGAGGATCGCGGGGGACGGCGTTCGGGGAGGGCGTCATGTCAGGATCTCTCTTGCTTCGGGTTCCCGTCCTTCCTACTCTCCTTCGCGGACCGCTCGGACCCACCGTTTAACGCTAGCGGTACCGGGGGCCTCAATCCAGCGCAAGGTGGGCCGGATCGCCTCCGGAAGAAGAACCCCCGAGCGACGCGTCCGGTTCAAGCGTGCATTCACCCAAAACCATGGTGTGTCCCATGAGAGGACTTCCACGTCCAGGGGCGGGAGTCGTGATCTTCCTGTCCCTCGTCTTCCTTCTTGTTTTCGTTCCCGACGGGATCGAGGCCCAGTACGACGTACCGCCTCCGCCGGCGGCATGGGCTCTCGAGGGGGTCAACCTGGTCCACCCCGATGGCACGGTGGATGAGGGCATGACCCTGGTGGTGCGAGGCGGGATCATCGAGGCCCTGGCCGCAGGCGCCGCCGTGCCCGACGATGCCCGGCGGATCGACTGGGATGAGGGCACTCTTCACATCTACCCCGGCATCATCGATGCCCATGGCGATGTCGATCTCTCGCTCCCCACCCCCGACCGTGAAGGGGTGGAGTCGTGGAGCCCGACCCGCGAGGTCCAGTTCTTCACCCCGCACCGGGTCACCGGTGACTTCGTCCGGGCCAATGGCCAGGCGCTCGAACGCCACCGCGAACGGGGGATCGTCGCATCGGTGGTCTACCCCGGGCGGGGGATCATGCCCGGCCAGCCCTCCCTGGTCCTCCACCGGCCCGACGCGCGGACCCCGCGGGAGCTGATCCTGCGCGAGTCCCTCGGGGTCGCCATGGCCTTCCAGGGGGCGCAGGGGGCGTACCCGGGCACCCTCATGGCCCAGCACGCCTTCATTCGTCAGGTCTTCCTCGACGCCGAGCACCGGGTGGCCCATGCGGCCGCCTTCGAGAGCGATCCGGCGGGAATGCCGGTGGCGCACCGCGACGACGACCTGGAGATCGTGACCGCAATGGCGGCCGGTGAGATCCCCGTCTACTTCCGGGCCAATGGCGCCGAGGAGATCCGTCGGGTGCTGGCCCTGGCCGACGAGCTCGGCTTTGCGCCGGTGATCGTCGGGGGCGAGGGGGCGGGCGAGCTGGCCGAGGAACTCCGGGACCGCGACATCATGGTCCTCCTCAACAGCAGGCTTCCCGAGACCGACGCCTGGGACCCGGAGGACGACGAGGACGAGCTGTCCCCCGCCGCCTTCCGTGAGCGGCAGCGCCTGGAGCCCATCTACCGGACTCCGGCCCTCCTGGCCGAGCACGGCGTGCGCTTCACCTTCACCACCGGGGGCGAGGGGTCGGCCGACTTCCTTCCGGGAATCCGGCGCGCCATCGAGTGGGGCCTCGACCCCGACGATGCCCTCCGTGCGCTCACGGCGGTGCCCGCCGATTTCCTGGGCGTGCCCCACCTGGCACGGGTCGCCGAGGGGCACTCCGCCACCTTCATCGTCACCGACGGTCCCATCTTCGACGAGGGGCGCCGGGTGAACTGGACCTTCATCAATGGGCTGGTGGAGGAGGGCGCGGCCCCCCGCACCGCCGGCGAGGCCGAGGAAGCGGCGGAGGGAGACCTTCCCGCGTCCGAACTCGCCGGGAGCTGGGAAGGGAACCTCGACGTCCAGGGGCAGTCGATCCCCCTCCGTCTCGAACTCGAGGTGGATGGCGATGACATCAGTGGAGAGATCGTCACCGCAGATGGGCCGGCCACCGAGATCCGGAACCCGTCTTTCGACGGCAGCACCCTGAGCTTCGGAGTGTCGGCGCCCGAGATGGGCGGCATGGTGATCCAGTTCTCCGGGACCCTCGATGGTGACACCCTCGCCGGCTCCGGCTCGGTCGACACGCCGGCAGGACCCATGAACCTCAACTTCGAACTCCGGCGCATGCCGGGGGGAGAGCTCCGATGAAGGCACGTATCACCGGAATCGTCTGTTCACTCCTGTTCCTCCTGCCTCTCCTCTCCGAGGGGGCCGGGGCGCAGGCACTCCTCCAGATGCCCGAAGATGAAGTCATCCACCCGCGGGGGGACCTCTTCATCGAGAACCTCGATGCGGTCTGGACCGCAAACGACGAGGTGCTCGAGGGAGTCTCGATCCTCATTCGCGACGGTGTGATCGTCGAGATCGGTGCGGAGCTGGCCCCGCCGTCGGGAGTCCAGATCCTCGATGGTGCCGGTCGGACCGCGATCCCCGGGATCGTTGACGAGCACTCGCACACCGCCATGATCGGGACCAATGAGGGCTCGGCGCCCATCGTGCCGGAGATCTCGGTGCTCGACGCGCTGAACCCCGCCTCCTTTCAGATCTACCACGCGCTTTCCGGAGGGGTGACCACCGCCCGGATCATGCACGGAAGCTCCAACCCCATCGGGGGGCAGAGCGCCATCATCAAGAACCGGTGGGGGATGACCACCGCCCGCGAGCTCCTGGTGCCGGGTGCCCCCCGTTCGGTGAAGTTCGCCCTGGGTGAGAATGTGACCCGGAAGCCGGCACAGGCCCGCGGGCCTGCGACCCGCTTCCCGGCGTCACGCCCGGGGGTGGAGGCGATCTATGTGCAGGCCTTCACGGCGGCGCAGGAGTATCGGGAGCTCTGGGAGCGGTACGAGGCCGACCCGGGCTCCTTCCGGGCACCTCCGCGGCGGGACCTCCGGCTCGAGGCCCTCGTCGACATCATGGAGGACCGGATCCGGGTGCATGCCCACTCCTACCGCTCCGACGAGATCCTCATGCTCATGCGGGTGGCGGACCGTTTCGGCTTCACCATCGACAACTTCACCCACATCCTCGAGGGCTACCGGATCGCTACCGAACTCCGGGAGCATGGCGCCGGTGCCTCCACCTTCTCCGACTGGTGGCAGTTCAAACTCGAGTCGTACGACGCGATTCCCTACAACGCCACCATCATGGCCGAGCAGGGGGTGCTCACCGCCCTGAACTCCGACCTCACCTGGCTCCAGCCCTTCATGACGTGGGAGATCCCGAAGCCGGTGCAGTACGGGGGACTCTCGAAGGAGGAATCGCTCCGGATGCTCACCCTGAACCCGGCCATCATGCTGGGAGTCGAGGACCGGGTGGGCTCCATCGAGGTGGGCAAGGATGGCGATGTGGTGCTCCTGACGGGGGATCCCTTCGACGCCTTCACCCGGGTGGAATACACCGTCATCGACGGGCTCGTCTACTACGACTCGAACCGTGAGGAGGAGACCCGTGGTGAGCCCATCAATCCGCTCCCGTCGACGTCTGCCGACCGCTACCGGGCCGATGCCGATGCCACCCGGACGGTGGGATCCGGCACGGTCCAGACCGCCGACCTTTCGGAGCTCGATCCGGTGAATCCCGGCGTCGAGGTGGTGGCACTCGTGGGAGGCACGGTGCACCCGGTCTCCCGCCCCGCCTTCGAAGACGGGGTCGTGGTGCTCGCCGAGGGCCGGATCCAGGCGGTGGGACCGCGGGGCCAGGTGGAGATTCCCGCCGGGGCCCGAGAGATCGATGTCTCCGGGCGCCACATCCATCCGGGGATGATCGATCCGGTGACCCACCTGGGGCTCTTCGAGATCGGAGCCATCTCCCAGGCCACCGATCGCGCCGAGATCGGGGGCTTCAACCCCCACATCCGGGCGCTTCCGGCGTACCAGCCCCATGGCCGGGCGCCCTTCGTGGCCCGTGCCCGGGGCATTACCTCGACCCTGACGGTGCAGACCAGTGGGGTGATCCAGGGGATGGGCTCGGTGGTCCAGCTCACCGGAGACACCTTCGAGCGAGCCGAGATCCGGGGTGAGGGGGCGCTCATGGTGAACCTCCCCGTGCCCACCAGTGCGCCCGGGAGTGGCGGGGGTGGCTGGCAGCCCTTCCACGACCACCATGGCGATGGCCGGGACCTGGTCTGGGCCGGCGATGCCTTCTTCGAGACTCATGACGACGGCCACGACCATGGCGATCACTTCGCCATGGCCGGGGTGGGGGCCGCGGTGTCCTTCGCCTCGGTGGTGGGCGCGGAAGAGGTGCGTCAGGCCCGTTCCAATGCCGAGCCGAACCTCGATGGCGACGAGATGAAGCTCCTCACCGAGTTCCTCGATCGGTCGCGCGAATACCTGGCTACCGAAACGGTCTCACAGCGCGCCGACCAGCCCTTCGAGGCGAACATCTGGGGAGGCGACCGGGTGGCCCTCGAGGCGATGGCTCCGGTCATGCGCGGCGAGATCCCCGTCTTCGTGCGGGTGGATTCGGAGTGGCAGATCCGCCACCTCTTCCTTCTCATGGATGCCTATCCGGAGATCGACTTCGTCCTGGTGGGGGGTGCCGAGGCGCACCGACTCGCCGAGGAGATCGCCGAGCGCGACCTGCCGGTGATCCTCACCCGGACCCGGCGTCCGACGCCGGACCGGGACGATGCGGTGACCGCCATCTTCCGAGCTCCGGCGATCCTGCACGAGGCGGGCGTCCGCATTGCCTTCGCCACCGACGAGTCGGCCGATGTCCGGAATCTTCCGGAGCATGTGGCCATCGCCATCTCCCACGGTCTCCCGGCGGAGATCGGCTGGCAGGGCGTCACCGCCCGTGCGGCCGAGTTCCTCGGGCTGGGTGACGAGATGGGGGCCATCGACGCCGGGATGCGGGCGGACCTGCTCGTCACCGACGGGCATCCCCTGCAGCCCCTCACACGGTTGGAGACCATGTTCATCGGGGGGGCCGAAGTCGACCCCCGCGACAACGACCACACCCGTGCGTACGAGCACTTCCGCGACCGGCGGTAGTCGGCCGGAAGAGGCCCGGCGCGGCTGAAGGTCGCCGCCGGGACGCAGGCAAAGTTGGAATGCCGCGGGAC
>SLSF01000252.1 GCA_007130605.1 Gemmatimonadota bacterium | reverse complement strand
GCTCCTCCGGGGGCAGCGGGACGAAGTCCGGAGGCCTGGGGGATTCGAGGTCGAGGGTGGCCCGGCCGGTGATGAGACGGACATCGCGGGCATTCAGGAGCCAGCTCCAGAACCAGCTCAGGAGGACCAGCACCCGGTTTCGGAACCCGATGAGGAACGCGATGTGGATCCCTCCCCAGAGGAGCCACGCCGGGAAGCCACCGGCCTGAAGTCGCCCGACGGCGGCGACCGCTCTCGCCTTCCCGATGATCGCCAGCATTCCCTTGTCGCGGTAGCTGAAGGGAGGCCGGTCCGGGGGGTCGCCGGAGGCCGTCACCTCGCGGGCGATAGCCCGTCCCGCATACCGGCCCATCTGGAGGGCCGCCGGCGCGACACCCGGGACCGGCTCCCCGGAATCGGCCGAGGTGACGGCGGCCATGTCTCCCACCACGAAGACATTGGAATGCCCGGGGATGGTGAGGTCGGGGCCCACTCGGACCCGACCGGAGTCGTCGAGAGGCACCTCGAGGGATCCCCCCAGGGAGCTCGCCTTCACCCCCGCGGCCCAGAAGACATTGCGGACCGGCATCACGGTCTCGCCGAGATGGACCTCGCCGCGACGGATATCGGTGACCGGGGTGTTCAGGTGGACCTCCACTCCCATCCGCTCCAGGTCGCGCTTCGCCTGCCGGCTCAGCTTTTCCGGGAAGGTGGGAAGGATCCGGTCTCCGGCCTCGAAGAGGACCACGCGCGTGGTCCGGGTGTCGATGTGGCGGTAGTCCTCGGGGATGGTCTTTCCGGCGATCTCCTTGATGGCGCCGGCCAGCTCCACCCCGGTGGGACCCCCGCCCACGATCCCGAAGGTCAGCGCCGCCTGTCGAGCCCGGAGGTTCCCCTCGTACTCGGCCGACTCGAAGGCCAGGAGAATCCGACGCCGGAGGTCGGTGGCGTCCTCGAGGCTCTTGAGCCCGGGCGCGACCGACGCCCAGTGGTCGTTCCCGAAGTAGGCGTGCGTCGCCCCTGCGGCCAGGACCAGGTAGTCGTAGGGCATGTACCCACCCTCCACGTGGATCCTGCGCTCCACCGGATCCACCCCGGTCACTTCGGCCAGCGCCACCTCGCAGTTCGCCTGGCCCCGGAGCACGGTGCGGATGGGGGCGCTGATGTCACCGGGCGAGAGCGAGGCGGTGGCGACCTGGTAGAGCAGGGGCTGGAAGACGTGGTGGTTTCGGCGGTCCAGGAGGATGACCCGAACCGGAAGGCCGGCGAGCTGGCGGGCGGCCTCGAGCCCGGCAAAGCCGCCCCCCACGATGTAGACCCGGGGAGGGTCCTGTGCGACGTCCGTCACAGTCCGACGATGAGCCACTCCGCCGCGGTGCCCAGGAGCGACATCATGAGGGCGCCCAGGAGCGCCCACCCGAAGGAGTCGATCTTCAGTCGGTCGGTGAGGGCCGCGGTGATCAGGAGGATGATGGCGTTGATGACCCAGCGGGTGATGAAGGCCAGGAGGAGGGCGATCCCGAGGGTCGCGATGGTGAAGACGGTGAAGAAGATCCAGCCCAGAAGGAAGTTCAGGATCCCGAAGAGCGCCGCCACCACGAAGGCGCTCCCGAAATTCCGCACATGAAAGCCGGGAAGGACGACGGCGGTGATCCAGACGGCCGCCGAGAGGATGAGCCAGGAGAGGATGAGACCCATGGGGGACTCCGTGGTTGAGCGTTTCCGGCGGGGCCAGGCGAGACTGGCGGCACCCGACGATTTCCTTTAAGGTGAAGTCTTCTCGTTCCAGTACTGTCCTTCCCGGGTGGCGAAAGCCGCCCATCAGCCGAATTGCGACGCCATGCCCGGTACTCACATTACGCGCCCCGACCGCTCCGGTTTCATTTTCCCCCTGGCGATCTTCGCCCTGGTGGGACTCCTCTTCCTTCCCGCCGACGCCCTGGAGGCGCAGGACTGGGATGTGAACGATCCCCCCTTCCCCACCTACGAGATCGAGATCGATACCCGGGAGGGGACATGGATGAACCTCGACGTCAGCCCCGACGGGACCGAGATCGCCTTCGACATGCTGGGCGACATCTACACGATCCCCATCGACGGGGGAGAGGCGACGCAGCTCACCGAGGGGATGGCTTGGAACATGCAACCCCGGTACTCCCCCGATGGTCGGTGGATCGCCTTCACCAGTGACCGGGCCGGGGGCGACAACATCTGGGTCATGGCCCGCGACGGATCCGACCCGCAGCAGGTCACCAACGAGAGCTTCCGCCTCCTGAACGGCCCTGCCTGGACGCCCGATTCCGAGTACATCGTCGCCCGCAAGCACTTTACCAGCGCCCGTTCCCTGGGGGCCGGAGAGATGTGGCTCTACCACCGCGACGGGGGCACCTCGGGGCTCCAGCTCACCGAGCGCCCCAATGACCAGCAGGATGTGAACGAGCCCATCTTCTCGCCCGACGGCCGCTACCTCTACTTCTCGCAGGATGTGACCGGCGGCTCGACGTTCCAGTACAACAAGGACCCGAACCCGGGCATCTACGCCGTGCGGCGCCTGGACCGGGAGACCGGCGACCTGACCACCGTTACCGGCGGGCCCGGAGGCGCCATCCGCCCCACCCCGTCTCCCGACGGGAACACCCTCGCCTTCGTGAAGCGGGTCCGCTACCAGTCCACCCTCTTCCTCCGCGACCTGGATTCGGGGCGGGAGTGGCCGATCTACGACGGACTCGACCGCGACCTCCAGGAGATCTGGGCCATTCACGGGGTCTACCCCAGCATGGCGTGGACCCCCGATGGGGGCTCCATCGTCTTCTGGGCCGGGGGCGGCATCCATCGCATCGATGTCGAGTCGGAAGAGGTCAGCGAGATCCCCTTCCATGTGCAGACCACCCGTCAGATGGCTGAGGCCCAGCGGGTCCGGGTCGACATGCAGCCCGACGAGTTCGATGTGCGGATGCCCCGATGGGTCCAGGTGTCCCCGCAGGGTGACCGGGTTCTCTTCCAGGCCCTCGGCTACCTCTGGGTGCGGGATCTGCCCGACGGTGAGCCCAGGCGGGTGACGACCCAGACCGACCACTTCGAGGTGGAGCCCGCCTGGTCCCGCGACGGCCAGTCCATCGCCTACATCGGATGGGACGACCAGGAGCTCGCCACCGTGCGGGTGGTGGCCGCGTCGGGTGCCGACGAGGGACGGGTGGTCGTGGACGGACCGGGCCACTACCGGGAACCCATCTTCACCCCCGACGGCTCGACCCTCCTCTACCGACGGGTCTCGGGTGGGGGACTCCTCTCACCGTACTACTCGGGCGACACCGGTCTCTATACCATCTCGGTCCAGGGCGGGGAGCCCGAGGAGCTGAAGATGGGAAGTGGCTCGGACTTCCACTTCGGGCAGCGGAGTGACCGGGTCTACTTCACCCGGGGGAGCGGCCTGTACAGCATCGGCCTCGACGGACACGACGAGCGACAGCACCTGTCGGGTCAGTTCGTCTCCGACATCCGGGTCTCGCCCGATGAGCGCTTCGTGACGTGGAGCTCGCGCTTCCACGCCTACCTCCGGCCCTTCATCCCTACCGGGAGCAACGAGTCGCTCTCGCCGGGAAGCCGGGCGGTCCCGCAGGTCCGTGTGACCCAGGACGCCGGTGACTTCCTCCACTGGTCCGGCGACGGGGCGTCACTGCACTGGGCGCTCGGTCCCGAGCTCTTCACCCTCGATGTGGCCGAGGCCTTCGAGTGGGCCGACGAGACGGTAGATGAGCTCGCCGAGATCCCCGTGCCCTCCGGCATCAATATCGGCTTCCGCCACCAGGCGGATCGCCCCGACGGGATCGTCGCCTTCGAAGGCGCGCGCATCATCACCATGAATGGAGACGAGGTCATCGAGAACGGGACCCTCGTCGTTGACGGCAACCGGATCGCCGCCGTGGGTCCGACCGGCGAGGTCGAGGTCCCGGCAGGGTCCCACCTGGTGGATGCCTCCGGTCACACCATCATGCCCGGTCTTGTGGACGCCCACCAGCATGGGGGGCAGGGGAGCGGGCCCATCATCCCGCGCCAGAGCCGCTCCAACTTCGCCACCCTCGCCTTCGGGGTCACCACGATCCATAACCCCTCGGCGAACACCCAGCAGATCTTCGCCGCCAGCGAAATGGCCCGTGCCGGCGAGATCGTGGCACCCCGGATCTTCTCGACAGGCACCATCCTCTACGGGGCTACCTCGGGTAGCACGGCTCAGGTGGACAACCTGGACGACGCCCGCACCCACATCACCCGTCTCAAGTCGGCGGGGGCCTTCTCGGTGAAGAGCTACAACCAGCCCCGCAGGGACCAGCGTCAGCAGATCCTCGAGGCCGCGCGGGAGCAGGATGTCCTGGTGGTGCTCGAGGGGGGCGCGCTCTTCCAGCACAACATGTCGATGGTGCAGGACGGCCACACCGGGATCGAGCACTCCCTTCCCCTGGAGGCCGTCTACGACGATGTCCTCCAGTTCTGGGCGGGAAGCGACACCGGCTACACCCCGACCCTGGTGGTCTCCTTCGGTCCGTACTACGGAGAGAACTACTTCTACTACCACGACAATGTCTGGGAGAACGAGCGACTCCAGACCTTCAGCCCGCCCCTGACGGTGGAGGCCCGTGCCCGCCGCCGCACTGCGGTCCCCGACGAAGAGTGGGGGCACATCAAGACCGCCGAGGTGGCCCGCGACCTCCTCCGGGAGGGGGTCCTGGTGAACCTGGGGGCCCATGGACAGCGGAACGGGATCGATGCCCACTGGGAGCTCTGGTCCTTCGGACTCGGTGGGATGACCCCCATGGAGGCGCTGCGGGTCGCCACCATCAATGGCGCCACCTACCTGGGGCTCGACCATGAGATCGGCTCTCTCGAGGTGGGCAAGCTCGCCGACCTCATCGTCCTGGAGGAGAATCCCCTGGACGACCTCCGGAACTCGGAGCACATCCGGTGGACGATGATCAATGGGCGCCTCTTCGATGCCCGGACCCTCGACGAGGTCGGGAACCATCCCCGTGAGCGCGAGCCCTTCCACTGGGAGGCGCTGGGCTGGCGGTAGTGCCCGTCCCGTTCAGCGCTCCCGCAGCACCATGAGGCCGGGGGTCGGGGTGTTCCAGGCCAGGACCCACCGGTCCCCGTGCACGGCCAGTGTGCCGGGGCGGGGGAGGGTGACCGACTCCAGGTAGTCTCCGGTCTCCAGGTCGAAGACCTCGACGACCCGGCCGGCGTGCGGGCTCTCCCCCAGGAAGGGGAGGAGGATCCGCCCGTCGGCAATGGTGATGGCCGAGGCGGAGAAGTTGGGCTCGGTGAGTCGCTGGATGGTGGTGCGCGTGTTTCCGGACTCGCTCCGTTCTTCGATCATGCGGGGAAAGGGGACTTCCTCGGGGGGGAGGATCCGGCCCCCCTCCAGGTCGAGACCGCGCATCCGAAAGAGGCCGTCCCCCATGGTGAAGGCGTAGGCCCAGCGGTCGTCGTCGGGATTCCCCGCCACGGCTCCCTGGAGCGAGATCCCCCTCAATGGCTCGCCCTCGGTGTCGGCGATCCGGATCGGCCGGCCCTCGCGGACCCTGCCATCGCGGCGGACTTCCACCGGGTGGAGGCCATCTCTCAACAGCATGCCGTGGAAGCGGTCGGCGTCGGGGGTGACCCGGAAGTCGTGGAGCGCCCCCTCCATCTCCTGCAGGTTGATCTCGTCCATGCGTGAGCCGGAGTCGTTGAAGCCGGTAATCCGGTGGGTCCCGATGTCGACCACCCAGACCCGGTCCTCCCGGTCCAGGTCGAGGGAACGGGGATTCATGAACTCCCCGGGGCCGGCCCCCCGCCCCCCGGCGTACCACTGCACTTCTCCGGTCCAGTCCAGGTGGGCCACCCGGTAGCCGATCCGGTCCAGGACCCACAGTCCTGCGTCGGAGGTCGCCACATCATCGGCACTGAAGAGGAGGGTGTCGGCCACCTCGATTTCGAGGTGGACCAGGGTATCCCACCTGACCTCACGGATCTCCCTCTCGGCACGGGGGCCGTGGGCGTCGAGATACGAATCGCCGCATCCTGCCAGGAGGATGATCGCCAGGAGGGCGGTGGCCGTCCTCCGGGCCCCGGCGTCTCCATCGACTACCGGGCCATCGCCTCCCGAGCCGGGCTCCCCCTCCCGCCGCCGCACCAGGTGGAGCACCCCGAAGAAGAGGAGGAGGCCCAGGGGAAGCTGCAGGGTGAGGCGGGACTCGCGCACGAGCACACCGCCCTCGGCATCCCGGGTGAGGGTCGAGACCTGCACCGCCGCCGGGGTCCGGATCACGGTGGTGGTCACCGCCCCGGTCTCGAGGTCCCCACTCCGGTCGGCATGGTCGGTGGAGACGGTGGACCAAAGGGAGGGGCCCCAGAGTCCCCCCAGGAGGGCACCGGCCCAGATCGTGCCCCAGAGCAGTCGGCGGCCGGCGCCCTTCCACCCCGTCGGGATCCTCGGGGGGGTGCGGAAGATTCCCACCCCCACCGCGATCCAGGAGGCGAGAAGGGCGAAGGTGAGAAACCAGGTCAGCGATTCCATTCGAGCATTCCTCCATCGGTGGACGAGATTCCAATCAAGGCATGGAGCGTGCGGTGTGCAAGTCGGGTCGGGTCGTCGGGCGTCTCGGGGTCGATGGCCATGGCGAAGGTGGGATAGCCCCGCTCGTCCACCAGGAGGAGCGCAGGAGAAGTGGCCACCCCAAAGCGGAGGAGTGCACGGGTCACTCCCGGTACCTGGTCGGGCTCCAGCGGGGGCAGGTCGCCCGGAGCACCGGTGGGAGGCTGCCCGTCCAGCGCCACCACGGCGAGGGGGAGTCCGGCATCAACCCCGGAGCTCCGCATGAGGGCGAGCCATCGGTCGAGGCCGGCCCGCCGGTCGGGACAGTCGCCCTCCTGCACCAGGACCAGGAGGTGCGGAGCGGGGATCTCGCCCATGTGGACGGGCTGGGCCACCGCGGCATCGTACCAGCGCCACCCCACCAGAACGACCACGAGAAGGACCACCAGAAGAGAGGCGATGCCCCCGGGATGGCGCCCGCCACCCCGGGAAGCATCGCTCTCGGCTCCGCGAAGAAGGGATCGGATCAGGACCCGTCGTGGATCAATCATGGCTGCGTCGTTCTCCTTCAGGGGCGATCAGTTGATATCCTGGTCGCTGTCGCCGCCATAGAATGCGAGGCTTTCTCCGCCCTGCCAGTAGTCATAGACCGTGGTGCACTGCCGGTAGAAGATGATGGACAGGCACGATTCATTGGTCTTGCAGACGGATGTGCCCGGGCCTCCGCATTCGGCGGCCTGGATCTGTGCGCTCGGGGCGGCCATGAAGGCCATGGCACCCGCGAGAAGGAAACCGGGAAGAGTGAGTCTTCTGAACATCGGAAACTCCTTGGTCTGAATGGATGGACGCTCGTGACGACGGGCCGATCCGATCCCTTCGTACCGATGGAGGACGCGGCGTGGGGAGCGTCGAAGCCCGCGCCGCGCCACCTCCCTTCGGCACCGGACGTGGGGATTGTAGCCAGGATCCCGGGGTGGTTACATGTCCATTTGGGACTCCGTTTCCGAAGGGGTTTGTGATGATTTGGCACAATCGATAGTATTACCGCACTCTGGAGCCCTGCCCTTGTCCCCGTCCACCGGGAGCCCCTGCCCCGTGCCTCTTCCCTCCATCGACCAGCTCCGCCAGGACACCCCCGGGGTCCGCCACGGCATTCACCTGAACAATGCCGGTGCCGCTCTGAGCCCCCGCGGGGTGCACGACACCATCGTGGGCCACCTGGAGGCGGAGATCGAGATGGGTGGATACGAGGCCGCCCGTGCGCGTGCGAGTCGGATCGAGGAGGCGTACCGGAGCGTGGAGGCCCTGGTGGGCGCCTCCGAAGGGACCATTGCCTTCGTGGAGAACGCCACGGTGGGATTCACCCAGGCCCTTTCGGCCTTCGACTTCCGGCGGGGAGACCGGATCCTCACCACCCGGCACGACTACGCCTCGAACCACATCCAGTACCTGGCGCTGGGGGACCGTTTCGGGGTGGAGACCGAGGTGGCTCCCGAGACGCCGGAGGGTGGAGTCGACCCTTCGGGAGCGATGGATCTCATTCGCCGCCGCCGCCCCCGCCTGGTGGCCATGACCCACATTCCCACCGGGTCCGGCGTGGTGCAGGAGCTCGAACCCATCGGCGGACTCTGCCGGGAGCTCGAGATCCCCTTCCTGGTGGATGCCTGCCAGTCGGTGGGCCAGATGCCCGTCGATGTGGAGGCCCTCGGCGCCACCTTCCTCTCGGCCACCTCCCGCAAGTTCCTCAGGGGCCCCCGGGGCTCCGGTTTTCTCTATGTGAGCCCCCGTGCCCTCGACGCCGGGTACATGCCGCTCTTTCCAGACATGCGGGGGGCGGACTGGGTCGCCGATGGCCTGGCGCAGCCGGCACCCGACGCCCGCAGGTTCGAGAACTGGGAATTCTCCTGGGCGCTGGTCCTGGGAACGGGTGCGGCCGCCCGCTACGCCCTGGAGCTGGGCGTGGAGGACATCCGCCAACGGGCGTGGGGACTCGCCCATCGCCTCCGTGAAGGGGTGTCGGCCCTCGACGGCGTCACCCTCCTCGACCGGGGAGCCCTGCTGTCGGCCATCGTCACCCTCGACCCCGCCGGTGCCGGCGAGGCCATGGTGGAGAAACTCGGCGCCATGGGGATCCGTACGTCGTGGGTGGACCGGAGCTCCGCCGTGCTGGACTATGATTCCCGCGGGGTGGAGGGCGCCCTCCGGCTGTCACCGCACGCATACAATACCGAAGCCGAGATCGACCTCGCCATCGACGCGGTTGAAGAATCCATGCGTGCCCTCCGTACCCGGAATGAACCAGCCAGAAGGAGTCCCCGTGCAACCGGAGGTTGAACGCGAACTGATCCAGAAGTGCCGGGGCGGAGATTCACGCTTCTATGAACCCATCGTACGGGCCTACGAGCCCCAGGGTTTCAGAGTCGCGCTCGGGATGATGGGGAACCGGGAAGATGCCCGGGATGCCCTGCAGGAAGCCTTCGTGAAGGCCTTCCAGTCCCTCTCCCGCTTCGACACCGGCCGAGCCTTCGGCCCCTGGTTCTTCCAGATCCTGAGGAACCAGTGCAGGGACCAGCTTCGCAGCCGCGCCGCGCGCTTCCGGGTCGAGGTGGTGGAGGATGACATTCTCGAGTTCCGGCCCGACGAGACTCCGGGCAGTGCGAAGCGACACCGAGAACGAACTGAAGCCCGGCGCCTGCTCTGGCGGGCGCTGGAACGGATCCCCGATGAACAGCGGGAGATCCTGGTGCTCAAGGAGCTGGAAGGGTTCCGGTATCAGGAAATTGCCTCGATCCTCGACATTCCCGAGGGAACGGTGGCGAGCCGGCTCTACCATGCCCGCAAGGCCCTCCGCGATGCGTTGGAGGAGATGGGAGCAGAGTACCCGTGAGTGGTACGAGCAGTGAAGACGGTGGACTGACCGGCGACCGGACGGCCCGAGCGGAGCCCTCCGGCCAGGCCGAGATCGGCCCCGAAATGTTGATGCGCTACCTCGACGGCGAACTGGGCCCCGAGGAGCGCCGGCGCGTGGACCGCGCACTCGAGCGGTCGACGGAGCTGGAACGGGAGCTCGCCCTCTTCCGGGGCATCCACCAGGATCTGGCCGAGATGCCCCTCCCTCGTCCCGATCCGAGACGGTCGATCTGGGGGGCGGTGAATCGCCGGCTGGCCCGGCCCATGGGCTGGGTCTTCCTCACCATCGGGGCCCTCGCATGGTTCGGCCATGTGGGGTGGGTGTACCTTACCTCGGCGGCCCCCTCCTGGGAAAAGCTCGCCACCAGCGCAATCGGAATCGGAATTCTACTTCTCTTTGCCACGGTGATCCATGACCGCTACCGGGAATGGCTCACC
The DNA here is from genome assembly GCA_007130605.1 of Gemmatimonadota bacterium. Taxonomy (GTDB): domain Bacteria; phylum Gemmatimonadota; class Gemmatimonadetes; order Longimicrobiales; family Gaopeijiaceae; genus SLBA01. Next base: position 10,590 of record SLSF01000252.1, on the reverse strand, counting down.
GACCCCTACAACGACATCGAGCGCTGAGGCTCCCATGGTTGTGACCACCACCAGCGAAATCAACGGCACCCGGGTCCGGCGCACCCTGGGCCTCGTGCGCGGGAACACCATCCGGACGAAGCACCTGGGCAAGGACATCCTGGCCTGGCTCCGCTACCTGGTGGGTGGAGAGATCCCGGAGTACACCAAGATGATGGCGCAGTCTCGGGAACAGGCGCTGGACCGGATGGTGGAGGAGGCCGAGAAGCTCGGGGCCAACGCCGTCCTCTGCGTCCGCTTCCAGACCTCGAAGATCATGTCGGGGGCGTCGGAGATCCTCTGCTATGGGACCGCGGTGGTCCTCGAGCGGGATGAGGCCTGAGCCGACGGGGGCTTCTCCGGGGAGGCCCATGAGGGCTCGCGCATGCCTCCATATTCTCTCCGGACTCCTTCCGCTCCTCCTGTGGGTGATCAGCCTTCCGGCCAGCGCCGGTGCCCAGGAGCTGGCAAGCCGGGTCGACGCGATCCTGGGTGCCGATCCCTGGGACCGGGTCCACTGGGGGCTTCTGCTGGCCGAGCTGGAAACGGGGGAGGTCCTCTACCAGCGAAACGCACGGATCCGATTCGCCCCGGCCTCCAACATGAAGTTCCCGGTGACCATCGCGGCCCTGGCGCGCCTGGGGCCCGACTTCCGCTACGAGACCGCGTTCTACACCGATGCGCCTCCTGGGCCGGACGGCCGGATCTCGGGTGACCTGGTCCTTCCCGGGCGAGGCGACCCTACTCTGGGTGAACCCTTCCACGATTCGGCCGACGCCGCCCTGGAGGCACTGGCCGACTCCCTCCTGGCCGCAGGAGTTCGGGAGGTGGGAGGCGCGCTCCGGATCGATGCCTCGGCGTGGGACTCCACCTCGGTGCCCACCGGCTGGCTGGTGGGGAACCTGCCCAACCGGGCAGCGGCCACGGGGGGCGCCTTTGGGATCGGGATGGGAGAACTCGAGATCGAGATCACCGGAGGGGCGGCGCCGGGGGACCCCGCCCGGGTCTCGTGGCGCCCCATGGGAACCGGAAGCTTCGTCGAGAGTCGGATCCGGACGGTGGGGCCTGGAGGCGAGGTCGAGATCGACTACGGCTACCTGCCGGAGTCCCGGCGGTGGCTCCTCGAAGGCACCATCACCCCGGGGGCACGGCGGAGCATGACCCGGGCCCAGCGGGATCCGGTGCGGCAGGCGGCTCACGCCCTCTACCGCGCCATCGAGGGCCGGGGGATTCGGATCGAAGGTGGAGTCGAGGTGGTCTGGGAGCGCGAGGCCTCGCCGGGAGGTGGGTGCGACGGTTCGCGCGTGGAGCGATGCCCCGCCATGGTTCGGGTGGCCGGCGTCACCTCCCCGACACTCCTGGAAATCACGGCCGAGGTCATGGGCGCGAGCCAGAACTGGATCGCGGAGCAGCTCGTTCGCACCCTGGGGGCCGAGTTTGGTGAGGAAGGGAGCTGGGACGAGGGCTTCCAGGTCATCACCGAGACCCTCGTGGACGCAGTGGGGGTCGATTCGATGGACCTCTACTTCCGCGACGGCTCGGGCCTCGCCGGCTACAACCTGGTCTCTCCGGAGGCGCTTGTGGCGATGCTTCGCTGGGCAAGGATGGAGCCGTGGGGGGAGGGGTACCTGCGGACGATGGCGGAGCCCGGGCGGGATCGGACCACCCTCCAGTCCCGTCTCCCCGAGCTCCGAGGGCGCCTCTTCGCCAAGACGGGGACCATCACCCACACCACCACCCTCTCGGGCTACCTCACCGCCGACGACGGGCGGGAGCTGGTCTTCGTCATCTTCTCCAATGCCTCGAACCTTCCGGCGTCCGCCATGCGCCCCGCCATCGACCGGATCACCCGGGAATTTGCCCGCCCATAGCGTGGTGCGTCAGGCTGCCGGCTTCTCAGGCGGGGGTCGGAGCGAGGATGCGTTCGTCGGTGGCTCGCTCCCCCTCGCCGAGGAAGTAGTCGATGTGTTCGAAGTCGAAGGTCCCGTAGTCATCCATGCGGGGGCGGATGTAGAGGAGTGGAGGCGCCTTCCACCCTTCGACGGTCTCGATCCGACGTCGCTGCGCTGCAATGGAGAAAACTCGCTGGTGGATACCCACCAGCCCCTCCCCGGCCACGCGCCCCGCGTCCACCTCGGGCCCCGAACCCACATCGACGGCGACGATGGCGGTGGCGCCCAGCTCCTGCGCCCGCGTCAGGGGAAGGGCATCGCCCACACCTCCATCCACGTAGAGTCCTCCGGGGAGGCGTGCCGGCGGATAGAGGAGAGGAAGCGCCGCCGATGCGTAGACGGCGTCCACGAGGGAGACATCGGTACGCGCACCCAGGCCGAACCACTCGGTTCTACCACTGCCGAGTTCGACGGCGTTGGCCTGGAAACGGAGTTCGAGGGCCTTCCACCCCGCGGAGGGGAGGATACTCTCGAAATACTCCCGGAGGACCTCTCCCCGGAAGACCGACTCGTTTCGGATCCCTCCCACCCAGAAGGTACGGCGCTGCACCCGGGCGATGTCCCTCCGCGTGAGGGTGCGGGCACGTTCCTCCAGCTCGTCGAGGGAGAGACCCGCCGAAATGCACGCCCCCACCAGTGCGCCGATGCTGGTGCCCAGGATGCCCGACGGCCGGAAACCCGCACGGGAGAGGGCTCGCCAGGCGCCCAGGTGCGCGAGACCGCGGAGGCCGCCCCCACCCAGGACCAGCCAGGGGGAATCGCCCAGGGCGACGCCTCCAAGGATCGGACCGGTTCCCTCCGGACGGGTCCCGTCCTCGGCTCTCCCGAACCATCGATGCAGTATGCTCAAGTTCACCTCCGTGGCGTGTTCAGCGTGTCCGGTCGGGGAGCTTCATGGCCGCGGGCGGGTACCTGCTTTCCCCGCACACGCGCACCGACGGACGGCTTCTTCGACGGGCCCCGAAACGGTTGCAATCTAAGCGACTTCGGGCCTTGACGCCTCCCCGCCCCTCGGGTAGCTTACGAAAACAAGAATCATTCTTGATAACCCCACTATTCACAGATTTTTCGAGGCGGTACGACGGATGAGCGATACCCCCATTCTTTCCATCCGGGACGTCCATGCCAAGGTGGCGGACGAAGACACGGAAATCCTGCACGGCGTGGACCTCGAGCTCGGCAAGGGCGAAATCCATGCGATCATGGGGCCCAACGGCTCCGGAAAGAGCACTCTCGCCAAGATCCTTGCAGGGCATCCCGGTTACGAAGTCACGGCCGGGTCCATCACCTACAAGGGGGAGGACATCCTCGAAGCGGAACCCGACGAGCGTTCCAAGGCCGGGATCTTCCTCGCCTTCCAGTACCCTGTCGAGATCCCCGGGGTCTCCATCGCCAACTTCCTCCGGACGGCGCTTCAGTCCCGCGAAGAGGAAGGGGGAGAGCTGGACCTCTTCGATTTCCAGGATGAGCTTCTGGCCCGGATGGAGTTGCTGGGAATGGATGCCTCCTTCGCCGAGCGACCGGTCAACGACGGCTTCTCGGGAGGAGAGAAGAAGCGCAACGAGATCCTCCAGATGGCCATGCTCCGCCCGGAACTCGCCCTCATGGACGAGACCGACTCAGGGCTCGACATCGATGCGCTCCAGGTCGTGGCCGACGGGGTGAACAAGCTCCACCAGGAGAACCCTGACATGACCGTCCTCATCATCACGCACTACCAGCGGCTTCTCAACTACCTGAAGCCCCACTTCGTCCATGTGATGGTGAAGGGGAAGCTGGTTCGCTCCGGTGGACCCGAGGTGGCCGAGGAACTCGAGGCCCGCGGGTACGAGGAGTTCAAGACCGTAGAGGCCTGAACCCCCGCCGGAAGCTTACGCACGCGCGACGCCGCAAGGAGCACCGATGCCACAGAATGATACGATCCAGGATCTGGGACTCGACGAGTACCAGTACCACTTCATCACCGAGGACGAGCCGGTATTCCGGTCCGGGCGCGGCCTGAACGAAAAGGTCGTTCGCGAGATCTCGGCGCAGAAGGACGAGCCGGAGTGGATGCTCGAATTCCGCCTCAAGGCGCTGGAGATCTACAACGCCAAGCCCATGCCCACCTGGGGTGGAGATCTCTCGAACCTCGAGAATGTGCTGGACGAGATCTATTTCTACGTCCGCCCGCAGGAGAAGATGGAGCGCTCCTGGGACGACGTCCCCCCGAACATCAAGGAGACCTTCGAGCGGCTCGGGATTCCCGAGGCCGAGCAGAAGGTGCTCGCCGGTGTGGGTGCCCAGTACGAGTCCGAGATGGTCTACCACTCGCTGAAGAAGGAGTGGGACGAGAAGGGCGTCATCTTCGATTCCATCGAGGACGGTCTCAAGAACCATCCCGAGCTCTTCCGGGAGCACTTCGGCACGGTGATCCCCTCGGCCGACAACAAGTTCAGCGCCATGAACTCGGCGGTCTGGTCCGGCGGATCCTTCGTCTACATTCCAAAGGGCGTCGAGCTCGATACCCCGCTCCAGGCCTACTTCCGGGTGAACCAGGAGCAGATGGGCCAGTTCGAGCGGACCCTCATCATTGCCGACGAGGGATCGAAGGCCCACTACATCGAGGGATGCACGGCGCCGGTATACTCCACCGAGTCCTTCCACTCGGGGGTGATCGAGATCGTGGTGAAGCCGGGGGCCCACTTCCGGTACACGACGATCCAGAACTGGTCCAACAACATGTACAATCTCGTGACCCAGCGGGCGCTGGTGCACGAGAACGCCACCATGGAGTGGCTCGACGGGAACCTGGGCTCCAAGCTCACCATGAAGTACCCGTCCTGCTACCTGATGGGGGAGGGGGCCCACGGCTCCATCCTCTCCATCGCCTACTCGGGCGACGGCCAGCACCAGGACACCGGCGGAAAGGTGATCCACGCCGCACCCAACACCACTTCGCAGATCGTCTCCAAGTCGATCTCCAAGGGTACGGGGCGCTCCACCTACCGGGGCCTCTGCCAGGTGCACGAGGGGGCGATCAACTCCAAGTCGAATGTGGAGTGCGATGCGCTCCTCATCAACGACACCTCGCGCACCGACACCTATCCCTACATCGAGATCGAAGAGAAGAAGTCCAACATCGGGCACGAGGCCACAGTCTCGAAGGTCGGTGACGAGCAGCTCTTCTACCTCATGAGCCGGGGGATGGACGAGGCCGAGGCGATGGCACTCATCGTGCGCGGCTTCATCGAGCCCATTGCAAAGCTCCTCCCCCTGGAGTACGCGGTGGAACTCAACCGGCTCATCGAACTCGAGATGGAGGGGTCCGTCGGTTGATCCCGGCGGGAGCCTCCCGGAACCCGACCCCCTCCGGGGACGCCCCACGGCGCCCCGGGGGGTTGTCCTTCTGATTTTCCAAATGGCAGAGCGATAGATTCATGGCCCAATCCACCACCCTCGACGAGCCCATCGGAGGCCTCATGGAAGGCGTCACCGATTCCCTGAACTCCGACCTCGTACAGTCCCGGGCAACCGGGGAGCCCGAGTGGCTCCGGAACCGCAGGCTCGACGCATGGGCGAGCTACGAGCGGACCCCCATGCCCACCACCCGCCTGGAGGAGTGGCGCTACACCGACCTCTCGCGGAAGCTCTCTCTCGACGCCCTGACCCCCATGGAGTGGAGTGAGCGCGCCTTCGACCGGGAGAGTGCTCCGGCCCGGATGGCCGAGGCGATGGAGGCGGACCACGAGTCGTCGGGCCACGTGGTGGAGATCGATGGCACCGTCGCCCATGTGGACCTGGATGCCGATCTGGCGGCGAAGGGGGTTGTCCTCACCTCGCTCCGATCGGCGGTGGAGGACCACCCCGAGCTCCTGGAGGAGTATCTCGCCACCCGCGCCCTTCCGGCAGACCGCGGCAAGTTCCAGGCACTGAATGCAGCACTCTGGACCGACGGGATCTTCCTCCATGTCCCGCGGGGCGTGCGGCTTGAGCACCCGGTCCGGGTGACCCGGTGGCTCTCGGAAGAAGGGAAGGCGCTCTTCTCCCGGACCCTCATCGTGGCCGCCGAGGCGAGCCAGGTCTCCTATGTCGACGAGATCCTCTCCGACGACATGGAGGTCCAGTCCCTGGTCTCCTCCGCCGTCGAGGTCTTCGCAGGAAATGGGGCGCAGGTGCAGTACGTCTCCCTCCAGCGGCTCGGCCATGGCCCCTTCCACCTCTCGCAGCAGCGCACCATCGCGGGGAAGGACGCCACCCTCGACACCCTCAATGTGAACATGGGGGCGACGACGGCCCGACTCGACCTGAATGCTCAGCTCCTGGGCAGCGGGGCGAACTCCGACATGCTCGGCCTCTGCTTCGGCGAGGGGGACCAGCACTTCGACCACAATACCTCGCAGGACCATGTGGCGCCCCACGCCTACAGTGACCTCCTCTACAAGGGGGCGCTCGACGGCCGGGCCCGCTCGGTCTTCCGGGGTATCATCAAGGTGCACAAGGGTGCGCAGCAGACCGACGCCTACCAGACGAACCGGAATCTCCTCCTTTCCGAGGAGGCGCGGGCGGACTCCCTCCCGAACCTGGAGATCGAGGCCGACGACGTCCGGTGCTCCCATGGCGCCACCGTGGGCCAGCTCGACCAGGACCACCTCTTCTACCTCATGAGCCGCGGTCTCTCGCGGACGGAGGCGGAGCGCCTGGTGGTCATCGGGTTCCTGGGCGAGGTGCTCTCGAAGCTTCCCCTGGGCGGGGTGGTCGAGAAGATCTCCCGTGCGGTGGAGGCGAAGCTGAATGTCTGAATGGGTCCGCGCCGCCGATCGCTCGGAGTGCGAGGGGAACGGGTGCGTCCATGCCACGACACCAGCGGGTGAGAAGGTCGTCATCGCCCGTTGGGGCGACGAGATCTTCGCCCTCGAGGACCAGTGCTCGCACCAGGACTTCCCCCTCTCGGACGGCTCCGTCGAGGACGGGCAGATCGAGTGCGTCTTCCATGGCGCCAAGTTCGACCTGAGGACGGGACGAGCGACCCAGCTTCCGGCCATCAAGCCGGTGCGCACCTACCCTGTGGAGGTGCGGGACGACGGGATCTACATACAGGTGGGATGAGATGACAAAATCGGTGGCCGCAGCGCCCACTCTCGATGTGGAGACGATCCGGAAGGACTTTCCGGTCCTCCACCAGCGGGTGAATGGCCACCCCCTCGTCTATCTGGACAATGCGGCGACCTCGCAGAAGCCCGTGCAGGTACTCGAGGCGATCTCGGCCTACTACCGTGGCGACAACGCGAATGTGCACCGGGGGATCCACGAGCTTTCCCGGAGGGCCACCGAGGGGTACGAGGGGGCCCGGAAGCGGATGGCGCGCTTCCTGGGGGTCCAGGACCCGGCGGAAATCGTCTGGACCCGGGGGACCACCGAGGGAATCAACCTGGTGGCTTCGAGCTGGGGCGGCGCAAATCTGAAGGAGGGAGACGAGATCCTCCTCTCGGTCATGGAGCACCACTCGAACCTCGTTCCATGGCAGATCGTGGCAGAGCGCACCGGTGCCCGGATCCGCTACCTGGAGATCGACGAGGAGGGACGCCTGGAGCTCGACGCCCTCGACACCCTCCTCACCGATCGGACACGGATGGTCTCGCTCACCCAGATGTCCAACGCCCTGGGGACCATCAATCCCATCGGCCGGATCGCCGAGCGGGTTCATGCGGCGGGTGCGCTCCTCATGGTGGATGGCGCGCAGGGCGCGGCCCATGGCGAGGTGGACCTCCCGGCCCTGGGGGCGGACTTCTACGCCTGCTCCGGCCACAAGATGTGCGGGCCCACCGGGATCGGGCTCCTCTGGGCGCGGCGCGAGCTCCTCGAGGCGATGCCGCCCTACCAGGGGGGAGGCGAGATGATCCGGTTCGTGGAGCGGGATCATTCGACCTTCGCCGACATCCCCCACAAGTTCGAGGCCGGAACCCCGAACATCGCCGGGGCCATTGGAATGGCGGCGGCGGCCGACTACCTGGAGGGGGTGGGGCCCGACCGGATTCTGGCCCATGAACAGGCGCTGGTTCGCTATGCCATGGAGCGGCTGGCAGAGATTCCCGAGGTCCGGGTCTACGGGCCGAAGGACCCCTCGGAGCGGGCCGGGGTCCTCTCCTTCACCATGGGCGATGCGCACCCCCATGACATCTCCACGATCCTCGATACCGAGGGCGTGGCGGTGCGCGCGGGTCACCACTGCGCGCAGCTCGTCATGAAGCGCTACGAGGTGGCCGCGACCGCCCGTGCCTCCTTCTACCTCTACAATACGCGGGACGAAGTCGACCGGCTCATCGATGGACTGGCGACGGTCCAGTCGATCTTCGGCTGAGACGATCCCGCGAAACCGCCTCACGGTGGAGGCCTCCGCATGACCGAGGTTCAGCTCAACTCCCTCTATCAGCAGCTCATTCTCGAGCACTACCGCAAGCCGAAGAATCGCGGGAAGCTGGAGCCGTACACCGAGGCGGTCCGGATGCGGAACCCCACCTGCGGTGACGACATCACCCTTCAGATCCGGGTGGAGGACGATCGGATCGTCGACGCCCGCTTCTATGGCGAGGGGTGCTCGATCTCGCAGGCGTCCGCCTCGATGATGACCGAGCTCCTGAAGGGGACCACCCTGGAAGAGGCGCTGGCGCTCTCCGACCGCTTCACCGCCATGATGCATGGCGACGAGGAGGCCGCGAAGGACCGGTCACTCCGGGACCTCCGGGCCCTCCAGGGCGTGTCGAAGTTCCCGGTGCGCATCAAGTGCGCCCTGCTCGGTTTCGACGCCCTCCAGGAGGGGGTGAAGAAGGTTCGCGGCGAGGAGTGAGCGGGGCAGCGCCTCGACTCGGACGGTCCGAGCTCCACGAGGCGCGAGCCGATGCGATCCGTCGCGTGTGTCTGGCGGGGAACCGAGCAGGAACCCCGGGTCTCGGACCCGGAGGTGCTCGCCCTTCAGGATGAGTCGTCGCGCGCGTGGCTGGCGGAATGCGAGGGCTGGGCAGCTCCGTCACCTGAAGCTGCCCCGACTTCCGATCGCTTCCCCACCCCCGAGAGCAGGTCCGCGAGCGAGAGGCCCGTGTACCCCGTCACCTGCTCCATGAGGCCGGCGGCGGCGCGGAGCCGCTGGTTCGTGGCGTTGCCGACCGCACTCCCGTCGCCCTGGTCCATCACGAAGAGCCGTTCGATGGCGATGTCCTTGGTGGAGTCCACCGCGGTCCTGAGGAGTTCCGGCAGCTTCTCGAGCACCAGGACCGTGACGGCGTCGTCGCCTCCCTCGCGGATCCGGCGTGCCAGGAGCTCCAGGACCTCGGCCTCGGCCCGGCCCCGCTCGATGATGGGCGCGGCTTCGGCCTTGGCGCGTTCCTCGGCAGCCTCACGTGCGGCGCGCGCCGGACGGATCACATCGGCGTCGAGTCGGGCCTGCTCGGTTTCGGCTCGCTGCGTCTGGGTCTCGAGCCGTGCCCGCTCCTCGGCGAGCTGGGCCCGCTCCTCGGCCATGCGCTCGCGGCTCATCGCCTCCTCGTCGAATTCGGCCTGCTTCACCCGGAGGTTGTTCAGCTCCGCGGCGATCGCCAGGTCGGCCTGGGTCTTCGCCACCTCGGCTCTCCGGATGGAGTCCGCCTCACGCTCCCTGGCCTCCGCGTCGGCGTTGGCCTCGGCGATCCGGGCTCTCTGGGAGGCCTCCGCCTCGCGCTCCTTCGCCTCGGCATCGGCATTGGCCTGGGCGATCCGGGCCTGGCGGTCGGCGTCGGCGGACCGCTCCGCCGTCTCGGCACGGGCGAGCGCCTCGGCGATCTCGGCGTCTCTCACCACCTCGGCGGTCTTGCGCCGCCCCACCGAGGCGAGGTAGTCGACATCGTCCGAGACGTTCTGGATGCGGATGGTGTCGATGGTGAGACCCAGGGTGAACATGTCGTCGTGGGCCTCCTTCTGGAGCTCCTCGGCGAACTTGATCCGGTTCTCGTTCACATCTTCGGGAGTCATGGTGGCGAGGACCCCGCGCAGATTCGCCGCCAGGGTCTCCTTCGCCTGCTGCTCCACCGCCTCCCGGTTGAAGGGGAGGTGCCGCTCGATGGCGTTGTCGAAGGCCTGCGGCGGATCCCAGGCGATCTTGATGTTCGCCACCGCCTGTACCGAGAGCGGAATGTTGCCCTTGGAGTAGGCGTTCTGGACCGTGACCTCGAGGGGGATCGTCGAAAGACTGATCCGATCCACCTTCTCGATGATGGGAACACGCAGTGCGCGGCCTCCCCGGAGAGTGCGATAGCTCCGCTTCTCCTCTCCGGTGCCGGTTCGGCGGCCCGTGATGATGGCCGCCTGGTTGGGGGGAACGATGACGATGAGACTCTTCACCGTGACGACCGCTGCGATGATGATCATCACCGCCACGAAGCCTAAGACGACCGCGATTTCAGCCATTGGGTCCTTCCAGTGCTGGAGTGTGCATTCAGTCCTGTTCGGTCAGGAGGTCGGGTGGGGCGTCGTCATCGGCCAGGAACTCCCCCACGGGTTGTACGAGGAGGATGCCCCGGCCTTCGTCCACATCGACGACGAGCACTCGGCTCCAGGTGGAGGGGTCGGAATCCGGTGTCCCCATGGCCCGGGCCCGCATGGTGAGCAG
>SLSF01000307.1 GCA_007130605.1 Gemmatimonadota bacterium | reverse complement strand
TAGCCGGGAGCAATTCTTGACAGCCGGCTCCCATACTCGGACATTCGCCTCGATGAGCGCACCCCCCTCCAGCACGAAGAGGACGGACGACGTGGCACGACACAATCGCGAAGGCGAGGGGGAGGACCAGCGGGGCTTCACCTACCAGGTGAGTTATCAGCCGGACTGGCTCCGACATGTGAAGGTCTCGAGGACGCTCCCCAATGGACGTCAGTCGACCAAGACCCTCTTCCGGAATCCGCATGAATGCCGGGTCCGGTCTCCCGGGACCCGGGTGCGCACCCGGATCACCTGCCCGGAGCAGGGGGTCGATGTGGAGGTCGTCGTCCAGTGCCAGCGGAAGGCGGTGCAGCGGGTCACGGTGGCGTGCCGGGTGCCCGGTCCCCACGACTCGGCACGACGGGTTGAAGACGCCGACGAGGTGGAGGAGATTGCCTTCATCCTGGAGAATGGGCTGCCTCCTGCCCGCTGAGCGGCCGGGCCCGGAGAGCGACCGCCCGTCCGGGCGACCGTGGTCCGGTCGGGTGGCGCGGAATTTCCCCTCCACACTATCTTCCGCGAGCTTCCGGTTCGCTCGTCCTTCCGAACGTTGCACTCCCCCGCACTCCGCCGAATGATCGCATCCTTCGTCACTCCATTCACATGGATCGGCCGCGGTTCCAGGACACTCCTGTCCGGGATCGGCGCGTGGGGCCGCATGATCTGGCGTGCGGGAGCGGCGCTGAAGGAGGTGGATGTCTGGCTCGGCCTCACCCTCCGGCAGATGACCAAGATCGGGGTGGACTCGGTGCCCATCGCGCTCTTCATCGCCATGTTCACCGGGATCGTCCTGGCGCTCCAGGCGTCGTACACCTTCACCGGCGCCATCCCCCTCTATTTCGTCGGGGTGCTCGTCGGAAAGACGATGATGCTGGAGCTGGGACCCGTGCTCACCGGACTCGCCCTGGCGGGGCGGGTGGGGGCGAACATTTCGGCCGAGCTCGGAACCATGAAGGTCACCGAACAGATCGACGCGCTGGAGACCATGGCATATCCCCCGGTGGCGTACCTGGTCGTTCCCCGGATCCTGGCCGGCATCATCATGTTCCCCATCGTGACCGCTCTGGCCATCGGAATGGGGATCGGCGCGGGGTGGCTCACCGCGCTCCAGCTCCTGGACATGAGCACCTACGAGTTCATGCATGGGCTTACCCTCTTCTTCCTTCCCTTCGATGTCTTCTTCGCCATGATCAAGGCGACGAGCTTCGGCTTCATGGTGACCTCCATCGGCTGCTTCTATGGCTTCCAGACCCGAGGGGGGGCCGAGGGGGTCGGGCGGTCGACCACCCAGGCGGTGGTGATCAGCTCCATGGTGATCCTGGTCCTGGACGCCTTCTGGGCCGTCACCCTTCTCTGAGGAGCGGAGCGAGATGTCCATCGAGATCCGTGATCTGCACAAGGCCTTCGGGAGCAAGGAGGTCCTCCGGGGCTTCTCCGCCACCGCGCGCGACGGAGAGACCCTCGTAATCCTGGGGGGATCGGGCTCGGGGAAGTCGGTGACCCTGAAGCATGTGGTGGGGCTCCTGGACCCGGACCGGGGCGAGGTGCTCGTCGACGGGGACCGGGTCGATTCCCTCGGCCAGGCGGAACTCTATGCACTTCGCCGCAAAGTGGGGTATGTCTTCCAGTTCGCGGCGCTCTTCGATTCGCTCACCGTTGCGGAGAATGTGGGGATGGGGCTCCAGAGGATGAAGGAGTACACTCCCGCCGACCGGGAACGTCGGGTGGAGGAGTGTCTCGATCTCGTAGACCTGGAGGGCTTCGGGTCACGGATGCCCGCGGAGCTGTCGGGAGGGCAGCGGAAGCGGGCCGGGATCGCCCGTGCCATCGCCACCGAACCCGACTACCTCCTCTACGACGAGCCGACCACCGGGCTCGACCCACTCACCCGTGCGGTCATCGATCGCCTCATCAACCGGATGAAGGAGGAGTTGCGCGTGACGGGGATCGTCATCACCCATGATATGGAGAGTGCCTTCCGGGTCGCCGACCGATTCGCCATGATTCATGAGGGGCGCCAGCAGTTCGAAGGGAGCCCCGAGGAGATTCGCGAAACGCGCGATCCCGTTGTCCGGGCCTTCATCGAGGGCAGACCCGAACTGATCGAGGAGGTAGGGTGAAAGAGAGCCGAGACGCACTGGTGGGAGTCGTCATCGTTGCTGCGCTCCTCCTCATCGGCTTCGGCACCCTCTGGCTCCAGGGGGTCAGCCTCACGGGAGAGCGCGTCGACATCGAGGCGGTCTTCGAGCGGGTGGGGCAGATCCAGCCCGGAAGCGATGTGAAGCTCCGGGGGGTGCGCATCGGCCGGGTCCGGAGCGTCGAGGTGGAGCCCGACGGTGAGCTCGTCCGCCTCGTCCTTCGAATCGATGGAGAGGTGACCCTTCCCGAGGGGGCGGTGGTGGTCCTCTCTCCCGAATCGATGTTCGGGGACTGGCAGGCCGAGATCCAGCCTCCCGGGGTCTATCCGGCGCAACGCTTCTCGCAGCCGCGTGAAGAGGGTACGCTCCCGGGATACTCCCTCCCCGACATTTCCGAACTCACCGCGGCAGCCGACGACATCTCCGAGAACCTGGGAATCCTCACCGAACGGGTGGGGATCGCCTTCTCGGACGAAACGGCCCGGAACATCGCTTCGCTCATCGAGAATGTGGAAGAGGTCACCGAGCGGCTCTCGGAGCTGGTGTCCCAGCAGGCCACCTCCTTCACCGATGTCACTGACGAGGTCACCCGGGCCACCCGTTCCATCGGCCAGGCCGCGGAGGACGCGCGGATCAGCTTCGGCCGCATCGATGACCTCCTCGCAAGGGAGGAACTCGGCGAGACTCTGGATGATCTCGCGGTGGTGAGTGCCAACCTGCGGGAGCTCTCCGGCGAATTCAGGGAGACAAACACCGAGGTGCGCCAGATGGCGGCGCGCATGGACACCACCTTCGCCAGCCTCTCGCGGATCACCAGCGAGCTCGAGGCGGGTGAGGGAACCCTCGGACGCCTCCTCCAGGACCCCACCATGGCAGCCGAACTCGAGTCCACGGTAATCGAATTGAATCTCCTCCTGGCCGATATCCGCGAGAACCCGCGACGGTACCTGAGACTCTCCATCTTCTGAGTGTGGGACGGCCCGAGTGAACGACTCCAGCGAGCGGGATGAAACTCCGGCGCACCGCAATGGTGGTGACGCCGACTCGCCGTCGGTGGAGCAGAGCGCCGGCGGGGTCGTGGTGCGTCCCACCGGCCAGGGGATCCGGATCCTGGTGATCCGTGACCCCTATCGGAAGTGGGGGCTTCCCAAGGGGCACCTGGAGGGCGGGGAGAGCGCGGCGGAGGCCGCCCTCCGCGAGGTCCGCGAGGAGGCGGGACTCGACCGGCTCCTCTTGGGACCCGACCTGGGTGAAATCGACTGGGTCTTCTGGAACCGGGGGCGAAAGGTCCGGAAGTACTGTCGGTTCTTCCTGATGGCGTCCTTCGAAGGGAGCGCCGAACCACAGGTGGCCGAGGGGATCACCGAGTGCGCCTGGCTCGAGCCCGAAGAGGCGCTGGACCGGATCGCCTACCAGAATGCCCGCGGAATCCTTCGCCGGGCCCTGGAGTTTATCGTCGATGAACCCGGACCGGGGACGCCCCCGTGGGAGGGCGGTTGATGGAGGATCGCCGATGGGCCGAGGGGGCGCTCCTGGGGGCGGCGCTCGTCTTTCTCGTCTTCCTCATCCTCGGCCTTGCCGAGATCCTCAACCCGCTCCTCGTCTTTCTCGCCCTGTTGGGGGTGCTCCTTCCCCTCCGGGATCGCCCGATCTTCTGGCCGGTAGTGGGGACTGCGGGGGGACTCACCACCTTCTGGCTCCTCTCGGAGATGGGCTTCGTGCTCGCTCCCTTCGTCCTCGCCATCGTCGCCGCGTACATTCTGAACCCGGTGGTGAGCTGGCTTGCGGGTCGTCGTCCCCTGCGTCGTCTTGCGGGGGAGGAGGGCACCGGTCGGGGAGGCCGGGTGGGGGCGGTCCTCCTCCTGGGGCTTCCGGTGGTGGGGGGGCTGGTGGCCCTCGGACTCTGGGGTGTGCCCTGGGTCGCCCACGAGATCAGTGCGCTCTCGAGGCGGGCCCCCGAGGTCCTGGAACGGCTGGCGGGAATGCTGGAAGGTGTCGAGGAGTTCCTCCTCCGCCTGCAGCTTCCCGGCTTCGACGGCTCCGAATGGGCGGCGCGCGTGGCCGAGGTCGAGGGCGACGACATCGTGGGGGTACTGGAGGAGCGGTGGGAGCAGATCGTGGAGTGGCTGCTCACCGGGGCCCTCGGGCTCGGCCGCGGAGTGGGGGCCTTCCTCTCGATCCTGGGCTACCTGGTGCTGGCACCGGTCATCGCCTTCTACCTGCTCACCGACTGGGACCGGGTGGTTGCCCGGGCCAGCGAGCTGATCCCCGACTCCCGCACGGAGCTGCGCACCTTCTTCCGGGAGTACGACGCCGGGCTCTCCGCGTACCTGCGAGGCCAGGTGCTGGTGTCGCTCACGGTGGGCGCGATGACGGCGCTGGGTCTCCTGCTGGTGGGCTTTCCGTTCGCCATCTTCCTGGGCGCGGTGGTGGCAGTCTTCAACGTGGTGCCGTACCTGGGGCTGGTGCTCTCCCTTCTGCCCGCCATCGGGATCGCGCTCACCACCGGAACACCGGGGGTCTCGCTCCTGAAGGTGGCGGTGGTCTACACCATCGCCCAGTCGCTGGAGAGCGGGGTGATCAGCCCACGAATCGTCGGCGACTCCACCGGTCTGCACCCGGTCTGGATTCTCCTGGCCATCATGGTGAGCGGCTTCTTCTTCGGCTTCGTGGGACTCCTCATCGCGGTCCCGGCAGCGGTGGGACTGAAACTCCTGGTGATCCGGGGGGTGGACCGATACCGGGAATCACGACTCTTCCGGGGGGGGCCGGACGGAGAGGTCGAGCCCTCCTGATGCCGGTGGCCGGGTGAAGGGGCGGTTGCTCCTCCCGGCGGGTCGTGTATCCTTCAACGCGCAGATGCGAACCATCCCAACTCGATCCCGCCCGACGCGGACCCCGACATGACCGAGGACATCCGAGACATCACGATCATCGGTGGGGGGCCCACGGGCCTCTTCGCCGCCTTCTATGCCGGAATGCGCGGTACGTCGGTGCGGATCGTCGATTCCCTGCCCGAACTGGGAGGCCAGCTCACCGCCCTCTACCCCGAGAAGTTCATCTTCGACGTGGGGGGATTTCCGAAGGTTCGGGCCAAGGAACTCGCCATGGACCTGGTTTCCCAGGCGATGCAGTTCGAGCCCTCGGTGGAACTCGACCAGGAGGTGCGCGAGGTCGTCGACCAGGAGGATGGCACCCTGCGCCTGGTCTGCTCCGGGGGTGACTACCTCACCCGGGCCCTGGTCATCGCCGGCGGGAAGGGTGCCTTCGAGCCCCGGAAGCTCGATGTGCCGGGGTACGATGAACTTCTCGGGCGGGGTGTGCATTATGCAGTGAAGAAACCCGAAGATTTCCAGGGGAAGCGGATCCTCGTGGTCGGGGGTGGCGACTCCGCCCTCGACTGGACCCTGATCCTGAAGGACCACGCCGAGCGTCTCGTCCTGGCGCACCGCCGCGATGCATTCCGTGCCCACGAGAAGTCGGTCTCGGATCTCATGGCCGCCGAGGAGGCCGGCGAGGTGGAGATCCGGACCTTCCACGAGGTCGCCGAGATCCATGGCGCCGATCGGGTCGAGGGCGTGACCCTCTTCGACAACCGGACCGACGACCGGACGAAGATGGAGATCGATGTGATCCTCACCTTCCTGGGCTTCAAGCCGGATCTCGGCCCGATCCAGCGGTGGGGGCTCGTGGTCCGGAAGAACCGGCTTCTGGTGAACCACCTGATGGAGACGAATCGCCGGGGTGTCTACGCCGCCGGTGACATCGTGGACTACGAGGGGAAGCTCGACCTCATCGTGAGCGGCTTCTCCGAGGCGGCCATCGCCGTGAACAACGCGGTCCACCACGTGAATCCGAATGCCCGGGTGAATCCCGGCCATTCCACGAACATGAAGGTATTCAAGTGAGCGACGAGACGATCGAGAATGTGGTGATCATCGGATCCGGCCCGGCAGGCTGGACCGCGGCTGTCTACGCGGCCCGTGCCCGGCTGGAGCCCCTGGTCTACGAGGGCGCACCTTCCCGCGAGATGATCCCGGGAGGTCAGCTCATGTTCACCACCGAGGTGGAGAACTATCCCGGTTTTGCCGAGGGGATCGACGGGCAGAAGCTCATGATGGAGATGAAGGCCCAGGCGGAGCGTTTCGGAACCCGGGTGGTGACCGACGACATCGTCGAGGTGGATCCCTCGAGCCGTCCCTTCCGCCTTCGCTCGGCCGAGGGAAAGGAGATCCTGGCCAGGTCGGTCATCGTGGCCACGGGAGCCCGGGCCAACTGGCTCGGTCTCCACAACGAGGAGCGCCTGGCACAGACGGGGGGTGGGGTGTCGGCGTGCGCCGTCTGCGACGGGGCACTTCCGGCCTTCCGTGACCAGGTCCTGGCGGTGGTGGGTGGTGGCGACAGCGCCATGGAGGAGGCCACCTACCTGACGAAGTTCGCCAGGGAGGTGGTCATCATCCATCGCCGCGACACCTTCCGAGCCTCTCCCATCATGGCCGAGCGTGCCCTGGCGAACGAGAAGATCCGGGTGGAGTGGAACAGCGAGGTGGTGGACGTGCTGGGCGATGACTTCATCACCGGGCTCCGCCTGAAGGACACCGAGACCGGTGCGGAGCGCGAGATGGAGGCCGGAGGGCTCTTCCTGGCCATCGGGCACACGCCGAACACCGCGTTCCTCGACGGGGTCGTGGAGCTGGACGAGAGCGGGTACATCGTCCCGCCCAACCCGGGCCGGGTCATGACCGATGTGGAGGGGATCTTCGCCGCAGGGGACGTCATGGACGACTACTACCGCCAGGCGGTGACCGCCGCCGGGACCGGGTGCATGGCCGCCCTGGAGGCGGAGCGGTGGCTGGCGCACCAGGTCGATGGCGCGGAACCGGCCACCGACGTGCCCGCCGAACCCGTGTCCGCCGAGGGCTGATCCTCCGGTCCTCTTCTGCGGCTTCCTTCGGCCCTCCACCGGAAGGACGGTGGGGGGCTTCCGTCGGCGTCAGAGCCGGCGTCCTCCGTCCACCGCGATCACCTCACCGGTGATAAAGGGGGAGCGGATGAGGAAGAGGACCGTCCGCACCACGTCCTCCGGTGCGCCGAGCGTCCCCAGGGCGGCGGACTTCCTCGACCGTTCCCGGGCCTCCTCGTCGTAGTGCTCGGGCAGGAGGACGGCTCCCGGTGCGATGGCGTTGACCCGCACCCGGGGGGCGAGGGCCTTCGCCATCACCCGGGTCAGGTGGAGGAGGCCCGCCTTGGAGACCGCGTGGTGCGGATGTTCGACCCAGGGCTGGAAGGCGGAGAGGTCCACCAGGTTGATGACCGTGCCCCGGCTCCGGGTGAGGAGGGGCTCGGTCTCCTTCACCATGAGGAAGGGGGCCTTCAGGTTCACCGCCATGACCCGGTCCCACTCCGCTTCCTCGATCTCCAGGAGGGGGCGTTGCGGAAAGATGGAGGCGTTGTTCACCAGGACATCGAGGCGCCCGAAGCGATCCACGATGGCGTCCCCCATGCGGGCCACATCGTCGACGCTGGAGACATCTCCCTGGATCGCAAGCGCCTTTCGGCCCAGCCCTTCGATCCTTGCCACCAGGTCGGTGGCTTCGGCCTCGGAGGAGTGGTAGTTCACCACCAGATCGTATCCCGCCTCTGCCAGGCCCAGCGAGATCGCCCGTCCCACCCGACGGGCTCCGCCGGTCACCAATGCCACCTTCGCCACTTTTTGTCTCCTCGCAGGTATGCCCGACCGGTGTCGATCCCCGAACGGGACCGACACGAAGGTACGGACGGATGCACACAAAGATAAGGGGAAGTGGGGCGATGGCATTGGATCTGACCGGCAGGAGTGCAGTGATCACGGGGAGTACCAAGGGGATCGGACGGGCGGTGGCGGCGGCACTGGTCCAGGCGGGGGCTTCGGTCGTCGTCTCCAGTCGCACGGCGTCAGATGTCGCCGCCGTAGCGGAGGAGATCGACGCCCTGGGGCCCGGGCGCGCCATCGGCATTCCCTGCGATGTGCGGGACCGGGAGGCGTGCGAGCGACTCATCGAGGGCGCGGTGGAGGCCTTCGGCTCCCTCGACATCCTGGTGAACAATGCCGGGCTCGGGCGCTTCGCTCCCCTCCAGGAGATGGACCACGAGACGTGGGACCAGCAGATCCGGACCAATCTCGACGGTGTCTTCTACTGCTCGAAGGCGGCGGTGCCCCACCTCATGCGGGGCGAGGAGAGCTGGATCATCAACCTGGGCTCCCTGGCCGGACGAAATTCCTTTGCCGGCGGGGTCGCCTACAACGCCACCAAGTTCGGGTTGCGGGGGATGACCGAAGCCATGATGCTCGACCTGCGCCACGAGGGAGTGCGGGTCACCTGCATCATGCCCGGGAGCGTGAACACACACTTCTTCGAGGGCGGCCCTCACCCCGAGGACGACTGGAAGCTCAAGGGCGAGGACCTGGCGCAGCTCGTCCTCGACCTCCTCGCCTTCCCGCCCCGGGCCCTCCCGTCGAAGATCGAGATCCGGCCCAGCATGCCGCCCCGGAAGTAGCGCCGGTACCGAACCCGAAAGTGGGAGGGTAGAGTGCAGCCCCGGCGCGGCACTTCATCGGAGACCCCGCCCTCCCTATCTTTCGCCGCTGTAACGGACGCGCCCATTCCAGTCGGAGGACCAGAATGTCGGAGGAGTATCGCATCGAGAAGGACTCGCTCGGAGAGGTCCGGGTTCCCGCCGGAGCCCTCTACGGCGCCCAGACCCAGCGGGCGGTGGAGAACTTCCCCATCAGTGGACAGCGCTTCGGGCGACGGATGATCCAGGCGCTGGGCATCGTGAAGGAGGCCGCCGCACGGGCCAACGGGGCCCTCGGAACCCTCGACGGGGAGGTCGCCGAGGCCATCGCGGGAGCCGCCGCCGAGGTGGCGTCCGGTCGGTGGGACGATGAATTCGTCGTCGACATCTACCAGACCGGGTCGGGCACCTCCTCCAACATGAACACCAACGAGGTGGTGGCGCGCCTGGCTTCGAAGGCGCTGGAGGGGGACGTCCACCCCAATGACCATGTGAACTTCGGCCAGTCGTCCAACGACGTGATCCCCACGGCGATCCACATCGCGTCGCGGCTCGCTCTGGAGGAGGACCTGATCCCGGCCCTCGACCGCCTCGCCGGGGTCCTCCGGGAGAAGGCCCAGGCCTTCGACGGGATCGTGAAGTCGGGGCGGACCCACCTGATGGACGCCACCCCCGTGCGCCTGGGGCAGGAGTTCGGAGGGTACGCCACCCAGGTGGAGAAGGGGATCGAGCGCGTTCGCACGGCATCGGAAGAGCTGGCCGAACTCGCCCTGGGAGGGACCGCCACCGGCACCGGGATCAACACCCACGCGGATTTCGCCGGGAAGGCCATCGCCGAGATCTCCCGTCTCAGCGGGCACACCTTCCACGAGGCCCCCGATCACTTCGAGGCCCAGGCCGCCCGCGACGCCCTCGTCCATGCCCATGGCGCCCTCAACACGGTGGCCGTCTCCCTCATGAAGGTCGCCGACGACATCCGCTGGCTCAGTTCGGGACCGACCTCGGGGATTTCCGAGATCGCGCTCCCGGCGATCCAGCCGGGGTCCTCCATCATGCCCGGAAAGGTGAACCCGGTCCTGAGCGAGGCCCTCATGATGGTCTCGGCCCGGGTGGCCGGGAATCACACCACCCTCACCATCGGGGGAGGACGGGGCAATTTCGAGCTCAACGTCATGATGCCGGTGATGGCGGCGGCCTTCCTGGAGTCGGCCACCATCCTCGCCGGAGGCGTGCGGGCCTTCACCGACGGCTGCGTCCGGGGGATCCGCGCCAACGAGGCGCGGGCCCGGGAGCTCCTGGAGCGCAACCCTTCCATCGCCACCGCTCTCAATCTGCACATCGGGTACGATCGTGCCTCCGAGGTGGCCAAGCAGGCCGCCCGCGAAGGACGATCGGTGCGCGACGTGGTCCAGGAACAGGGGCTCCTCCCCGAAGAGAAGCTGGACGAGGCCCTCGATGTACGGAGCATGACCGAGCCCGGCCTCCCGAAGAAGGGAGGGTGAGGCCATGAGCGACCTGGACCTCCCTGTGGTGGAAGATGAACTCGGGGCCCACGTTTCCGCCGCCGGAGGGGTGGAGCGGACCCCGGAGCGGGCCCTCGACATCCAGTCGGTGAACCTTCAGCTCTTCACCAAGCAGCCGAGTCGGTGGGCGGAGCCCGAGGTGGATGCGGAGCGGGCGAGCGCCTTCCGCGATGCCCTCCTCCGCACCGGTGTGCAGGTGGCGGGGGCGCACGATTCCTACCTCATCAACCTCTCGAGCCCGAAGCCGGAGCTCTGGGAGCGGTCGTACGCCTCCTTCCGGAACGAACTCACGCGCTGTGCCGCCCTGGAGCTGGACTTCCTGGTGACCCATCCGGGCAATGCCACCGACGGCGACATGGAGTCGGGCCTGGACCGGAACGCCGAGGGCGTCGCCAGAGCCCTCGAGGAGGTGCCGGGCCCCACCCGGGTGCTCCTGGAGATCACCGCGGGCTCGGGGACCTCGGTGGGGGCGAGCTTCGAGAACCTGGCCCGCATCATCGAGGGAGTGCCTCCGGCGCAGCGCGGGCGGGTGGGGGTCTGCTTCGACACTTGTCACGCCTACTCGGCGGGGTACGACCTGGTGCGGGAGTACGATGCCGTGTGGGAGGCCTTCGACGACATCCTGGGCCTCGACCGGCTCGGCCTCTTCCACCTGAATGACTCGAAGAACCCCTTCGACTCCCGGAAGGATCGCCACGAGCACATCGGGGAGGGGAGTCTGGGCGAGGCCCCCTTCCGGCGGATCATGACCGACGAGCGCTTCCTCGGGGTCTCCAAGCTCCTGGAGACGCCGAAGGGAGATGACATGGTGACGTTCGATCGCCAGAACCTGGCGCGGCTCCGGAGCTACCGCGACGAGGGGTGAAGGGCCGAGCTTTGCGTCCCGGGCGGCGGTGTCCTATATTGAGTGTCCGGCCGCACTGACAGGGCACCATTATTGAGCCAACACAAGAGAAGCCGGGACTGACTCTCGCTGCCGCCGACCCGCCTCTTCGGAGGACTTCGAACGCAGGGGGGAGGTCACCATCTATTTTTCCCGGGCTTCAATAAACCCCTGCAGTGCGCAACCGGAAGCCGGCACTCCCCCGTGGGGTGCCGGCTTTTTCGTTGTGGGAGGATCCGGAGGAGGGTGCGGCGGCATGGCGGGGACCGAAGCGGGGGTGCGGGGGTAGGCGGGACCCGAATCCGAACCATCCGTCTTCCGCGCCCCTCACCCACGCTTCGTCCCATGCCCCGAGTCAAGGTCACCCGAACGCTGCACTTCTCGGCCGCGCACCGCCTCTTTCGAGAAGACTGGTCCGACGAGAGGAACCAGGAAGTCTTCGGGGCGTGCGCCAACCCGTGGTGGCACGGGCACAACTACGAGATCGAGGTGACGGTGGAGGGGGAGATCGATCCGGAGACGGGCTACGTTCTGGATCTCAAGGTGCTGAAGGAGCTGGTGCAGGCGCGGGTGATCGCCGACCTCGATCATCGAAATCTGAACCGCGAGGTCTCCTGGCTCGACGGCAGGAACCCCACCACCGAGAACCTGGTGGTGGCGGTCTGGGAGCGACTCGAGGACCACCTTCCCGACGGGGTCGCACTCGATCGGATCGTGCTTCGGGAAACGCCCCGGAATTTCGTCGAATACACGGGTGGGGGCGGGTAGCCCCGGTAGTCCCGAAGTCGAACTCGAATCGCAAAACGGACTCGGAGAGGACCGACGTGAGCAGAGAGAAGCCCATGGGAAGCGGGAGCGACGGAATCGCCCTCCGCCCCTCGAGAGAGGAGCCGGCCAACGGACGAAATGGACCGGAGGGACTGGCGGAGGTGCCTTTTCCCGACCTCGTCGCGGAGATGATCCGCCGTCTGGGCGACGACCCGGACCGGGAGGGCCTCCTCAAGACCCCCGAACGGGTGGAGAAGTCCCTCGGCTTCCTCACCCGCGGCTACGGATTGTCGGCGGAGGAGACGGTAGGTGACGCCCTCTTCCAGGAACGGCACCACAACATGGTGATCGTGAAGGATGTGGAGATGTACTCCCTCTGCGAGCACCACATGCTCCCCTTCTTCGGGAAGGTGCACATCGCCTACATCCCCGACGGAAAGATCGTGGGGCTCTCGAAGGTGGCGCGACTGGTGGAGGTCTTCTCGCGGCGCCTCCAGGTGCAGGAACGGCTCACCGAGGAGATCGCCCAGAGCCTCTGGGAGGTCATCCAGCCCCAGGGCGTGGGTGTGGTCATCGAGGCCCATCACCTCTGCATGATGATGCGGGGGGTCGAGAAGCAGAACTCCTCCACCATCACCTCGGCCATGCGGGGCGCTTTCCTGGAGGATGCGCGCACCCGCGACGAGTTCCTCCGCCTCTCCATGGCACCCCACCGGCCCCTCTCGTGACCCTCGCCGACGCCGCACCCCTCGCCGGACGCACCGCGTGGATCACCGGGGCCTCGCAGGGAATCGGGGCCGCCACCGCCCGGCGTCTCGCCGGCGCCGGGGCCCGGGTGGTGCTCACCGCCCGCCGCCCGGAGCCCCTCGTCGCCCTCGCCGACGAGGTGGACGGGATCGCGCTTCCGGGCGATGTGACCGACGCCGACGCCATGACCGGGCTCGCCGCAAGGATTGCCGAAGAGCTGGGCGAAGTGCCCGACCTGGTGGTGGGCTCGGCGGGCGTCTTCTCGCTGGGCCCGGTGGAGGGGACCGAGCCCGGAATCTTCCGGTGGAACCTCGATGTGAACCTTCAGGGGGCCTTCCACCTGGTGCGGGCGGTGCTTCCGGCCATGAAGGCGAGGGGGTCGGGTACCATCGTCCAGGTGGGCTCCGTCGCCGGTCGGAAGGCCTTTCCCGGGAACGCCGCCTACGCGGCCTCGAAGTTCGGGGTCCGCGGCTTTCATCAGGTCCTTCTGGAGGAACTCCGGGGGAGCGGAATTCGGGCGACCCTCCTGGAGCCGGCGGCCACCGACACCCCGATCTGGGATTCCATGGATCCCGACTCGGATCCCGACCTCCCGCCCCGGACGGCGATGCTTCGTCCCGACGACGTGGCCGACGCCATCCACTTTGTGGCGACGCGACCGGAAAATGTACAGATTCCCTACCTTCCGCTGGAAGCGTGCTGAATGACTCACCAGAGACTCTCGAGGGAACCCAACCCGTGATGTACACCGTCAGTGTTCAAGCTCACTACGACTCCGCCCACTTCCTCCGAAACTACAAGGGGAAGTGTGAGCGCCTGCACGGTCACCGCTACGTCGTCGAAGTGGCGCTGCAGACCGCCGAACTGAACGAGGCCGGCATCGCCTTCGACTTCGTCGACCTGAAGAAGCACCTGCGGGAGCTGGCCGACTACCTGGACCATGAGAATCTGAACGACCTCCCTCCCTTCGAAGATGTGGAGACGAGTGCCGAGAACCAGGCACGGTACTTCTACGAAGAGCTGAAGAAGCGGCTCCCCGAGGCCCAGGCCGAGGGGCTGCTCTACGCCCGGGTCTGGGAGACTCCGCAGCAGTGGGCCCAGTACGGCCCCTCTCCCGCCGGCGTTCCGGCGCACCGGGCACCCGAGATCTCCTGAGCGCCTCGCGCCCGGTTCCGCATGCACCTCCTCCTCACCGACCGCCTCACCTGTCCCCGGTGTGGCCCGCACTTCAGCCTGGTACTCATGGCCGACGACCTGGCGGACCGGCGGGTGCGGGAAGGAAAGCTCGGGTGCTTCAATTGCAGGGAGGAGTATCCGGTGCGGAAGGGGGTCGGGGACCTTCGGCCGCCGCCGCGTGACCCTCCCCCATCGCCGGAGGGTTCCCCTGAAGACGACGCGGAGGGCGCCCTTCGGCTGGCCGCCTTCCTGGGTGTGAAGGAGGGTCCGGGCCACCTCCTTCTCGTGGGGGAATGCGCGGCCCATGCCGAGCGCCTGGCCGCCATGATCGAAGAGATCGAGGTGGTGGCAGTCCATCCGGGCCTCGAGGGAAGGGAGGAGATCGAGGGGGTCTCCCGCATCCGGATGGGACCCCGGATCCCCCTGCAGCAGTATGCCACAAGGGGGGTGGCGCTCGAGGGCGATGCGGTGGGCATCTACCTCGACGAGGCCCTCCGGGTCCTCGGGCCGCAGGGGCGGATCGTCCTCTTCGGGGCCGATCCGGATCCCTCGGTCCGGCTCGAGGAGGCGGGGCTCGAGGTTCTCCTCCGGACCGAGCGGGTGCTGGTCGCCGGACGCGGATGACCGGAATCCCCGTCCCCGTGGGCCGTTGCGTGGCTCGGGGATGCCTCGCTACCTTCGAATTCACATACAGCCCACCCACATCCCTGGAGCGGCATGTCCTGGTGGAAGAAGATCCTGGGCGGTGAGCCCGAGCACGAGAAGGTCGACTACTACGAAGAGGGGCTCGCCCTCCTGAAGGAGGGCAAGTTTCACGATGCCCTGACCTCTTTCCGGCTCGCTCTCCGTGAGGCCCCCGGCGACACCGTCGTGCTCCAGCAGATCGCCATCGCGTACACCCGAATCGGGATGGCCGACGAGGCGAAGCGCACCTACCGATCGGTCCTCGAGAAGGATCCGTCGGCACCGGGTGCGCACTACGGGCTCGCCTACCTCCTCATCCGGAGCGGCGAAGAGGCGGACGCCATCCGCCACCTGGAATCCTTCCTGGCGAATCCGCCCCGAGGGGCCGATGCCCAGGAGCACATCTCCCACGCCCGGTCGACCCTCGCGGAACTGAGGGGCGAGCCGGAAAACCTCTTCGACGGACATGGCGAACAACCTTAGACGCGCAACCCTGCGCTGGGCGGGCCAGGGGCTCGTCTTCGAGGGAGAGGCACCCGGTGCCGCACCCATCCGCATCGATGGAGACTCCACCGAGGGACCCTCCCCCATGGAACTCCTTCTCATCTCGCTGGCCGGTTGCATGGCCATCGATGTGCGGATGATTCTGGAGAAGTCCCGGGTCGAGGTGGAGGCCCTCGAGGTGGAGGTCGAGGGGGAGCGCGCGTCCGACGATCCGAAGCGCTTCGTCCGGGTCCACATGGCCTTCGAACTCGAGGGGCCGACCGAGGACGACGCCAACCGGATCGCTCGCGCCATCCAGCTCTCGGCCGACAAGTACTGCAGCGTGCACCACACCCTCGACCCCGAAGTCGAGGTGACGACGGAGTGGTCGCTCCGCTGACTCCGGCTCCACCCCCGGACGCCGGCTCCTGATCACCGACCTTCCCGGAGTAGATCCGATGGGCTCACGCACCCATGCCTCGAACCCCGCCGACCTGGGCGAGGGAACTCTCGTCGAGCTTTTCCTGGATGTGGTGGACCGTCTCGGGGATCACCCGGCCCTCGGGTGGTACGAGGAGGGAGAGTGGAAGACCATTTCGTACCGAAAGGTCTTCAACCGGGTGCGTCGGGTGTCGGCCGCTCTGGGCGACCTGGGACTCGAGCGGGGTGATCGGGCGGCCATCCTCTCGGGCAATCGACCGGAGTGGGCCATCGCCGATTACGGCTGCCTCTGCGCCGGCATCGTCGACGTACCCATCTACAGCACCCTCACCGCAGGGCAGGTCCAGTTCGTCCTGGCCAACTCCGGGGCACGCCTGGTCTTCGTAGAGGACCGGGAGCAGCTCGACAAGATTCTCGAGGTCCAGGACGAGCTTCCCGACCTGAAGCGGATCGTCGTCTTCGATCGACCCTCGGGGGAGCTTCCCGACCGGGTCATGAGCTGGGCCGACTTCATGGCCCGAGGCGCGGCACGGATCGAGGGGGTGGCCGACGACGCCTTCCGCGCCGAGGCCGGTGCCATCTCCCACAGGGACGTGGCGACGATCCTCTACACCTCGGGTACGACGGGGGACCCCAAGGGGGTCATGCTCACCCACAACAACCTCCGTTCCAATGTGAAGGCATCGGAGCAGATCCTTCCCATCGACGAGCGGGACACGACCCTCTCCTTCCTTCCCCTCTCCCATGTCTTCCAGCGGATGGTGGACTACCTCCTCTTCCATCGGGGATGCGCCATCTACTACGCCCAATCCATGGACACGGTGGCCGACGACCTGAAGTCGGTCCGGCCCACCGTCGTCGTCTCGGTTCCGAGGCTGTACGAGAAGGTGTACCAGAAGGTGACGGCGGCAGACGGGGTCAAGGGCACCCTGGTGGCGTGGGCCCGGGGTGTGGGAGACCGATGGGCCGAAGCTCGCCTGGCCGGCCGGAAGCCCCCGGTGACGGTGCGGACGCAGTACCGGCTGGCGAAACGCCTCGTCTTCTCGAAGATCAAGGAGGGGGTGGGAGGGCGCCTCCGGTACTTCGTGAGTGGGGGCGCCCCCCTGGCTCCCGAGATCAACAAGTTCTTCTTCTCGGCCGGGGTGGTGATCCTGGAGGGCTACGGCCTCACCGAGACGAGCCCGGTGACCAATGTGAACAGCCCGCACGACTTCCCGGCCAACTTCCGGATCGGCACCGTCGGCAAGCCGGTGCCGGGAACCGAGGTCCGGATCGAGGAGGATGGCGAGATCCTGGTGCGGGGTCCGCAGGTGATGAAGGGGTACTACAACCTTCCCGAGGCCACCCGCGAGGCCCTGGACGACAATGGATGGTTCCGAACCGGAGACATCGGCGAGATCGACGATGACGGGTTCCTCACCATCACCGACCGGAAGAAGGACATCATCGTGACGGCGGGGGGAAAGAACATGGCCCCGCAGCCCCTCGAGAACCGGTTGAAGAGCAACCGGTTCTTCGACCAGCCGGTTCTCCTGGGCGACCAGGAGCGCTTCATCACCCTCCTCCTGGTCCCCGACT
Organism: Gemmatimonadota bacterium; assembly: GCA_007130605.1. Taxonomy (GTDB): domain Bacteria; phylum Gemmatimonadota; class Gemmatimonadetes; order Longimicrobiales; family Gaopeijiaceae; genus SLBA01. Next base: position 3,507 of record SLSF01000307.1, on the reverse strand, counting down.
TCGAGGTGGTGGAGGGATGGGCGAAACAGGAGGGAATCGACGCCTCCGATCGTCGTCGTCTCCTGGAGAATGAACGGCTGCACCGGCATCTCATGGAGGAGATGGAGGGAGCGCTCCAGGACTTCGCCCGCTACGAGATCCCCAAGAAGATCGTGCTGGTGGACGAGCCCTTCACCATCGAGGACGGATCGCTCACCCCGACCCAGAAGGTGAAGCGGCGGGTCGTGCAGAAGCGGCATGCGGAGCGCCTCAAGGAGGTCTACGACGAGGAGAATCGGGACCGCGACGTCTTCACTGCCTGGTAGGCACCGGGGGGGCCTCCATCCCTTCCACCCTTCGCGTCGGCCCTTCGTCACCTGGCGTCGGGACGCCGGTGGTGTCTGCTCTCGCCATGGGGATGCTCGGCGGGGACGGCTATATTGGGTGTGTAACCCCCACCTGTTCCCCGAGCCCCATCGAACCATGACGGATGTTCACGTCGTTCTGGTCACCGCCCCCAACGATGCGGAGGCGGCGAGGATCGCGCGCACCCTGGTGGAGGAGCGCCTGGTGGCGTGCGTGAACCTCCTTCCCTCCATCCGGTCCATCTACCGGTGGGAGGGGGCCGTCGAAGAGGCCACCGAGATCCTCATGATCCTCAAGAGCGCACGGGAGCGCGTGGACGAGGTGCGGGACCGGTTGATCGAACTCCACCCCTACGACGAGCCCGAATTTCTCGCCCTCGACGTGATCGAGGGATCCAAGAGCTATCTGAACTGGGTTCTCGCCGAGACACGGCGACCCGAGAGGCCATAGAGCATGACCCGAAAACCCCATGGGGAGAACGCGGACGAACCGCAGCTCCCCTTCGACGAACCCCTGGATGAAGGGGGGGGGACGGAATCGTCCGCGCCGGAGCGGGGCGAGAGTGCCCCGAAGGAGGAGGCGCGCGACGAGGCGGAGTCCGAACCCACCCCGGAGCCCGGTTCAGCCCGGGATGGGGAGCCCGCGCCCGAGCCGCCCGCGTCCAGGACTTCCGATCCCGTGGTCGATGGCTTCCGTCGCGCCATCCGCCTCGAGCGCTCCGGCGATCTGGATGGGGCCGTCGAGGCGTATCGCGAGGTTCTGGCCGCGGAGCCGGGTCACCTTCGGGCACGGAACAACCTGGGGGTCCTCTTCGACCGGGGTGGGCAGCACGAGGCAGCGGTGGAGCACTTCGAACTCGCCCTCGAGCGGGACCCCGAGAACCCCGAAGTCCTGACCAACCTGGGGGCCGCCCTGGGCGCCCTGGGTCGGTACGACGCGGCGGAGCGGGAACTCCGAAGGGCCCAGAAGTTCGACCCCGGCCGCACCGAGATCCGGACGAACCTCGGAATCCTGCACTTCCGCCGGGGGCGCTACCAGAAGGCCGAGGCCGAGCTCCGGTGGGTCTGCGAGGAGGAACCCGACCAGGCCATCGCTCACTTCTACCGGGGCGAAGCGCTGAACCTCCTGGGCCGGGTGGACGAGGCCATGGCGGCGCTTCGCCGGACCATCGAGCTGCAGCCCCGGAATTCCCGGGCGCATTACCTCATGGGGATCCTCTTCGACCGGAAGCACCAGTCCACCGAGGCCGCCGAGATGTATCGGAAGGCCCGGGAGCTGTCAGGGAAGTGATCCGGATCGTTGTCGCCGACCTGGCGGAGCTCGAGGCCGAGGCCCTGGTGCGCCCCGTGGGCGCCGACCTGGAGGGGGTGACGCCCTGGTCCCGGGAGGTGGGGGTCCAGGCAGGAGAGGGTGCGCTCGCGGTTCTGCGCGCCATGGGGGAGCTCCCGGCCGGGGCCGCCGTGGTCACCCCCGGGGGCGACCTCCCGGTCGACTTCCTCATCCATGCGGTGCTCGCATCGGCCGATGAACCGACGACCCGGACCGGGGTGCTCCGGGCCTTGCGGAATTCGCTCCGCCGGGCCTCGGAGTGGGAGGTGGGACGGCTGGTCCTTCCGCCGCTGGGGAGTGGTGCCGCCATGGGCGATGCCGAGGCTCTCGTGACCCCGACCCTGGAGCAGATCGAGGAGTACCTGACCCATCACCCCTGGCCCACCGAGGTGGTGATCGTCGTCCGTCCCGGATACGAGGAGATGATCTACCGGGACGCACGGGGGCGGCTGTCGGACCGGGAGGGGGAGGTATGAGCCGGAGGGCGGGGCTCGGGGTGGCGATCCTCGTCCTGTGGGTCGGGGTGCTGGCGTGGCATGTGCAGCGCGAGTACTTCATCCCCGACCTCGTCCGGATGGCGCAGGCGACCCTCGACCTGGCCCCCGGCACCCACTACTACGCCATCGAGATGCAGGGGACGGTCATCGGAACGGCGTCGTCGCAGCTCGACACCCTCCCCGATGGCTTCCGGATCGACGACATGATGATCCTCGAGGCGTCGGCCATGGGGCAGCCCGGGGAGGCAATCATGCGGACCCAGGTCACCCTGACCCGGGCCCTTCGCATGCGGGACTTCTCCTTCCGCCTCCAGTCGGAGGCCGGAGACTTCACCGCCCGGGGACACCTGGAGGGGGACACCCTCCTCCAGGTGGAGGTGGAGGCCGCCGGTGCCGCCCCCGAGACCCTCGCCTTTCCGGTGGCGGAGCCCCCCGTCTTCAGCGCGGCGCTTCCCCTCCTCGTGGTCCGCAGCGGAGAGCCGCGGGTGGGACGGAGGATGACCGTGTCCGTATTCGACCCTTCGACCCTCTCCACCCGGCCGGTGGAAGTGGAGATCCTGGAGGTGGGCACCGTTTCGGTCGCCGATTCGGCGGTCTACCATCGGGACCGTGATCTTTGGGAAGCCGGGCCCACTCGGGAGGTCGCCGCGTGGCGGATCCGCGAGAGCTTCGGCGGGCTCGTTACCGAGAGCTGGATCGACGAGGAGGGTCGGGTGATCCGGGCCTCCTCTCCCATGGGCTTCACCATGGAGCGGATGCACTACGACCTGGCGCGGCAGGCCCGGGCCCAGCGGCCCGGCGCGGGGCCCGACGGCGACATCATCTTCAACACCGCCATCGCCTCCAACCGGACCCTCGACGACCTGGAGGCGAGAGATCGCGTCCGCTTCCGCCTTTCGGGCACGGCGTTCGGCGATTTCGATCTCGATGGAGGGCGCCAGACCTTCGATGGCGAGATCCTCGAGGTGCAACGCGAGGTGCTGGCGGAGCTGGAGCCCGGCTTCACCCTCCCCTGGAGCGACGACGGCTTCGAAGACGAACTCGGGGCCGAGCCCCTGGTGCAGAGCGAGGATCCGCGGATCGTGGCGGCGGCGGAGTCGATCCTTGGGGGGGATCCCCGGGGAATGGACCCGGTGGAGGCGGCCACACGGATCAACGACGCGGTCTTCGAGATGCTCGAGAAGGAAATCACCTTCACGATCCCGTCGGCGGTCCAGGCCCTCGAAACGCGCCTGGGCGACTGCATGGAGCACACGGCCCTCTACCTGGCCCTGGCCCGTGCCGCCGGCCTTCCCGCCCGTGCCGCCGTAGGGCTCGTCTACCTGGAGGACCGGTT
>SLSF01000128.1 GCA_007130605.1 Gemmatimonadota bacterium | reverse complement strand
GTCATCGACCGCCTCTTCGACGGCATGCGTGCCCGCGACGGCGCCATGGTGCGAAGCGCCTTCCACCCCGACGCCCGCATGTTCACCACCCGGGTGACCGACGACGGGATCCCCGAGGCGAACCCATCGTCGGTGGATGCCTTCGTCGAGGCGGTGGACGGGGGTGGCGACCCCTGGGACGAGCCCTACTTCGACCCGGTGGTGCAGGTGGACGGGGCGCTGGCCCAGGTCTGGATCTTCTACCGCTTCTACGCCGGCACCACCTTCAGCCACTGCGGACACAACGCGATCCAGCTCCTGCGGCACCCCGACCGCGGTTGGGAGATCGTCCACCTGGTGGACACCCGCCGGACCACCGACTGTGAGGCGCCGGCGTGACCGGAGCCTTCGGCTGGCTCGACATCACGGTTCTCGCCGCCTACCTCCTGGGGGTCACGGCGTGGGGGGCGTGGCTCGGCCGGGACCAGAAGAGTGGCACCGGATACTTCCTGGGGAACCGGGACCTCCCCTGGTGGGCCGTCCTCCTCTCGGTGGTGGCCACCGAGACGAGCACCCTCACCTTTCTCTCCATCCCGGGGGTGGCATACTTCGGGACCCTGGGCTTTCTCCAGCTCACCCTGGGGTACCTGGCGGGGCGGACGGTGGTGAGCCTCGTCCTCCTCCCCCGCTACTACCAGGGGGAGCTGAACACCGCCTACGCCCACCTGGAGGAGCGCTTCGGGGTGGGGGCCCGCCGCACCACCTCGGGGATCTTCATGGTGACCCGGCTCCTGGCCGACTCGGTGCGCCTCTTCGCCACCGCCATCCCCCTGGCCCTCATCACCGGCTGGCCCTACGCCCTCTCCATTGCGGTCATCGGGCTCCTCACCCTGGTCTACACCTACTTCGGGGGGATCCGGGCGGTGGTCTGGGTCGATGTCCTCCAGATGGCGCTCTACCTGGCGGGGGCGGCCATCGCCATCGCGGTCCTCCAGACCCTCATTCCCGGGGGATGGAGTGCCGGGCTGGCGGCGGCGTCGGCCGAGGGCAAGCTCGAGTGGCTGAACTTCTCTCCCGACCCGGCCATCACCTACACCTTCTGGACCGGGCTTATCGGGGGCGGGATCTTCTCCATGGCCTCCCACGGCACCGACCAGCTCATCGTGCAGCGGCTCCTCACCTGCCGCAACCTGCGGGACTCGCAGCGGGCGCTGGTGGGGAGCGGGGTGGTGGTCATCGCCCAGTTCGCCATCTTCCTCTTCGTGGGGATCGGGCTCTGGGCCTTCTACGAGGGACGGCCCTTCGAGGTCGCCGACGAGATCTTCGCCTACTTCATCATCCAGGAGCTCCCGGCCGGGGTGGCGGGCCTCCTCATCGCAGGGGTCTTCGCGGCGGCCATGTCGTCGCTCTCCTCCTCCATCAACTCGCTGGCGTCGGCGTCGGCGTACGACTTCTGGGCGCCCCTGGCAAAGGCGGAGGGGGATGAGTTCCGGATCCTGAGGGTGGGGCGGGTCCTCACCCTGGTCTGGGCGATCCTCCTCATCGGGGTCGCCATCCTCTACATCCCCATGTCGGCGGATTCCACCGCGGTGGAGGTGGCCCTCACCGTCGCCTCGCTGGTCTACGGGGCCTTCCTCGGCGCCTTCTTCCTGGGGATCCTCGATTCGAAGGCCCGGCAGGCTCCCCTCATCATCGGGATGGTCCTGGCCATCGGCTCGGTGACCCTCCTCTGGATCTTCGGGGACGGCATCGTGGCGTGGCCCTGGTTCACCCTCATCGGGGGTGTCATCACCATGGCGGTGGCGAGCGGGCTCAGTCGGATCGTCGGTCCCGGGGAGGCGAAATGAGCGAGGGCGCCTTTCGGGTGTTGGGGATCGATGGCGGTGGGACCGGCTCCCGGGCCTGTCTCACCGACGGGAAGGGGCAGTGTCTCCAACGCGAGGTGGGTGGAGCCGCCCTGGTTCGCCCGGGCGCCGAGGGCGATACGGTGCATGTCCTGGCCGACCTGGTCTCCCGCACCATGGATGGTGCCGGGACTGCCCGCCCCCTGGATCGGATCGTCGCCGGCCTGGCCGGAGTCGGGCGCGAGGGGACCCGCCTGGACATGGAGCGCCGCCTCATGGCGACGGGGCTCGCCCGCCAGGTGAGGGTGCTCACCGATGTGGAGGTCGCCTTCCACGACGCCTTCGGGTCGGGGCCCGGCATCCTTCTCATTGCCGGCACGGGATCGGTGGCGATGGCACGCCTTCCCTCGGGCGGGATTGCCCGGACCGGGGGATGGGGTGCCCTGGTGGGCGACGAGGGCTCCGGGTGGTGGCTCGGGATCGCAGGGCTCCGCGCGGCCCTCCGGGGTCGCGATGGACGGGGGCCCCGGACGATCCTCTCCGAGACCCTTCCGGCCTCCATGGGCTACCCCGGATCGAGCGCCCTCGTCCACCACCTCTGGGGCGTGCCCAAGGCCGAGGTCGCGGCCCTCGCCCCCCGGGTGGTGGAGGCGGCCGACGGGGGCGATGCGGTGGCCGGGGCCCTGGTGGAAGAGGCGGTCCGGGGGATCGTCGAGCACCTGAAGGCGCTCCGGAAGGAGTGGACCACAGACGAACGCCCTCCCCTGGCCCTCCTGGGGGGGCTCATCGTGCCGGGAGGCCCCCTCCGCTCCCGACTCCTGGAGCGGCTCCACGACGAGGGGATCCGCCCGAAGGAGGCCCCGCCCGACGGCGCCCGGGGAGCCGCCGCCCTCGCCCGGGAGCACTCCTGAGCCTGCTCAGCGGAGCACATCCTCCAGGGCAGTGGCGGCATCGGTCCGCTCGTCCCGGTACTTGACGATGACCGGGGCGTAGAGCTGGAGGCCCTCCCTGCGGGCGAAGTCTCCCGACGCCGGCCGGCTACCGGGCACCACCACCGCACCCGGGGGCACCGAGAGGGGGGCGTCCGGGCCGGAGCGGTGCACGGTGCCCTCCACCAGGTCGTAGAGGGGGGTCGCACGGGTGAGGGTGACCCCGGGGGCGATGACGGCGCGGCGGCCCACCAGGATCCCCTCGAAGATCCCGGCATTTCCACCGACCATCACGTCGTCCTCGACGATGACGGGACGGAGCCCCACCGGCTCCAGCACTCCCCCGATCTGGGCCCCGGCGCTCAGGTGCACCCGTGCCCCGATCTGGGCGCACGACCCCACCAGGGCGTGGGAGTCGATCATGGTCCCCTCTCCCACCCAGGCCCCGATGTTCACGTACGCCGGGGGCATGATGACCACACGGGGCGCCAGGTAGCTCCCGGCCCGCACCGAGCTTCCACCGGGCACGATCCGGACCTCCTCGCGGACGCCGTCGGTCTCGCGCAGGGGGAGGGTGTCGCGATCGAAGAAGCGGAGGGCGCCCCGGGGGCCCTCCCCGTCGGGATACGGCGCGGTGCGGCCCACCCGGAAGGCCAGGAGAATGCCGGACTTGACCCACTCCACCGCCTCCCACCCGTCGTCGGTCTGCCGGGCGGCGCGGATCCGTCCGGTCTCGAGGGCGTGGAGGAGCGCCTTGATGGCGTCCCGGGCCTCGGTGGGGTCGGAGGGGGTGTCCTGCGCGGCGAGGGCCTCGATCCGTGCTTTCAGTGCATCCATCGGCATCACAGTTCTTCAGGGTCGGGAAGTCCGGCGGCGTCGAGGGCCGCCTCGAGTCGATCGAGGCTCTCACCCGAAAGGGCGACCAGGGGGAGCCGCACATGGGGTGTCATCCATCCCATGCGGTGGCACGCCGTCTTCACCGGGACCGGATTGGTCTCGACGAAGTTGGCGCGGAAGAGGGGGAGGAGACGGAAGTGGATCGCCCGGGCCTCCTGGAGGTCTCCCGCCATGGCGGCCCGCACCAGCCGGCTCATGAGTGCCGGGGCCTCGTTGCCGGTGACCGAGACGACGCCGTCTCCCCCGAGGGCGATGACGGGGAGCGCCATCACGTCGTCGCCGGCCAGGACCAGGAAGCCCTCGGGGCGCTCCCGGAGGAGGGTGTGCACCGGCTCCAGCGAACCGGAGGCCTCCTTGATCCCCACGAAGGCGTCGAGTTCGGCCAGGCGGAGGATCGTGTCGGTCTCGAGGTTTACCGCCGAGCGGCCCGGGACATTGTAGAGGATCACCGGGAGCCCGTCGGCGCAGTCGGCCACCGCGGTGAAGTGCCCGTAGAGCCCCGCCTGCGAAGGGCGGTTGTAGGGTGGACAGGAGGCGAGAATGCCATCGGCCCCCGCCTCCCTCGCCCCCTCGGCCAGCGCGCACGCAGTGCGGGTGCTGCTGGAGCCCACCCCCGCCACCACCGGGGCCCGGCCGGCGGCCGTCTCCACCACCATGCGGACCACCTCCGCATGCTCTTCGGGAGAGAGGGTCACGCCTTCGCCCGTGGTGCCGCACGGCATGAGCACATCGACGCCTCCGGCGACCATGCGTTCCACATGGGCCCGGAGGTCGGGTTCATGGATCCGCCCATCGTCGTGCATGGGGGTCACCAGGGCGACGGAGAGTCCGGCGAAGGGGGGTGTGGTCATGGGTCGTCCCGTTGGGAGTCGGACTGAAGGGCTTCGAGAAGGTCCTCCATCGAGAACACCCCGCGTCGGTGGCGGATCCATTCTGCGCCGGTGACCGCGCCTGCGGCAAAGCCGCGCCGGCTCCGCGCCTCGTGCCGAAGCTCGATCCGGTCGTCGGGGCCCTCGAAGGTGACGACATGGGTCCCGGGGATCTCCCCGGAGCGGGTCACCGAAATCTGGAGGGTTCGGGGATCCACCGCCCTCCCGGAGGGGAGCTGGTGGCTCCATTCCTCCTTCCCGTCGAAGGAGGAGAGGATCTCGCGGGCGATGCGGAGCGCCGTCCCCGAGGGGTGGTCCACCTTGTACCGGTGGTGGGCCTCGTGGAGGGCCACATCGTATCCCGCCACCCGGTTGGGGCCCTCCAGGGTCCGGAGGGCGTCGGAGAGGATCCGGAGGAAGAGGTTCACCCCCAGCGAGAAGTTGGGCGCGAAGAGGAGGCCGATCCCGGCGTCGCGGGCCCGGGCCTCCACCTCGGAGCGGCGGGCGTCCCATCCGGTGGTGGCGATGACCACCGGGATCCCGGCGTGTGCGCAGTGGTCCACATGACCCGGCACGGCCTCTGCCACCGAAGCATCGATGGCCACGTCGGCCCCCGACTCCACCAGCGCCCGGGGGCGGCTGAGCCGTCGGAGGGCGTAGTCGGCAGGAGGGCCGATCCCCCCGCCCCCCACCGCCAGGACGATGCGGTGACCCCGGTCCCGGGCGATGGCGGCAATCTCGCGGCCCATCCGGCCGGTGCCCAGGAGGGCGATACGGAGGGAGTCGGGGGTGTCGTCGGTCATGGGACGGGCTCCTCGGATGGGGAAGGCGGGAGGAGGGCATCGTGGAGGCGCCGGACCACCGTCTCCCCCTGGCCCTCGTCCACCACCAGCGAGAGGGAGGTGTCGGTGGCCTGCGAAACCAGGTGGATGGGGAGGTCCTCCAGAACCCGGAAGACCTCCGCGAGGATCCCGGGCATCCGGAGGAGGCCCTGCCCGATGGCCGAGACGGTGGCGAGGCCGGCACGGACCTCCACTTCGGCAAAGCGATCCAGGGCGGCGCGGACCTCGTCGAGGTCCGCGGACTCGTCGACGGTGAAGGCGGTGGAGGTGTGCGAGGTGGCCACCAGGTCCACCGGGACCCCCCGTCCCGAGAGCACCTCGAAGACCCGGGCCAGGAAGCCGTGGGCCATGAAGTGGGGCCGCGACCGCACGGTGATGAGGGCGGTGTGCGGCTTGTACGCCAGGGCGGCGACCCCGGGGGTGCTCCGCCGGTCGATCCGGATGAGGGTCCCGGGATGCTCCGGGTTCAGGGTGTTGCGGATCCGGAGGGCGACCCGGCGCCCCAGGGCGTGCTTGGCGGCGGCCGGGTGGATCACCCGGGCCCCGAACCAGGCGAGCTCCACCGCCTCCTCGTAGCCGAGCTCGGGAAGGACCCGGGCGCCGGGGACCCGGTTCGGGTCCGCCGAGAAGATCCCGTCCACATCGGTCCAGATGGTCACCTCGGGGGCGCCCAGTGCCGCACCGATGATGGCGGCGGTGAAGTCGGACCCGCCTCGGCCCAGGGTGGTGGTCCGACCGTCGGCGGTGGCACCCACGAAGCCCTGGGTCACCGGGATCGTCCCCTCGGCCACCAGGGGGAGGAGGTG
>SLSF01000151.1 GCA_007130605.1 Gemmatimonadota bacterium | reverse complement strand
GCCGGGGCCGACGCGCTCTGGGCACTGGACACCGACGTGGACTCGGTCAGACTCGTCGGCATCGATGGCACGCCGCGCCTGGCCCTCCCCCTCGAAGTCACCCCGAGACCGGTCACCGCCGCAGACGAGGCGTGGCTCCGCGACCGCCTCGCATCGATTCCCGGTGCGACGCCCGGGGAGGCGGCCGACACCCCGCTCGACCTCCCGGAAACCCACCCCCCGGTCACCGGAATGCGCGCGGACTCGGGCGAGCGCGTCTGGCTCCGGATCTCCACCGAGCCCGACGAGATCGAGCGTTGGGCGGTCCGGCACGTCGACCCGACCCGCGACTTCGAGATCCGACTCCCACCGCGCGCCCACCTGCTGCGGGTGGATGGCGAGCGGCTCCTCGTGCGGGAGTCCGACGAACTGGGCGTGCACCGGGTTCTGGAGTTTCTGCTTCCACCCGGTGGGGTATGAATGCACCCCGAACCGAAGACCCCTGGACCGACGTCAGGTGCCCACGAGGTGGCTCTCGGCCCTTATGTAGCGAGAACGCTACATTCAGCACGGTGAGAGAGGGTTATTGTAGCGTATACGCCATGTGCCCCTCCCCCCGGACGCGAGTCATGTAGCGTAGTCGCCACGTAGCGCATGCGCCACAGGCGCACGTCGCCGGGTCCCACCCGCTCCGTGATCGAACCCTCAGCCACCCGAGATTGCCCCCATGACGATGAAGGCTTCACGCCCCTCTGCCACCGAGGTTGGGAGGGGCCGGTCACTCGGGTCGTGGGAGATGTCACGCCCCTCGGCAAAGTAGCGCAGGTAGGCGCGCCGCTCCCGGGTGCTGTGGTCGCGGATGGTCCCGCGGAGCATCGGGTAGCGGCCCTCGAGGGCGTCGAGAACCGCATCGGGAGTCGGCGGGTCTCCGACCTCGACCTCCACGGTGGAGTCGACCCCGGCCAGGGTGCGCAGGTGGTGCGGGAGCTCGATCCGGATCCGTCTCATGGGAGGGTCTGCGCCTCGACAGAGTAGATCTTCGGAAGGTTGTCGGCGACGACGTGCCAGTCGTCTCCGTCGTTGGGTGAAGCGAAGAGCTGGCCTCCGGTGGTCCCGAAGTAGACCCCTGCCGGATCGAGCCGATCCACCGCCATGGAGTCGCGCAGGATGTTCACGAAGCAGTCCTCCCGGGGGAGGCCGCGGGTGAGCGCCTCCCATTCGTCTCCCCCGGTCCGGCTCCGGTACACGCCCAGCTGGCCTCCGGGAGGGAAGCGTTCCGAGTCGCTCTGGATGGGGATCACATAGATCGTCTCGGGCTCGTGCGGATGGACGACGATGGGAAAACCGAAGTCGGACGGGAGATTCCCGCTCACCTCCTTCCAGTTCTCCCCCCGGTCGTCGGAGCGGCAGACGTCCCAGTGTTTCTGCATGAAGAGGGTGTCCGGCCGAGAGGGGTGCATCGCCATCTTGTGGATGCAGTGGCCGACGGTGGCCTCCGGGTTCGGAATGTGTTCGGAGCTGAGGCCCCGGGTGGCCAGCTCCCAGCTCCCTCCCCCATCCTCGGTCCGGAGTACGCCGGCCGCCGAGATCGCCACATACATGCGCCGCGCGTCGCGAGGGTCCACGAGGATCGTATGCAGACAGAGCCCCGCGGCGCCCGGCTGCCACTCCTCGCCGGTGGAGTGGGTGCGGAGGCCCGGAAGCTCGGACCAGCTCTCTCCACCATCGCTGGAACGAAAGAGCGCCGCGTCGGCCACCCCGGCCAGGAGGGTGTCGGGGTCGTCCGCAGTCGGCGCCAGATGCCAGACCCGCTTGAACTCCCAGGTGCGCGGGGTGCCGTCGTACCACTTGTGGTCTCCCGGATCACTGGCGTAGGCGAAGTCGCTCCCCACCGGCGTCCACTTTCGGCCTCCGTCGTCGGAACGCTGGATCACCTGTCCATGCCAGTCGGTGAAGACCGCCGCCCAGATCCGGTCGGGATTCGCAGGGGAGCCCTGCAGGTGCATCGCCTCCCACCCTCCGAAGTGCGGACCGTCGATGGACCAGGACCGACGGGAGCCGTCGGAGGTGATGATGAACGCACCCTTCCGAGTGCCGACGAGGAGACGGACGCGCGACATGGGCTTCTCCTGAGTGGATGAGAACGCTGCGGCGGATCCGGGTTCGGGAGCCGGATCGACCGCTCTGTTCGTTGAACGAACGAGGGGCCTCAATCTCGACACGATGGTTTCAGTTGCGGCACGCCGGCAACTGTCAACACCCAAACCAAGGACGGAAGGTTGTTCTTGACATGCCATCCGTGAAACCATAGGGTGAGAACGCACATCATTCACTCTCACGCATCGGTCGTGGTCCGATGGACTTTCCATGGATCCGTCGGTAGCCCCCCAGTGGTTGATGACCCTTGAAAGGCCGTTGAAGAAAGGGGGGGCAACCCGCAGGGGGGGACGGGGGGTGCGGCGTCAGGCGGCGTCGGAACGTCTCAACGATGCGCTGGGGAGCTCCGGCCGAGCCATGACCCCGGGGCCCTTTCACGGGCCTGTGGCGTCGTCGTCATCTGGCCTCGTCAGGATGGGGTGCTCCGGTGACCGGCGTGTCCGTCACACCGAACGGAGCGGCCCAGCCGATCACCTCTTGCGCGGAGCACGAAGATTGAAGACCCTGATCCCGATCCTGGTGTGGCTGGCCCTCATCGGGGGTGGCGAGGCTCCAGTTGACCACGCCTCCGAAGGTCCCCGGCTGGGGGTCGTTGCAGAGAGTCCCGCCTCGGCCGTCCCGGCCGCGGACACCGTGGCGGTCCTTCGTGAGTTGCTCTCGCGGAACCGGAATGTCATGGGGGCGGGCGGCCGGCCCCTCCCCGGAGACCTGGATCGATGCGATCCCAGTCAGGGGCACATCTGTTTCCCGGCGGTCCGTCCCTTCGGTTTCTGCCATTCCGGGCGACCGTGCGACGAGGTTTCCGGGTTGCGCACCTGGATCGCCTTTCTCGCGAGGACTGCGGCGATGCGCCCCGATGTCGGGCTCCCCATGGGCCTGGCGGTCTACAGCATGGTTCGGGAAGGCGAAGAGGATGTGGCGGCGAACCTCGTGGCGAACTGCCAGGCGCAGGCATGGTGGTGCGGGCTGCTCGAAGGGTACGTGGTGCACGCCACCGGGGACCACCTCGCAGCGGAGGATCAGTTTCGGACCGCCCTCGCCATGTCTCCCGACTCGGTACGGTGCGAGTTCGTGCAGGCGAACCTCGTGCTGGCGGGTGGCCAACGGAGGGCGCTCGATCGAGCGGACTGCATCCAGCGGGAGGCGGTGGCGGACACGGTGTGGTGGCTTGCGGATCCGCTCTACGCCTCCGGCTCCAACGATCGCCTCACGACCCATCTGGCGAGAACCCTGGAGGCCCGGTTGCTCCTCGTCATGTCATTCGGCAGCGACTATGATCCGCGGCGGTTGACCCATGACCACCTCTCGAGACCGTTTCGTGAGGCTCTGTGGAGCTGGTACCTTCCGCGGGGACATCCCGACTCTTGGGCGCGAGGCGACGCCCACACCAGCCCCTCCCTTCCTCCCGGACTGATGGACCAATGGACGAGCCGCGCCGCCGCCCGGTACCACTTCGTGCCGGACTTCGAGGGCGAAGGATTCGGGCAGCCGACCTGGCGACTCGAGGCGAGGCTGGAGGACGAAGGGTACACTCCTTCGTACGGCACCTTTCACGAGGTGGCGGCGCAGGTGGCGCGTTTCCGGGGCGGGGGGGGCATGCGGGTGGCGGTGACCGGCACGCTGGTGGGCTCCGAGATGGAAGGGGCCGGAGCCGCGGAGCCGCACCTGATCCTGAGCGATGGGCCGGGGAGCTTCCCCGCTCGGGAGGTCACGGAGTTCGAAGGGCTGACGGCGCGGTACCTGACCGAGGTGTCGTACACGCGACACGTCCTGAGCCACGAAGTGCTGGGACAGGGGCAGTTCGGGCGGCACCGGGTCATGCTGGAGCCCCTCGAGGGAGAGGGGCCCGGGATCTCGGACCTCCTCCTCTTTCGCGCCGACGACGGTGAACCACCGCTGGAGCTGGAAGAGGCCCTGGCACGGATGCTCGCAGACACCCGCATCGATGCGGGAGGCGGGGTGGGGCTCTATTGGGAGACCTACGGAGTCGAGTCCGACACGCCGGTGGATCTCGTGGTGACCCTTGAGGGTGAGCGGCCCGGAGGGGTCCTGGGAGCCCTCGCCCGTCTCCTCCCCGGAGGCGGCCCGGACACCCCGGTGCAAATGGAGTGGAGCGAATCCCCCCACGAAGGAGCGCACGGCCACGCCGTGACCATCGACCTTCCGGAGCTCGGTTCCGGGCGGTACACCCTGGTGGTGCGAGCGGATTGGGAAGGCTCCGATGGCCCCGTCGAGACCCGCCGGGTGGTTCGGGTGGGGTCGTAGGAGAGGTTGACAACACGTTGCGCTTGACATTAGGTTGCTCAGAAGGAGGTGGCCCATGAAAACCGCACATGCAGAAGCAGAGAGGCTGATCGCGGAAGCCCCGAGCGTGGAGTGGCTGCGGGAGGTCGCGGATGCGCTCGACCGCGCCCTGCGGAGGAACCCGCTCGAGCGCCTGACCACGCTATGGGGGATCTCCAATGCGGAAGCCGCACGGATGTTCGGCGTGTCCCGACAGGCCTTCTCGAAGTGGTTTGAAAACGGCATCCCCGCGGAGCGAGCGGCGGCGGTGGCTGATCTGGATGCGGCAACCAATATCCTGAACCGGAAGCTCAAGCGGGAGCGAATTCCTGCGGTGGTCCGTCGGGCGGCTCCATCTCTGAGGGGCAAGTCACTCTACGAAATCGCCTGCGAGGGCCGGCACCGCGAGGTGCGGGAGGCAGTCACGGCCATGTTCGATCTCCGACGGATCCAGCCTTGAGCCGGACCTGCACCGTTACACTCCCGGAGAGGAGGATCTGGCTACGGGTTGCCGATCCCCTCTGGACCAACCCGCTTGATCCGTCCTTTGCGGCAGAAGTGGGCGGGCGATGGAATCCCCCAGGCTCCTTTCCGGTCCTCTACCTGAACGCCGGCGTGAGCACGGCTCGCTTGCAAATCGACCGAATGGTTGAGGATCAGCCCTTCACCGCCGATGACCTCGACGACGATGCGTACCTCCTGGTCGCGGCCACCTTGCCACGAGGTCAGACATGTGCGGATGCGGTCAGCCGAACAGGGCTCAGGTCCCTGGGTCTGCCGCCGAGCTACCCGCTGAGTTCCGAGGGAGAGCCGGTGGAGCGGGGTGTCTGCCAATCCATTGGAGCACAAGTACACGGGCGCGGCTTGCGCGGCGTGTGGTGCATCTCTGCGGCTTCCTGCACGTACGAGGGTCGGGAGTTGGCCTGGTTCCCGGCGACCACCCGATCACGCGCTCGACCCATCTGGACGGAGGGTCGACCGTTCGGAGAGTGGCGTGACGCCAACGACTGGCCAGACATCGGGCTGAAGGAGCAGAGCGACCCAGCGTCATAGTCTCCAACCGCATCCCATCCCTCCCCCACCCTCTGGACGCACCCGAGGCCCCCGGACTATTGTGGGCGGGCGACCCCGATCCACTCGCCTTCCAGCCGGACCGCCGATCCCTCCGATGTCAGCCGACGCCCCGCCCCCCCGTTCCCCGTCGATCCGCCGCGCTCCCGCACACCCGAGTCTCCTGGCCCTCCCCGCCTGGCTCGGACTCACCCTCCTGGCGGCAGCCACCGGGCTCGCAGCCCAGGATCCCCCGCAGACACCCCCCGAGGACCTCCGCACCCTCCTCGCCCCGGGCTTCCTCCTGGCCGACACCAATGACGACGGCTTCGTCGATCGGATCCCGGCCCGCATCCGCATCGCTCCCGGCTCGGGACCCGCAGGGGTCGCGGCGGCGGCCAACCTCTCGGCGCGCCTGGGCTTCGAGAGCTATGCTTCGGACCTGGAGCTTCTCGAGGCCGCGGAGGGGCCGGCCCCCGACCACCCCCTGATCCTGGTGGGCACCGTCGACTCCCTGGTGCGGGGCGCGGGGCTCGACCCCGGAGAGGCCCTTCGGGGGCTGGCTCCGGGAGAGGGCGTCCTCCTCCGTCTTCCGGCCACCGACGGACTCTCCCGGGGCGGGATCTGGATCGAGGGGGCCGATGCCACCGGGCTCCTGGCGGTGGCGGGCTACCTGAGCGGGCGCTACCCGGCGATCTGGGATCCCGGCGGCCCGGAGCT
>SLSF01000223.1 GCA_007130605.1 Gemmatimonadota bacterium | reverse complement strand
GGTCCGGGCGCGCTCTCGCAGAGGATGCCCCCGAGCTTTCCGGTCCACCCCTCGTCGACACCGGTGGAGTCGGGGAGGTGGAGGTCGTTGGGCCATCGGATCCGGAGTGGGCGGCCGAAGCGTGCCTCCAGGAGGAGGGCCAGTCGGACGCCCACCGCCAGCGTGATCCCACCGGGGGCCTCCGGGTCCATCGGGAGGAGGAGGGAGAGCCAGAGGCCAGAGTCGGGCTCGCTCACCCAGGGGCGCCCGGCCCTCCCCCGCCCCGCCTCCTGCATTCCGGCCCGGACGGCGGTGCCCGGTGGTGCACCCGCACGGGCCAGCTCCCGGATCCGGTCCTGGGTCGAGCCCAGCCGGGGGTGGAACTCGATCCTCGACATGGCCATCACCCTCCCGCCCCATCGGCGTAGCTCGGGCGCGGCCGCACCCCATTCCCCTCCACCACCGAGCGGTAGAAGCTCTCGTAGATGGGAACGATCCGGTCGGCGGAGAAGTGCTCCACCGCCCGGGCCCGCGCCGCATCGGAGGCCTCGACCCAGCGGGCTTCGTCGGCAAGAAGCGCCGCCCCGGCCTCGCCCATGGCGTCGGTATCGCCCACCGGGAAGAGGAATCCCGAGCGCCCATCCTCCACCACCTCGGGGAGCCCTCCCACCCTGGCGGCGATGACGGGAACCCCACACGCCATCGCCTCGAGGGCGGCGAGGCCGAAGGACTCGGATTCCGAGGGGAGGAGGAAGAGGTCGCTGCACGCCAGAAGCTCGTCCACCGAGGCGTGTTTCCCCAGGAAGAGAACATCGGGGGCCAGTCCGAGCTCCTCGACCCGCCGCTGGGCGTGGGGGCGCTCCGGACCATCGCCCACCATGACCAGCCGCGCCGGCACCTCCTTCCGGATCCGTGCAAAGGTCTCCACCACGTCGGGGATCCGCTTCACCGGACGGAAGTTGGAGATGTGCATGACGATCTTCTCTCCCCCCGGCGCCAGGGTGGCCCGGTGGCAGGGGTCCCGACCCCGCCGGTAGCGCTCCGTGTCGATGAAGTTGGGGATCACCCGGATGGAGTCGGCGTCGACCCCGAAGTTCTCCTCGGTGCGGTCCCGGAGGAATTCCGACACCGCGGTGAGCCCATCCGACTGGAGGATGGAGAAGCGTGTGATGGACTTGAAGGAGGGATGGTCCCCCACCAGGGTGATGTCGGTCCCATGGAGGGTGGTGACGAGCCTGGGCCCCCGGCGCCCATTGAACATCTCCCGGGCGATCCACGCCGAGGTGGCGTGGGGGATGGCGTAGTGGGCATGGACCAGGTCCAGGCCCGCGTCCTCCGCCACCTCGTGGAGGGCGACGGCGAGGGCGAGGGAGTAGGGCGGATGCTCGAAGAGCGGGTATGGATCCATCTCCACTTCGTGGTAGTAGACCCGCTCCCGGAAGCCGTCGAGGCGAAAGGGCTGCGCATGAGTGATGAAGTGGATGTCATGCCCCCGGGCGGCGAGCTCGAGGCCCAGTTCGGTGGCGACGGCGCCCGAGCCCCCATAGGTGGGATGACAGGTGATTCCGATCTTCAAGTGGACTCCCCTGGAGGTGGATTCGACTTCTGGCCCCCTACCCCGTCCCGCGCTCCTCCGGTCCCTCCGGCACTCCACCTCTTCAGCCGGAGGAGGACCTGGCGGAGCTGGTCCTCCAGGAGGAGCGAGGCATCGATGACCTCGACCCCTTCCTCGGGAAGCTGGTGGCGAAACCAGGTTTCCTGCCGCCGCGCGTAGCGCCGGGTGACCCGTTGCACCCGGTCGATGGCCTCCTCCACCGAGAGGCTCCCCTCCAGCACCTCGGCCGCCTCCCGGTACCCGGTACCGGTCATGGACGGAGCGTCGCGGGGCACCCCGGCCTCCAGGAGCTCCGCCACCTCCGCCACCAGCCCCGAATCGAACATGGCCCGGGCCCGGCGGTTGATCCGGCCGTAGAGCTCCTCTCGAGGAAGGGCGAGGCGGAAGATGAGGGGTCGAAGGGGAGGCGCCACCGGCGGTGCGTTCCGGTGCCACCAGCTCAGCGGACGCCCGGTGAGGAGGGCCACTTCGAGAGTCCGGGCGATGCGATGGATGCCCCCGGCGAGGGCGACTTCGGCTCGCTCCGGGTCCAACCGTTCGACCCAGGGGGCCAGCTCCGCCTTCGATCGCCCCTCGAACCACGTCCGAAGCCGGGCTCGACGCTCCCGGTCGATGGGAGGCTCCTCGAAGACCGGATCGGTGAGGGCCTTCAGGAAGAACCCCGTGCCCCCGACCAGGAGGGGCCAACGGTCCCGCCCCCGGATCCCCTCGATCCAGCGGCGGGCGTCCTCGGCGAAGCGGGCCGCCGAGTAGTGCTCCCTCGGGTCGACGATGTCGAGGCCGTGATGGGGCACCCGTGCACGCTCCTCCCGGGTCGCCTTCGCCGTCCCGATGTCCATCCCCCGGAAGATCTGGCGGGAGTCCATGGAGATCACCTCGCCCTGGAGGACCTCGGCCACCCGGATCGAAAGCGCTGTCTTTCCCGATGCCGTGGGCCCCACGATGGCGAGGACGGGACGATCCTCGCCGGTCATCGACCGAACTTCCGCTCGAGCTCGTTCCGGGTGAGGCGAACCGTGGTGGGGCGCCCATGGACATCGTGCCAGGGGAGCTCGGTAGCGAAGAGCTGGTCGAAGAGTTCCTGGATCTCGCGGTCACTGAGGGCCTGTCCCGCCTTGATGGCCGCCTTGCACGCGAAGCTCATGGCCACCCGCTCATGCTGGTTCCGGGCCGATCGCACCAGTTCGGAGCCATGGGTGAGTTCCTCCACCATCTCGCGGAAGCACCGTTCGGCGTCGAAGTAGGGGTGCGGGGTGGGCACCGCGTGGAGGATGACGGCATCGCCCCCGAAGAACTCCACCTCGAATCCCGTCCGATGGAGGAGCCCCTGGAGATCCTCCACCATGGTGGCTTCGGCCCGGGTCAACCGAATGGTCAGGGGGAAGAGGAGTCGCTGGGACTCGGCCTGGTCCCGGTCGAAGCCCGCCACGATCCGCTCGTAGAGGACCCGCTCGTGGGCGGCGTGCTGGTCGATGAGGAGGATCCCGTCGCGCACCTCCGCCAGGATCCACGACTGGTGCACCTGCCAGAGACGGGGGCGTATCTCCTCGAGCGCCGGGACCGGCTCCTTTTCATCCACCACCGCAGAAGGTCCATCCGGCGAAGAGAAGAAGAGCGCCATCTGGGACTCCTCGTCCTGGTCCTCCTCGGGGGACGGCTCCCGGACCTCGGCGGGGGGTCGGGCCGGCGACCTCTCGAATGTGGCCGCCGAGTCCTCCCCCTCCAGCGCATGGCGAACCGACTGCTCCACCAGCGCCTCGATCCGGGACTTTCGCCGGAAGCGCACCTCCGCCTTGGTTGGGTGGACATTCACATCCACGCCGCCCTCCTCCACCTCGAGGAAGAGGAAGATCCAGGGACGGTGGTCCGGGGGGATGGTCGTCCGGTAGCCCCGTGTGGCGGCAGCCAGGAGATCCGGATCCCGAAAGGGCCGCCCCCCGATGAAGAGCTGGGCACGCCGAAAACCCGGGCGGGTCCGGTCCGGGCGCTGGACCAGGCCACGGACCCGCAGCCCCTCGCCCTCGCCCTGCACGGCCATGAGCGCCCCGGCCTCCTCCTCGCCCCAGATCCGTACGATCCGCTCGGCCAGGTCGTCCTCGCCGGGGAGCTCCATCAGGGTCCGTCCATCGGACTCGAGGGTGATGGCCACCCCGGGATTCGCAAGGGCGATGGGTGTGAGGGCCTCGCTCACCGCGCGGGTCTCGGCCCCCGGGCCCTTCAGGAACTTGCTCCGGGCCGGCGCATTGAAGAAGAGGCGCTCCACCACCACCGTGGTCCCGGGGGTCCGGGGATGGTCCCGCACATCGGAGATCGTTCCCCCGCGCACGGCGACCCGTGTGCCCACCGCCTCGTCGGCCGGGCGGGTCTCGAGAGTGAAGATCGAGACCGAGGCGATGGAGGGGAGGGCCTCGCCCCGGAAGCCGAAGGTCGCCACCGCCCTCAGGTCGTCGGCCTTCCGGATCTTCGAGGTGGCGTGGCGATCAAGGGAGAGGAGCGCGTCCTCCCGTCCCATCCCCACCCCGTCATCGGCGACCCGGATGCTCCGCTTCCCACCCCGCTCGATCTCCACCAGAATCCGCTTCGCCCCGGCGTCCACCGCATTCTCGACCAGCTCCTTCACCACCGACGCCGGGCGCTCCACCACCTCGCCGGCGGCGATCTGGTTGGCCACCGCGTCGGGAAGGATCTGGATCCGTCGGGGCATGAATCAGGGGGCAGTGAGGAAGGGCGTACGTCAGGGAAGTCGAAAGAAGGCGTGAGCGTTCCGGGTGGAGTCCCTCGCCACCACCTCGGGGGACTCGCCCCGGAGCTCGGCGACCCGGTCGGCCACCAGCGAGACATACGCCGGCTCGTTCCGCTTTCCCCGGTGCGGTACCGGTGCCAGGTAGGGCCCGTCGGTCTCCACGAAGTACCGGTCGCCGGGGACGGTGCGAACCGCCTCGACCCCGTCGAAGCTCCGGAAGGTGACGATCCCCGTGAAGGAGACGCTCCAGCCGGCGTCGAGGGCGACCTCCAGGAGAGCCAGGTCCCCGGGGTAGCAGTGAAGGACCCCGCGTACCCCGGCCTCCCCCGCCTCGCGGACACGGGGAATCATGGCCTCTTCGGCCTCCCGGCAGTGAACCACCACCGGCAGGTCGACCTCGGCCGCCAGCTCGAGCTGGGCCTGGAACCAGCGGAACTGGGCGTCGGGGGTGGCGAAGTCGTAGTGGAAGTCGAGCCCGCATTCTCCCACGGCCACCACCTCCGGTTCGTCCAGGAGTGCGCGCACCGGGTCCAGCGCCTCCACCGAGTCGGGGAGGTCACCCACCTGGTGGGGGTGGATCCCCGAGGTGGAGTAGATCCGGGGTCCCCTCGCCCTGTCGATCCGCGTCAGGGCGAGGGCGTCGACGGCGTCTTCGGGATCGGAGGCGATGGTGATCACCGTACCGACCCCAGCGTCCACCGCCCGCTCCAGGACGTCGTCCCGGTCCTCGGCGTAGGCGCTCGCCGTCAGATGGCAGTGGGAGTCGATGAGCATGGGGCTCACGGGGTACATCCCCCTCGGGGTGACCGTCCCCTCAGACCGGGATCGCCTTCCGGCCCCCGCGAGACCTGGAGGACTTCTTCTTTTTCTTGTCCTTCTTCTCCCACCGCTTCTGGATCTCCAGCAGTGCCGGCGACGCCACGAAGATCGAGGAGTAGGTCCCGATGACCACTCCCAGGATCAGGACGATGGTGAAGTCCCGAATCACCGCGCCCCCCAGGATGAGGAGGGAGAGGAGCACCGCGAGGGTGGTCATGGAGGTCATCACCGTCCGGGGGAGCACCTCGTTGATGGAGCGGTCGATGAGCTTGATGGGGTCCTCTCGCCGTCCGCCCTTCTTGTTGAGATTCTCGCGGATCCGGTCGAAGACGACGATGGTGTCATTCAGCGAGTAACCCACGATGGTGAGGATCGCCGCCACGGTGGGAAGCGAGATCTCGACCCTGAAGAGGGCGAGAAAGCCCAGGGTGATCAGGATGTCGTGGGTGGTGGCGATGATGGAGGCGATCCCGAAGCGGAATTCGAAGCGGAAGGCGATGTAGATCAGGGTGAGGACGAAGGAGAAGAGAATGGCCAGGAGCGCCTGCTGCGTCAGCTCCTCTCCGATCTTCGCACCCACGATATCAGTCTGAACCACCTCGAATGCGCCGATGGCCGGTGAAGCCTCCAGTTCGCCCCGGATCCGGCGGGAGACGACTTCGATGTCGCCATCCTCCTCTTCGAGGGGCGCCCGGATGATGTACTGGTCCACCCCGCCGAACTCCGAGATGGAGGGTGCCTGGGCCCCGCCCAGCGCCTCGCGAATGTCGGCCGCCGTCGTCTCCTCGGCGAACTCCACCACGATGACCGTTCCACCGGTGAAGTCGATCCCGTAGTCGAGCCAGCTCCCGATGGAGAAGATGTTGAACGCCATCGCCCCGAACCCCAGGATGATCACGGTGGCCGATACCACATAGGCCTTTCGCCGCTTCTCGATGAACTGGTAGCTCGCATCCTTGAAGAATCTCATGTATACCGCAGCCTTGGAGGTCGTGTCGTTGGGGACGGATCACCCCGACGCGCCCGAGAAGGTGGACGC
>SLSF01000135.1 GCA_007130605.1 Gemmatimonadota bacterium | reverse complement strand
GGGTAGGGCTGGGGGCCCCGGGAACCCTCCACGAGGTACGCTCCGGCCCCTTCCGACGCCACGGCGTCCCGCCACACCTGCCACCCGCCATCCAGGAAGCGATGAGCATTGAGGGACGAGGTCCAGGCGATCCCACGGAGGAGGCGGGTCCGGCGGTCCTCCCCCTGGCCGACGATGGAGTTCCACTCCGCCCGGTCCAGCGCGCCGTCGATCCCGGCTCGCTCCGTCGAGGGCGGTGGCTCGTATTCGTGACCCACCTCCAGGACCCGCTCCCGCTCCTTTCGGGGGACCAGCACATGCCGGATCCGCCGACTCGAATGGCCCACCACCAGCCCATTCCACCGGTTCCCCACGAACTCCGCCACCACCTCCACCCCTTCGTCCTTCCCACGCACCCGCTGGAGGCCCAGCACCAGCGCGCTCTCGTCTGGAAGCGCTCCAACTCCGACGATCCGCGAGGCGAGAGGGCGGGCGTCCGGAGGGGGCTCGGCCGGATCCAGAAGAGAGATCCACCCCGCCTCCGGGTGGAGTTCCAGGACCAGGGTGTGCTCCCTCAGGTAGAGGAGGATTCGCCGGTTCTCCGGATCCAGGAGGAGGGAACGGACCCGGGCTCGATGGAGCCGACCGTCGAGTTCGCGGGCGACCGCTCGGGTGAGGAGGGGGTCCCATCGCATGGAGTGTGGCCTCGCTTCCGGGTCCGGGGATCGGGGGGTGGGGGTTTGACACCGTGCCGGGCACTTTCTATCGTCCGGCGGTCGACCTTCACTTCCTCTCGCCCGGCGTCCGCGTGTCCGCTCAAGACTCTCCAGCCCGTCGCCGCCGCACCGTTCGGGATTTCGTGCAGATGAAGGTGGAGGGCCAGAAGATCGCCTCCCTCACCTGCTACGACTACCTCTTCGCGAAGATCCTCGAACGTGCCGGGGTCGATCTGATCCTGGTGGGCGACTCCCTGGGACAGGTGGTGCTGGGGTACGATTCGACCCTCCCGGTGACCCTCGACGACATGATCCGCCACGCCTCCGCCGTCCGGCGGGGGGCCCCCGAGACCTTTCTGGTGGTGGATCTCCCCTTCCTCTCCTACCAGGTGTCGGCCGAAGAGGCGGTGCGCAATGCCGGCACCATCCTAAAGGAGACGGGAGCCCAGGCGGTGAAGCTCGAGGGGGGCGACCCCCGGACCGTCGAGACCGCCCGAAGGATCGTCGAGGCGGGAATCCCGGTGCACGGCCACCTGGGCCTCACCCCCCAGTCGGTGCACGCCCTTGGGGGATACCGGGTGCAGGGGCGCGACGAGGAGAGCGCGAAGCGTCTCCTGGCGGAAGCGAAGGCCCTTGAGGAGGCCGGGATCTTCTCCCTCGTCCTGGAGCTGGTTCCCGGCCCCCTGGCCCGACAGGTCTCCGAGGCGCTGGTGATTCCCACCATCGGGATCGGCGCCGGTGCCGGGTGTGATGGACAGGTCCTGGTCCTTCCCGACGCAGTGGGGATGAATCCCGACTTCCAGCCCCGTTTCCTCAAGGTCTACGCCGAGCTCCACCGGGCCGCGTCGGAGGGGATCGAGGCGTATGTCCGGGAGGTCCGCGACGGAGACTTTCCGGGCCCGGAGCACACCATCGGAGGACGCCAGGGGTGAGCGACCCTTCGGAGTCGGTCCGGGTGGAGGGGGTCCACCTGCTGCGGGATCGGGTGGCGCTCCAGGAGGCTCTCGCCGAGCTCCGGGAGCGAGGCGACTCCCTCGCACTCGTCCCCACCATGGGCTACCTCCACGAGGGTCATCTCTCCCTGGTGGACCAGGCCCATGGGTCGGCCGACACCGTCCTTCTCACCATCTTCGTGAATCCCCTCCAGTTCGGAGAGGGGGAGGACCTGGAGCACTACCCGACCGACCTGGAGGGGGACGTGCGGAAGGCCCGTGCACGGGGGGTCACCCACATCTTCGCACCCCCGGTCTCCGAGATGTATCCCGATGGTCCCCCGGTCATTCGAGTCGACCCGGGGCCCATGGGGAAGCGACTCTGCGGGATCTCGAGGCCCCACCACTTTCCCGGGGTGCTCACGGTGGTGGCGCGGCTCTTCGCGCTCATTCGCCCCGACGTGGCGGTCTTCGGGCGAAAGGACTACCAGCAGGCCGTGCTGATCCGGCAGATGGTCCGGGACCTCGCCCTGGACGTGGATGTTCAGGTCGGTCCCCTCGTGCGGGAACACGACGGCCTCGCCCTGAGCTCCCGCAATGTCTACCTCTCACCCATTCAGCGTGAGGTGGCGCCCCGCTTTCAGGCCGAGCTCGCCCGGGCCGCCTCCGACTTCCTGGGCGGGATGACCGAGGCTCGTCATCTCGTGTCCGGGGTCCGTGACCGCCTGGAGCGGGGCGGCGGGATGCGGGTCGAGTACATCGAGGTGGTCCACCCAGAGACCCTCCTGCCCATGGAGACGGCCCGGGTGGGCGCCGTGCTCGCCGGGGCCGTCCACATCGGTTCCACCCGACTCATCGACAATGTGCTGCTGGGGGTGCGGGACGAGGACCCCCGGCTTCCCCCATCGGACCGGAGCCGTCGCGCATGACCCACCCACTCATCGAGGCTGCGGCCGAGGGCCGACTTCCCACCTGGGCACGGGCGGGGCGGACCCGGCAGGAGCATATGAATCGAGTCGCCGAGCTCATGGTGGGCTGGGCGGAGGCGCTGGGACTCGATCGTGAGCAGGTCCGCCGCTGGAAGGCGGTGGGCCATCTCCACGATGTCCTCCGCGAGGCCCCTCCCGGCGAACTCCTTCCCCTGGTCGATCCCGAGCATCGGGCACTTCCCGCTCCCCTCCTCCATGGCCCCGCCGGCGCGGAGCGGCTCCGGCAGGAGGGGGTGGACGACGCCTCCTTCCTCCGGGCCGTCGCCTTCCACACCATCGGGCACCCGGAACTGGATCGAATGGGCCGGGCGCTGTATTGTGCCGATTATCTGGAGCCCGGCCGGGAACGGCGAGGCCATGGGCGGAGTGGCGAGGATGGAGCCGAGGGGCATCCACCGTCGTGGCGTGCCCGCCGCCGGGAGCGCTTTCCCGAGGAGCCCGACCGGGTGACCCTCGATGTCCTGAGGGAACGGGTGAGAACGAGTCTGGAGGAGGAGCGTCCGCTCCCCCGGGAAACCGTGCACTTCTGGAACTCACTGGTGAAGGAGGTGGCCCATGGCCCGCCGACGTCGTAACCGGAAGCGCCGATCGCTGGGCTCGACCTTCGCCGGGGTCGTAATCCTGGTCCTGGCCGGGGTCGGGGTCTGGTTCGGCGCACAGTGGGCCGAGGGCGAAGGCGAAGGCATCTTCCGCTCGCTCGAGCGGGTGGAGGAGGGCGTGGAAGGCTCGGCCCTGGAGGCACTCCCTCCGGACGTCCGGGTGCGGGTGGAGGTCCTCAATGCCGGTGGGGTGCCCGGAATGGCCTCCCTGGCCAAGGACGAGTTGCGGGAACTGGGATTCGATGTGGTCTATTTCGGAAATGCCGCTAGCTTCGATGCGGAAGAATCGGAGGTCATCCATCGGGGAACGGATCCGTCCTACGCCCGGGCGGTGGCGGAGGCCCTGGGGATCGAGTCCGTTCGGAGCGAGCCCGACTCCACCCTCCTCCTCGATGTCACGGTGCGTCTCGGCGCCCGGTGGCTTCCCGGCGAGGAACGTCGGGTGCGAGAAGTGGACTCCCACCATGAACCATGACCCCCGGAGGGGGAGCCCCACCGGGGAGGGATGAGAAGCCTTGACTGGAAGACGTGATCGGAAAGAGCGGGCGAAGGCCCGAAGGGAAAGGGTCGAAGCACCGAGCGCCGCGGCCGAATGGCTGAAGACGCTCGTGATCACGGTGGTGCTCCTCGTGGTGATCCGCACCTTTCTCGTGCAGACCTTCGTCATCACCTCGGGTTCGATGGAGGAGACCCTGAAGGTGGGAGATTTCCTCATGGTGAATCGACTCGCCCTGGGCTCCCGGATTCCCGGCACCAACATCCGGACGCCGGGCTACTCCGAGGGGCGGCTGGGCGAGGTGGTGGTCTTCGATCCCCGGCACGAAGACGACATGAAGCTGGTGAAGCGCATCGTGGGGATGCCCGGCGACACCCTGGAAATGCGGGACAAGGAGCTCTACCGCAATGGTGAGCGCCAGGACGAGCCCTTCGTCCAGTGGAAGGACTTTTCCGGAGACCATGAGCACCCCTGGATGGACTGGCAGGCCGATCACCTCCTGCCGGACGTGGACCGCTCCGGGTACCGTCCCACCCGCGACAACTGGGGTCCCCTCGTGATCCCGGAGGAGAACTACTTCATGCTGGGGGACAACCGGGACGAATCGCTGGATTCCCGCTACTGGGGGCTGGTGGAGGACTGGCGGCTCGAAGGAAAGGCGATGTTCTTCTACTTCTCCTACAACCGCGGCTCGGCCACTCCCTTCGCCTTCGTGCGAGAGGTTCGCTGGGACCGGATCGGAAGGAGGATCCGTTGATGGCGAATCGGTTTGGGTCCCGGTGGGGATTCGGTCTCCTGGTGATGGCGCTCCTGGCCGGATGCGGGGAGCCCCCCGTCGAGGAGGAGGCCGCTCCGGACGCCGCTCCACCGGCCACCGACCTCTGGCTTGCGCCCCTGGAGACCGATGAGGAGGGACTCCCCCGGGTGGGGACGCCCGAGAACCTCACCCAGCGTCCCCTCTACGACAACCAGCCCCACTTCCTCCCCGACGGCAGGGCCTTCGTCTACACCGCGGGCCGCGAAGACGGGGGCACCGACATCCACCACTTCGATCTCGACACCCGGACGTCCCGCCCGCTCCTGGAGTCGACGCCGGAGAGCGAGTACTCACCGACGCCCCTCGCCGACGGTCGGATCGTGGTGGTGCGCGTGGAGGCCGATGGGACGACCCAGCGCCTCTGGGCCCTCGATCCCGACGGAGAGGGGGAGCCCGAGCTCCTCATCTCCCATCTGGAGCCGGTGGGCTACCACGCATGGCTCGACTCGGACCGGGTGGTCACCTACGTGCTCGGCGATCCGGCTTCCCTCCAGATCGCCGAAGTGGGGACCGACTTCCACCGGGTGATCGCCGAGGGGGTCGGGCCCGCTGTACGCGCCATTCCCGGCGAGGGTGCCGTCAGCTTCGTCGAGATCCGCAATGGCGAGAGTCGGATCCGCCGCTTCGATGGCAACACCGGGTCCACCGCCACCCTCGTCCGTGGGCCGGCCCAGGGTGCCGATCATGCATGGACCCCCGACGGGGTTCTCATGGTGGCGGAAGGGCGGAACCTCTTCGCTTTCCGTCCGGGGGTCGATGACGACTGGATTCCCCTGGGGGGCGTCGGACCGGAGGACATCGTCTGGAGCCGAATGGCCGTGAGCCCCGACGGCGACCGGATCGTTCTGGTGGGCACCCGCTGACACCTGACTTGAAGAACCCCGTACGCCCGACCTCTTTCCCTGGCGCCCAGGATGTGAGCTTCACCTCCCATGGATGATATCAGACCCACCATCGTTCGTCTTCTCTCGAACCTTGCGAGCACCCGGGAGATCCAGCTCTACCTGGATCGGTTCTCCCAGGTGGATGCGGTTCGCTTCGCCGTGGTGAAGGTTGGGGGGGCGGTTCTCCGAGACGACCTCCACGAACTCGTCTCCTCGCTGGGTTTCCTCCAGCAGGTGGGCCTGACCCCCCTGGTGGTCCACGGGGCCGGCCCGCAGCTCGACGAGGAGCTGGCGCGGGAGGGGGTCGATGCTCCCATCGTCGACGGCCTCCGCTACACCTCCCCGGAAGCCCTCCAGGTGGTGCGCCGGGTCATGCTCCAGCAGAACCTCCGCCTCGTCGAGGCCCTCCGGGATGCCGGGGTCGGGGCCACCTCCATCGCCACCGGGGTCTTCGAGTGCGAGATGCTCGACCCGGAGCGCTTCGGACTCGTGGGTCAGGTGGGGATCGTCCACACCGAGGGCCTGAAGGCCGCCATCGATGCCGGCTCCATGCCGGTGATCACCTCCCTGGGGGAGACGGCCACCGGTCAGATCGTGAATGTGAACGCCGACTGGGCCGCCAACGAGCTGGTGAAGCGGGTGCAGCCCTACAAGATCATCTTCCTCACCGGAACCGGTGGGCTCCTCGACGCCGACGGAAATCTCATCGACTCCATCAGCCTGGTGAACGACTATGAGGCCCTCATGTCGAAGCCGTGGGTGCATGGGGGGATGCGGGTGAAGATGGAGCAGATTCACGACCTGATGATGTCGCTGCCCCCCTCGAGCTCTCTCTCCATCACCCGGCCCGGCGAGATGGCCAAGGAGCTCTTCACCCACCGGGGGTCGGGGACCCTGGTCCGAAGAGGCGAGCGGGTCCTCACCCACACCTCGTGGGAGAGTGTCGACCGGGAGCGGTTCGCCGCCCTGGTGGAGTCGGCCTTCGGGCGCCCGCTGGAGCCCGACTACTTCGAGCGGACCATCCCTCACAGGATCTACCTGAGCGAGCACTATCGCGCAGCCATCGTCCTCACCCGCGAGGACGACCTCACCTACATGGACAAGTTCGTGGTCATGGAGGGCGTGCGTGGCGAGGGCCTGGGTCGGGGCACCTGGCGGACCATGCGGGCGGAGACCCCCGCGCTCTTCTGGCGGTCCCGGATCGGGAATCCGGCCAACGACTTCTACTTCAGTCGGGCCGACGGGGTGGTGAAGGAGGAACCGTGGGCCATCTTCTGGTACGGGATGCCCGAGTGGAAGGACCGGGAGCGGGCGGTGCGGCATGCGGCCTCCCGTCCGGTGAGCCTGCAGGATTCCGACGGGTGAATGCCCCCTACGGCGTGGCCCGGGGCCGCGGCTCGGCGTCGAGCTGGACCAGGGCATTCGCCCGGAGCTGACCGCACGCCGCGTCGATGTCCCGACCGCGGGGCTCCCGCACCGCCACCGAGATCCCGGCCTCTTCCAGGACCTTCCGGAAGTGACCCACCCGGGCGGGAACGGAAGGCTGCCAGTCCTGGTAGGGAATCGGATTGAAGGGGATGAGGTTCACGAAGGCGTGCACCCGGTGGGCGAGTTCCGCCAGCTTCGGCGCCAGCTCCTTGGCGTCGTTGATCCCCCGGATCATGGTGTACTCGAAGGTGACCCGTCGACCTCCCTCCCGGACGAAGGCCTCCACGGCATCCATGAGTTCCGGCAGGGGGTGCCGCTTCTCCAGGGGAATGAGCTCGGCCCTGAGCGACTCCACCGGCGAATGAAGGGAGAGGGCCAGTCCGAACTGCTCGGGGCGGGCCGCCAGCTCGCGGATGCCCGGCACCACCCCCACGGTGGAGACGGTGATCCGCCGTGCCCCCACCCCCAGCCCCTGGTTCAGGATGGTCAGGGCCGGGTGGAGGGCCTTCCGGTTGGCGAGGGGCTCCCCCATCCCCATGAAGACGATGTTGTGGATGGGGCCGTAGTCGTTCTCTTCGGCCCACTGGCGGGCGTTGCGGAACTGGGCCACGATCTCCCCGGCGGTGAGCTGTCGTCCGAAGCCTCCCCATCCGGTGGCACAGAAGGTACATCCCATGG
Organism: Gemmatimonadota bacterium; assembly: GCA_007130605.1. Lineage (GTDB taxonomy): Bacteria > Gemmatimonadota > Gemmatimonadetes > Longimicrobiales > Gaopeijiaceae > SLBA01. The sequence goes on along the minus strand of SLSF01000135.1, from coordinate 13,279 downwards.
CGCACCCCGCCTGCGACGAGATGCAGAGGGTGAGTCGCTCCGCGGTGGGAATGAGTACCGACTCGATGAGCTCTCCGTCTCGCATCCGCCAGAGGTGCTTGACCGTGCCGTCTTCCGAGCGGGAGACGGTCTCTGTCTCGGGACATTCGATGCGGTACACCTCGGCGAGGGCCTCCCGCTCCTCCGTGGGGAGATTGGTCATCTCCTCGAAGGTGCCGACGCCCGACTCGTACACCCATTTCCGGATCTGGTCCGCCCGGTAGCTCGGCTCTCCACGCTCGCGGAGGTGGGACTCGAGCTCGACCCGGAGTTCCGGGGGGGTCAGCGACAGGAGATCTTTCATGGGTGGCCACGGGGGTTCGGGGAGCGCCGTGCCTTGTCTTTCCGGCACAGTCTTCTAAGTTAGCGGCGCCTCTCCCTTCCCGGTATGCGGGGCCGGCCCGAGGGTTCCGACCGGCCCTCCACCGCCTGCCCCGCGCGCCATCCGGCGAAGTGTCCATGACCCCCAGGACTCACCCCATAGACATGACCCAACCCGATCCGCAGCCGAGAGACCGCACCGCCACCGCCCTCCGCACCCGGGAGCTGGGGGGGATCGGGGAGGCTGACGCCGGCTCCCAGATGACCCTGGTGGGATGGGTGCACCGCCGCCGGGACCTGGGAGGGCTCTACTTCGTCGACCTCCGGGACCGGAGCGGGATCATCCAGGTCTCGCTGGGCCCCGACGTTCTGGACGACCAGGCGCTGGAGGTGGTTCGGTCGCTGGGCTCCGAAGATGTCATCCGGATCGAGGGGGAGATCATCCTTCGGCCGGAGGAGGCCCGCAATCCCGAGATGGCCACCGGCGCTGTCGAGGTCCGGGCCCGGGGGATCGAGCGGCTCAACCGGGCCGAGACTCCGGCGATCCCGGTCTTCCGGGGACCGGAGGACGAGCTGCCCTCCGAAAAGCTCCGTCTTCGGCACCGCCACCTGGACCTCCGGCGGGCCGAACTCCAGCAGAACCTCCGCCTTCGGCACCGCCTGATCCTGGCGGTCCGCAACTACTTCGACGCCCTGGGCTTCGTCGAGGTCGAGACTCCGATCCTCACCAAGCCGACCCCGGAGGGAGCGCGGGACTACCTCGTCCCGAGCCGGGTCCATCCGGGGGAATTCTATGCCCTCCCCCAGAGCCCGCAGATCTACAAGCAGATCCTCATGACCGCCGGCTTCGACCGGTACCTCCAGATCGCCCGCTGCTTCCGCGACGAGGACCTCCGGGCGGACCGCCAGCCCGAGTTCACACAGATCGACCTGGAAGCCGCCTTCGTCGACAGCGACGACATCCTGGAGTGGGTCGAGGGACTCATGGTGGACCTGGCCCAGGTGGCCGGGATCGAGGCCGTGCCCCCCTTCCACCGGATGGGATGGCAGGAGTCGATGGAGCGCTACGGGTCGGACCGTCCCGACCTTCGCTGGGAGCTCGAGATCGACGACTGGACCGATCTCCTGGTCACCGCCGACTCCAACATCCTGAAGGGTGCGGTGGAGAAGGGCGGACGGATCCGGGGCCTCCGGATCGTCGATGGAGCCCGCCTCTCCCGCCGCGAGGTCGAGGCCATCGAGGAGGAGGCGAAGAAGGCCGGCGCCCCGGGGCTCCTCTGGGCGAAACGGAGCGCCGACGGAGGGAGCGGGCCCCTCTCCCGCTGGATGGAGGAAGCGCACTGGGAGGGCACAGGGGCGGGGGAAGGCGACCTTCTCCTGGTGGCGGCCGGGCCGGACCGGGTGACCTCGCCGGCGCTCTCGGCGGCCCGGGGAGCGGTCATCGACACCATGGAGCTTCCGAAGGTACGGGAGCATGCCTGGCTCTGGGTTCTCGACTTCCCCCTCTTCGAGGAAGAGGATGGGGCGCTCTACGCGAATCACCACCCCTTCGTTCTCCCGCACCCCGAAGATCGGGAGCGCCTCGAGAGTGATCCCCTCTCGGTGCGGGGCATTGCGTACGATCTGGTGTACAACGGATCCGAACTGGGATCCGGCAGTCTGAGAATCCATGATCCGTCGCTGCAGCGGACGGTCCTGGGGATTCTCGGGCTCGAGCCCGAGGAGATCGACCGGAAGTTCGGCTTTCTCCTCGAGGCGCTGGCGTCGGGAGCACCGCCCCATGGCGGGATCGCGCTGGGCATGGATCGCATGGTGAAGGACTTCCTCGGTGTGGGGAGCCTCAGGGACGTCATCGCCTTTCCCAAGACGACGGCGGCCCGGGCGCTCTACGAGGGCGCTCCCACCGAGGCCACCCCCGAGGCCCTCGCCGAGTTGAGGCTGAAGGCCGAAACGAGTTGAACCTGAAGGAACAGGAGGCGCATGGCGAACGCGAACCGCACGCTGGTGGAGCACCGGCTTGACGTGGAAGGGGCGGATCCGCTCCTGCTGGCCGGTGTCAATGACGGGAACATGCAGGAACTCGCCCGGATCTTCGGAATCCGGGTGGTGCTCCGGGGGGACCGGATCATCCTCTCCGGAGAGATCGAGCCCCTGGAACGGGCGGTTCCAGTCATCCAGCACCTCATCGAGCTCGCCCGCCTCCGTTCTCCCTTCGACGTCTCCGACGTGGCCCGCATCGCCGCCGACTTCGCCTCGGAGGGCGGGGGACCACCCCCGACCCGCGAGGAGCTCCGGATCGCCCTCCCCGGCACCCGGAAGGTGATCGCCCCGAAGAGTCGTGGACAGGCCACCTACATGGAGGCGATCCGGGACCACGACATCGTCATCGGGATCGGACCGGCGGGAACGGGAAAGACCTACCTGGCAGTGGCCGCGGCGGTGGACGCCCTCCATCGGAAGCGGGTGCGCAGGATCATTCTGGCGCGACCGGCGGTGGAGGCGGGGGAGAACCTCGGGTTCCTGCCGGGAGACCTCCAGGAGAAGGTGGACCCGTACCTCCGTCCCCTCTATGATGCACTGGAAGACATGATGCCCCCCGAGCGGGTGCAGCGTGCCCTCGAGGATCGCACCATCGAGATCGCTCCCCTCGCCTACATGCGTGGGCGCACTCTTTCGGACGCCTTCGTCATCCTCGACGAGGCCCAGAACGCCACCTCGGCGCAGATGAAGATGTTCCTGACCCGCCTCGGTCTGAACTCGAGGGTGGTCATCACGGGAGACAAGACGCAGATTGACCTTCCGAAGCGTTCCGACTCCGGCCTCCTCGAGGTGGAGCGGATCCTGCTCGGAATCGAGGGCATCGAGTTCGTCTACCTCGACGGCACCGATGTCATCCGCCACCGGTTGGTGAAGGACATCATCCGGGCCTACGCCGATGCGGACGAGCTCGACGCGGCGGAGGAGCCACCCCACGGGGAGACCGAGTGAGCCGAGACCATAAGCCGGGCTGGGCCAGACCGGAGGGGATCCTGGGGGTCCTCTCCGTCCCCCCCGAGCGCCGTTGGCCCGAGGGCGTACTCCACCACGGGGCGCGCGTCGCTCTCCTCATGGCCCTGGCCCTCTGCGTCACCCTCTTCTTCCCCCCCACACCGGGGCAGGAGGTCACCCGCTACGAGGTGGGGATGGTGGCGGAGGAGGACATCATCGCCTCCATCGCCTTCGGTGTGCCCAAGAACCGCGACGAGCTGGAGCGCGAGCGGGAGGCAGCGGCCGCCGCCGTGCCTCCCACCTTCGAGCGGCATCCGGCCGCCACCGAAGAGATGTCGGACCGGCTCGCCGAGTTCTTCCAGCGGATCGAGGAGGCCGCCGAGGAGGAGACGCCCGACCCGGCGGTGGATCAGGTCCTGGAAGAGTTCGGGATTCCCGCCAACCAGGTACAGCGGGAGCAGCTCATCGAGCCCGGGAGCCGCGGGGTGATCGTGGCCACCGCGGATCGTGCGGTGAACGAGATCCTGCCCCGCGGGGTGATGGACGAGGGGGCGCGCATCGATCCTTCCGTCGCCCGGATCCTGGAGGTCCCCCCGGAGGGCGCCGACCGCTATCTCCCGCGGGATTCGGTCCTCACCGCCCGGGAGTTCTACGAGGAGGCGGCCGCGCTCCTCCCACCCCAGGCGGGCTCGGAGGCCGACGAACTCCTCCGATTCGTCCTCATCCGCTTCCTGAGCCCGAGCCTCCGGTTCGACGCCCTTTCCACCGAGCGCGACCGGAACGCCGCGCGCCAGGCGGTACCCACCACCCGGGCCACCGTCCTCCAGGGTGAGGCCATCGTCCGGGCCAACCAGCAGGTTCGGGAATCGGAGGTGGAGCAGCTCGCGGCGTACGAAGAGGCACTCCGAGCCCGAGGCGAACTGGAGGCCACCGGCTTTCAGTTCGCGCCCTTCGCAGGAAGCCTCCTCCTGAACCTCCTGGTCCTGGGGATCTTCGGGGCCTTCCTCTTCCTCTTCCGGCACGAGGTCTACACCAACATCCGGTGGGTCGCGCTCCACTCCCTCCTGGTCCTGGCCTTCGCGGGTGGGGCGGGGCTCATTGCCCGCCACGACCTGCCGGTGGAGCTTCTCCCCATCGCCTTCGTCTCCCTTGCGGTGGCGGTGCTCTGGGATGGGAGGATCGCCCTGGTCCTGGTGGCGGTGCTCGCCGTCCTCGCCGGGATCCAGCCGCCCTTCCAGAGCCTCCACGCCTGGATGCCCGTCTTCGTGGGTGGCGCGGCGGCGGGGCTCTCGGTACGGGCGGTGCGGCGAAGGGCCCAGACCTGGGTCTTCATCGCCATCATCGCCGCCGCGTATTTCGTCGCCATCGGGACCCTGGGGCTCGTGACGGGCCGCGACCCGACCCGCATCGCCCTCTCCTGGTCGTGGGCGGGGGGGAACGCCGTGGTGAGCGCGATCCTCGCCATGGGCTTCCTTCCGGTCTTCGAGTGGCTCACCCGCATCACCACCGACCAGACCCTCCTGGAGTGGGCCGACCCCAACCGACCGCTCCTGAAAAAGCTCTCCATGGAGGCCCCGGGGACCTACGCCCACACCATCAATGTGGCCAACCTCTCCGAGGCCGCCGCCAACGCCATCGGCGCCAATGGCCTCCTCTGCCGGGTGGGGGTGTACTACCACGACGTGGGGAAGATGGTGAAGCCCCAGTACTTCATCGAGAACCAGCCCGGAGGACGGAACCCCCACGACAAGCTCAAGCCCGCCACCTCCGCCTCCATCGTCCGGGAGCATGTGACCGAGGGAATCCGTCTCGCTCGCGAGGCGAAGGTCCCCGAGGTCCTCATGGACTTCATTCCCGAGCACCACGGGACCCAGGAGATCTCCTTCTTCTACGAGAAGGCGAAGGCCGAGGCCGAGGAGGGCGAGGAGGTCGATCTCGAGAACTTCCGTTACCCGGGCCCCCGTCCCCGGAGCCGGGAGACCGCCATCGTCATGCTCGCCGACTCGGTGGAGTCGGCCACCCGGACGCTCCAGGAGCCCACCCCCGAGCGGGTTCGCGACCTCATCGACACCATCGTCGAGGGGAAGATCAGCGCGGGCCAGCTCGACCTCGCCCCCCTGACCCTCCAGGACATCGGGACCATCAAGGGGGCCTTCGAGAAGGTGCTCGCGGGGCTCTACCATCACCGGATCGACTATCCGCAGACCCGGCACCTCACCGAGTCTCCCGGCCAGGCGCGGTCACGCTCGGAGCGGGAGGAGCGGGAGGGGCGGGATGAGGCCGATGGGCATCACCGCCCTCCGACCCCGGAAGACGCGGCGCGGACGGCGGGGGCGGTGGGGCCGAAGGTCGAGTCGGCGCCGTCGCTATTCAACCTCGACGCCGAGGATTCGGATGACCGCGGGTGACGGGGGGGACGAGGGAGACCCGGGGAATGAGGGTCCGGTGGTTCACCTGAACCCCGCCGGGGACCTCCCTATCCCGGCGCCCCCCGTCGAGCGGGCCCTCCAGGCGCTCTTCCGACAGGTGGGAGTGGAGGGGGGTGAGCTCTCCATCACCTTCCTGGAGGACTCGGAGATCCTGGAGATGAACCAGGCACACCTGGGACACGACTGGATTCCCGACGTCCTCTCCTTTGCGCTTCACGAAGGCGAGGCGCCGGTCCTGGGCGACATCTACATCGGGCGCGACCAGGCCGGCCGGCAGGCCGCCGAGTCCGGTGTGCCCGTGGAGGAGGAGTTCGTCCGTCTCGCCGTCCACGGGGCGCTCCATGTGCTGGGGTGGGACCACCCGGAGGAGGACCGGGAGGAGAGCGAGCACTGGAGGATCCAGGAGTCGGTGGTCCGGGAGGCCTTCCAGCCGTGAAGAAGCTATTCCGTGGGATCCATGTGATCGGTCGGGCGCTTCCCTTCCTCTGGGCCTTCCTTCGGGATCGCCGCCGCTTCATCCTCCTGGGAGGGCCCACTCGGCGAACCCCCGAGCACCACGAGAAGCGTGCCCTGCGCCTGGCCGCCACCATCGCGGCACTCGGGCCCACCTTCATCAAGCTCGCCCAGGTCTTCAGCGCACGTGCCGATCTCTTTCCCGAACCGTATCTCTCGGCCATCGGCACGCTCCAGGACCAGGTCCCCCCGGTTCCCACCGACGAGGCCCGCGCCGTCGTCGAACGGGAGATGGGGGGCGCCATCGAGGAGATCTTCGAGGAGTTCCACGAGAAGCCCCTCGCCGCCGCTTCGCTGGGCCAGGTCCACCGGGCGCGCTACCGGGGTGAGGAAGTGGTGCTCAAGATCCTCCGGCCCGGGGTGGAGGAGATGGTGGCCCTCGACCTCGACCTCTCCTTCCGGATCCTCTTCTGGCTCAATGTCCTCTTCCCCAACCACCATGTGCAGGGGATCAGCAATGTGGTGCGGGAGTTCTCGGTACGGGTCCGCGAGGAGATGGACTTCCGCTCCGAGGCCGAGAACATGGAACGCTTCCGGAAGCGGGTGCAGGACCAGCCCGGGGTGACCCTTCCCGGCGTCTACCACGATGTCACGTCCCGTCGGGTCCTGGTGATGGAGTACATGCGGGGCACCAAGGTCGATGCGCTCCAGGACCGCTTCGCTTCGGGGGAGCTCCGCTTCGAAGAGATCATGGAGCGGCTGACGGGCCTCTACCTCCGGATGATGCTGAGCGACGGCTTCCTCCACGCCGATCCGCACCCGGGGAATCTCCTCATTTCCCCCGAGGGCGATGTGGTGGTCCTGGACTGGGGAATGGCACTCGAGGTCTCTCGCACCACCCGCGACACCATCCTCTCCATCGCCCTCGCCACCGAACGGGAGGACCTGGACGGCATGATCAACGGAATGTACCGGCTGGGGATGATCTCCCCCGAGGTGGCCCGTGGCGACATCCGGGAGGCCGCCCGTGAAGTGATGAAGATCATGGAGCGGGCCCGGTCCTCGTCCAGGGAGCGGGTCCAGGAGATCGTGCAGGAGGTCTGGGACACCTTCTACACCTGGCCCCTCCTCCTACCACAGGAGCTCGTCTACTTCTTCCGGGCGGCGGTGCTCCTGGAGGGGATCGGCTTCCGGTACGATCCGGACTTCAACGGCCTCCTCCTCTTCAGGCGGGTGGTGGGAAAGCTCCGCAAGGAGCTTCTGCGGGAGACCACCCGCGAGCCCATGAACATGGCGAGGGACCTCCTGACCGAGGCGGCGCACTCCATCCGACTCGTCCGGGACCTGGTGACCCGGATGGAGCGGGAGGAGCTCCGGATCCGGGTCCACCCCCGCGACGCCCAGAGCCAGGAACGCTTCCTCCACCTGCAGGCGCGCCGGCTCCTTCTCAGTGTCTTCGCCACCGCCACGGCCCTGATCTCGGCGATCCTCTTCATCGCCCTCGGCAATGTCTGGCTCCTGGCAGCGGGTCTCCTGGCCGCCCTGGGCATGTTCCTTCTGACCCTGGTCATTCCCACCCATCTCCTGGAGAATCCACTCCGCCACGCCCGGGGAATTCGACCGCGGTGATCCGGCGGGGCGCAGGAAGAGAATCCCCGGAGAAGGGAAGGGGATCGGGATCCGTACTAAGGATGGCGATTCCTCGAATGCGGAGACCGAGATGAAGAAGCAGTGGATGGGCTGGATGGTGCTGGTCCTCCTCCTTCCCGCGCCATTGCAGGCGCAGGAGTGGGCCGGAAGCTGGCGGGGCGTCCTCGACGTCCCGGGTCCCACCGGCCTCACATTGGTGGTGCACCTCGAAGCGGGGGACCCCTACACCGCCACCCTCGACTCCCCCGCCCAGGGCGCCATGGGGATTCCGGTGCAGGAGGTGGAGATCGAGGGAGACCGGATCACCCTTCGGCTCCCCGGAATCGGAGCCCACTACGAGGGGGTGCGGGTGGGCCCCGACCGCATCGAGGGAGCGTGGACACAGGGGGGCGCGACCTTCTCCCTCGACCTGGAGCGAACCGAGGAGGGGAGCGCCCTCCCCCCCCGGCCTCAGGAACCGATCCCGCCCTTCCCGTACCAGGTGGAGGAGGTCGTATTTCCCAACGAGGGGGCGGGAATCCGACTGGCCGGAACCCTGACCCACCCCACCGACGGGGGCCCCTTCGCCGCCGCCATCCTCATTACCGGATCGGGCCCGCAGGACCGCGACGAGGCCCTCATGGGCCACCGCCCCTTCCTCGTCCTCGCCGATCACCTGACCCGGGCGGGGATTGCCGTGCTACGGGTGGACGATCGGGGCGTCGCCGAGTCGGAGGGAGACTTCGCGTCGGCGACGAGCCGGGACTTTGCCACCGATGTGGAAGCGGCCCTCGACTTCCTCCTCGACCACCCCGCCATCGATCCCACCCGGATCGGGCTCATCGGTCACTCCGAGGGTGGGCTCATCGCCCCCATGGTGGCCAACGCCCGCGACGAGGTGGCGTACATCGTTCTTCTGGCCGGACCCGGACTTGCCGGACACGAGCTCCTGGGGCTCCAGGGGCGAGCCATTCTCGAGGCGGGGGGCGTCCCTCCGGAACTGGTGGAGATCTCGGCCCGGCTCCAGCGCGAACTCTTCGACCATGCACTCGCCGATGGCGAGGACTTCGATACCATTCTGGGGAACTTCCTGGCGGAGATGGATGCCGACGAACGGGCCCTCCTGGGGATCCCGGCGGGCAGCGAGGAGGCATGGAAGGCCGCACAGGCGAGCGCGATCCGGACGCCCTGGATGCGCGAGTTCCTCCGGCACGACCCCCGCGACGACCTGGAGCGGGTCCAGGTTCCGGTCCTTGCACTCATCGGCTCCCTCGACCTGCAGGTACCCCCGGCCGAGCACCTGGCCGAGATCGAGGCCGCCCTGGCCCGGGCCGGCAACGAGGAGGTGACCCTCATGGAGCTCCCCGGGCTCAACCACCTCTTCCAGACGGCGACCACCGGCCACCCCTCCGAGTACGCCTCCATAGAGGAGACACTGGCCCCCGAGGCCCTCGATGCGATAAGCTCATGGCTCATCGAACGGTTTGGCGGGTGATCCCGCGGCCAATCTCTGATCACGAATGAATGTCGGGAGCGACAATGAAACTGGATCTTCGACGCACCGGTGCGCCGATCATTCTTCTCTTCATCCTCTCCATCCTTCCCACCGGATCGGTGGGAGCCCAGGAGGTCGACGAATGGGCCTCCCCACGGATGTGGGCCGGCGGGGCCCTCGCCGTGGCCCAGCCCCATGGGGAGTTCAACGACTACGTGGACCTGGGCATCGGGATCACCGGCTTCTTCCGGGTGGCCTTCGACGAAGGGCAACTCTTTTCGCTCCGGATCGAGGGCTCCGCCCTCACCTACGGGAATGAGCGCCAGAGGGTCTGCCTGGTCCAGCCCTGCCTCGTGCAGGTGGACCTGGTCACCTCCAACAACATCCTGAGTGGCTTCATCGGACCGGAGATCGCCATCCCCATCGCCGACGCGGTCCGGCTCTCCGGCATGGTGGGTGGAGGCTTCAGCCACTTCGCCACCACCTCTCGGGTGGAGGACCAGCGGGACCAGGAGACCATCGCCAGCGACCAGAACTTCTCCGACTTCGGATGGGCGTGGAAGGCGGGGGGGGGACTCGGCGTCCGGGTCTCGTCGGGCCGGACCCCGGTCTGGATCGATGTGGGCCTCGACTACCAGGGGAATGGGCGCCGGGAGTACCTGACCGAGGGTGACATCAGCGAGAACCCGGACGGATCCCTGAACTTCGACGTCCGGTCGTCGGATGCCGACTTCCTCCTCTGGCGTATCGGGGTTTCGGTGGGACTTCGCTCCAATTGATGACCGTCGTTTTCGCCTTCCTTCTCCTCGCATTTCTCACCAGCGTCCATGAAGCCGGCCACTGGATCGCCATCCGTCTCCGGGGAGGGCGTGTCATGCGCCTGACCCTGGGGAGGGGTGGGCCGGTCTTCCGCCGCAAAGGGGAACCCTCCTTCGCCCTCGGCCTCCTCCCCATCGGGGGCCGCATCGACTACGACGGTGTGCCCGACGGAACCGGGCAGGCGGTGGTGGCGGTGAGTGGCGCGGTGGCGAATCTCTGCGCCGCCGGGCTCCTCTTCCTTTCGGGAGCCCTTCTCGTCGGCGCCGACCTCTTTCCTGCCGGGGAGGGGGGCGGTCCCTTCCACTTCGCCCTGGAGGCCACCGCCACCTGGTTCTGGATCGTGCCGGGAGCCCTCGCCGACCTTCTGGTCCACCAGCGGGTCGAGGGGATGGGGAGGGCCATCTGGTTCCTGTATGACCTCCTGGCGAGGGGGCAGTGGGCCGGCCTTCTCTACCTGGCCGGTGCGAGCTCGGCCCTCTGGGCCTCGCTGAATCTCCTTCCCATTCCCGGACTCGGCACCGACGGATGGCACCTCGTTCGTTCTCTCGCCGGGACCCTGAAAGCCGGAGGCACCCATGACTGACGGTCCCCGACCCAGCCCCCTCGACGGGGTACACAAGGTCAACCACGGCCTGCAGGTGACGGTCTTCACCCTCCTTTTCGGGGTCGCCATTCCCATCATGGCGCTCCAGGAGGTGCTGACGCAGGGATGGCAGAGCCAGCTTCTCATCGTCCTCGCCGGGGTCGTCGCCGGCCCTCCTGCATGGTTCGTCATGCGCGAGGCCCGCTTTCTCGTCATCGTCGGTCCCGGGGGGATCGAGGCCCGCAGCATCATCGGCGAGCGGCGGCGGCTACCCTGGGACTCCATCCATTCGGTGGAGTACGCCTCGTTCTCGAAGTCATTGGTCTTCAGGGCAGGGGAGGGAGGCGAGGAGGTGGTCCTTCGCGTGAGCCTCCTCCGGAAGGGGATCGAGGCGCTGGGTCGGGCCATTCCCCACTACCTTCCCCGGCCGGTATGGGATGATGCGTGGAAGGAGATGTTCGGCACCGGCCGGGGCTGATGGCGTCGGACCTCTTCTCCCACTGGGTGGTATTCGCCTCGACGGAAACTCTTGAACCGGGAGCAGGTCACCATGGATCGTGAAAAACTCGAAGCCTTCTTTCTGAATGCCCTCCGGATCATGGCAGGGTTCCTCTTCTTCCAGCATGGGGCGCAGAAGCTCTGGGGATGGTTCGATGGAACCCAGGTCGAGTTCCTCGAGCTTCGCTTCTTCGCCGGAGTCATCGAGTTCTTCGGAGGGATCCTCATCATGCTGGGACTGGCCACCCGGGCGGTCGCCTTTCTCGCCGCGGGACTCATGGCTTTCGCCTACTTCCTGGTGCATTGGCCGCAGGACTTCTGGCCCATCGTGAACGCGGGCAGTCTTGCAGCACTCTACTGTTTCGTCTTTCTCTACCTGGTGGTTCGGGGTGGCGGAGCGTTCTCGCTCGATGGTCTCCTGGTCCGGAAGGAACGGAAGGAAGAGGAGGCCGAGCGGGCACCCCCGGTCTGATGTCGGGGACGGGGTCTCGGCTGCGCGGAACGGAGTGGATGGAGTTGCGAGGGGCGCGTCTGCGCCGTACTCTCTTCTGGCATGATCCACCCTACCACCTGAGCGAGGCTTCATGACACAAGGACCCGAAAGCGCTCCCACACACACACCCGATCCCGGCCCCCCGGATACGGGCACCTCCACCGGCCTGGCTCCCAACGTGAGTGGCGCGCTTGCCTATCTGTTGGGACCCATCACGGGCATCCTCTTCCTCCTGCTGGAGAAGAAGAGCAACTTTGTCCGCTTCCACGCGGCGCAATCCATCGGAATCTTCGTGGTTCTCTTCGGACTCTCCATCGTTCTGGGAGTCCTGAGCGCGATTCTAACGGCGATCCCCGTCCTGGGCTGGATCATCGGAATCGTCTTCTTCCTCCTCTCCCTGCTCATCGGGCTGGGTGGATTCATCCTCTGGATCTTCCTCATGTTCCAGGCGTTCCAGCACAAGGAATGGGAGTTCCCCTGGGTCGGCCGGGAAGTCCGGAAGATGATCCTCAAGCAGTCGGTCTGAACGAGAAACGCCCCTCCGGCCGAAGCCGGAGGGGCGTCTTCACCCGAGGGTGAAATGACCGCTTACTGCTGCGGGACCACGTTCTCCGCCGCGGGACCCTTCTGGCCCTCCACGACGTCGAACTCGACCCGCTGACCCTCGGCCAGGGTGCGGAACCCGTCGGCCTGGATGGCGGAATGATGCACGAAGCAGTCCTTCGAGCCGTCATCAGGGGTGATGAAGCCGAAGCCCTTGGAATCATTGAACCACTTCACGGTGCCACTCGTACGCATACCGAACTCCATTACAGGTACTCTGGTGAAGTCATGGGTCCGGTAGTTCCGTACCTCTCACTCACCAAACTACGGGAAAGTCGATCCCGCTTCACTCGGGGTGCAAGGTTTCGATCCGCATGCGGATTACCTGCACCACCGCGCCCCGAAGTTCGCGCAAGAGGTGGCTCCAGTCAACCCGATCAACAGATTCCACCTCGACGGTTCCCGGCGCAAACCACGACCCCCTCCCCACGGGAGTCCGTCCCATCTACCTTTCCAGAGCGGCCCTCACACTTCCCGAACCCTTCGGAGGTCTCCGTGCGCAGGCTCTCCTGGCTCCCGGTCCTCGTCCTCCTCCTCGTGCCGAACTTCGTGGGCGCGCAGGAAACGGAGGAGCCGGTCTTCCATGATCGAATCGTCTCCATCAACCCGCTCCTCCTCGTTTTCTTCGGCTATGTGTCGATGGATTACGAGCAGCGGGTGGCGGAGTCCACCTCCCTCGGCGTATCGGTTTCAAGCTTCTCGCTTTCCGACGCTTCCTACATCACGGCGGAGGCGAAGGGACGCTACTACGTCGGTGGACGGGCGCTGGATGGCCTCTCCATCGGGATGGTCACGGGATTCACCCGTCTCCGCGATGACGAGACCAAACACACCAGCGGGGCCCTCAACATCGGGTTCAAGGTGGAAAACCAGTGGCTTCTGGGGGTCGACGAGCGGATGGCGCTCACCGCGGGAGTCGGAGGGAGTCG
>SLSF01000235.1 GCA_007130605.1 Gemmatimonadota bacterium | reverse complement strand
TGGCGGTGGTGGCGGTGGTCCTGGCGCCCCAACTCCTCAGCGGCGTGCCGCTGCTCCGTCTCTGGATCCTCCTGGGGGCGCTCGGGCTGGTGACCGTGGCCGGGATCGCCCTGATCCCGGATGCCCGGGTTCGAGCCTGGATCCGACCCCTGCTCGGGTGGGCGCCCGCCTTCGTCCGCCGAACGGCGGAGAAGGTGTCCGGAAGCCTCCGGGCCTTCAGGGATGAGCCCCGGGTGGTGCGCCGGAGCCTGGGCATTTCCCTGATCCTCCAGATCACCGTGGTGCTTCACGCCTTCCTCCTCACTCGGGCGCTGGGCTTGCAGGTTCCCCTCATGGCCCTCTTCTTCATCATTCCGGTGGCCCTCGTCATCATGTCGGTGCCGTTCTCCGTCAACGCCATCGGAATCCGGGAGGGGGTGTTCGCCTTTTTTCTGGGCCTCTTCGGAGTCTCGCTCTCCGGAGCGCTGGCCTTCTCCTGGCTGGCCTTCGGCTTCATCCTTCTGCAGGGGGCCATCGGCGGTCTGGTCTACGCCTCCGGCCGTCGGGGCCGGGATGAACGGAGGAGGGACACGGTGCGAACCCCTTCACTCGAGGACGCCTACCAAGAATGACCGAACAGGCTCGGAGCTCTCCTGAGCGCAGGCTCCTCGTCGTGGCCTACCATGCGCCCCCGGGTCGAGCGGTGGGGGGGATGCGGTGGTGGGGGCTCTCCAGGCACCTGGCCCTCCGGGGATGGCGCGTGCACCTGATCACGTCCCAGGAGGGGGCTGCCCGGGAGGAGGTGCCCCCGGGGATGACGGTGGAGGAGGTGCCGCCCCTCGCCACCCCCGATGACGCCTACCGGAAGTTCAAGCGAGCGCTCCGGAAGCGGCGCGGGCAGGGGACCGGGTCCTCGGGTTCAGCACCGCGGAAGCTGGACGGGCCTTTGGACCCGGAGGTCGGGAACGGGGATTTGGTGGCCGGTCCGAAACAGAAGAAGGGAACTCTCAGAAGACTCCGACGGGATCTCGGGGGACTCCTGACCTTCCCCGACGAGGGGCAGGGCTGGATCCTGCCGGCGAGCCGGGCCGTCCGCCGTGCGCTCGACCAATGGGCGCCCTCGGTCATGGTGAGCACGGGCCCGCCCCACTCGGTCCACATGGCGGCGGCGTGGGGACGTCGGGCCGACCGGTCAGTGCCCTGGATCGTCGACTTCCGGGACGCCTGGTCCGATGTGGCCCGGGCCCACCTCGACGTTCGGTGGGCCCCCATGGTGTTTTCCCGTCTCGAGGCATCGGTCGTCGGGGCGGCCGATCACACGCTGACCACGACACCCGAGTTGGCCGGAATCTATCGGCGCAGGTTTCCCGGGTCTCTGATCACCTTCCTCCCCAATGGCGTGGACCTGGCGGCCCTCCCCGCGGTGGGCGATCCGGGACCCCGCGAATCGTCAGGGTCTCGTGAATTCCACGTCATCCACCTGGGAACGCTCTATCATAATCGCGACCCCGTGCCCACTGTCCGAGGTTTCGGCGCCTTCCTCCGGACCCTCCCCGAACCCGAGCGTAGCCGCGCACGGCTCAGCTTCATCGGAACCGTGCGGGAGAGTTTCCGTGTCCGGATCGAGGCGGTGGCCCGGGAGGAAGGGGTGCACGCTCATCTGGAGATGCCCGGACCGGTGCCGCGGGAGGAGGCCCTCCAGATCCTCTCTCGGGCCTCGGTGTCCCTGGTCCTCGCCCAGGACCAGGAGACGGCCGTACCGGCCAAGATCTACGAGGCGGCGGGGCTGAGGATTCCGGCCCTTGTGGTCACCGAGTCCGGGAGTGCGTCGGCCGGGGCCGGCCGGAGGCTGGGCGCGCGCGTCCATGATCCCGACGATGTCCAGGGCATGGCGGAAGCGCTCGAGGCGGCCTGGTCCGGGGAGTGGACCGGGGTCCTTCCCCAGGGGGTCAGCGTCGACTACCGCGAGCTGTCAGGGGATGCGGAGGCCCTTCTGACCCGGACTGCTTCGAGGCGGTAGCCTGAGGGCGGGCAGGGGCCTCAGCGTCCCTCGTGCGAAGCTGTACCGATTCTCTCAGCTCGCCGAGCTCGTCTGCGTCCAGGAGACGGTAACCCTTCTGCCTGGGGGCGTTCACGTGCACGATGATCTCTCCGATCAGGCCCAGGGCGATGGACTGGACGCCCAGTACGACGAAGAGCGCCCCCAGGAGCAGGAGGGGGCGATCGGCAATGGCCTGGCCCTGGATCCGGTCGATCAGAAGCGAAAGCATGATGAGGCCGCCGGCGAAGGTTGCGCCGGCGCCCACGAGCCCGAAGAATCGGAGGGGCTTCTCGGTGAAGCGGATCAGGAAGAAGAGCCCGAGCACATCGAGGATCCGCCGGAGATAGACCCCGGGGGAGTAGATCCGGGGCTGACGGTCCTCGGGATGCTGGACGGTATCCACCTCTACCACCCGGTACCCGTCTCTCATGGCTACGAGGGGCAGGAACCGGTGGAAGTCGCCGTAGAGGGGAAGGGCCTCGAACACGTCGCGCCGCATGGCGCGGACCCCGCAGGCCACGTCACGCACCCGTCGTCCACCGAGAGAGCGGACCATGGCGTGGAAGATCCGGTTCTGGGCCCGGTTCAGCCAGGAGTCCTTGCGAGGCCAGCGGCGGGCCACGCACATGGGGGCCCCCTCGACGACCGGCAGGACCACCCGGGGGAGTTCGTCCGCTTCGATGCGGGGATAGGCCGGAAGGGTCAGTAGGAGGTCGTGGGTTGCCATGGCCACACCGGCGCTCAAGAGCCCCGTCTCGCCCACCGAGGCGTTGGCGATGCCCGTCTCGATGGGCTCGCCCTGGCCCATGAGATCGTCGAGGGCGCTGAGGAGCGACGCGTTCGCCGGAGTCGTGATGAAGATGAATTCGGCGTCGAAGCCGGCGTCGCGAAGGGGCCCGGAGAACTCCTGGTAGATCCGGTCCAGGGGCGAGGGCCGTTCGGATACGGGTACGACGACGCTCAGCCCGGGGGCGCCGGGCTTCGGGGTCGCCGCGCCGCGCTCGGTCGTGGTCATCCATCCTCCCGGACTGAATAGGCGTTGCCGGAACGTGTGGCCACCAGCGGCGAGAGGGTCCGGATGCCCCTTCGCCCGTGAAAGAGCGCGGCTTCGGCCAGCAGGCCCAGCATGACGAGGTAGACGGTGAGTCCGAAGAGGATGACGGTCACCGAGGGAAATATGAAGATCGTCCGCCCGTAGACGAACACGGTGATGAGCGACCGGACCGCGAAGGCCCCCGAGAGGCTGAGGGCCACCATCGACAGGAGGCCGAAGAGGAGGAGGGGGCGTTCGCGGAAGGAACGGATCGACTTGATGACCAGCAGGTCCGAGAGCACCTTCCAGGTCCGCGAGAGCCCGTACTTGCTCTCACCGTGTTGCCGTGCATGATGGCGCACGGGGATCTCCGCCACTCTGGCCCCCGCGGTGGCCACGGCGATGGCGGGGATGAACCGGTGCATGTCCGAGTAGAGGTGAAACCGCCGGACCAGTTCCCTTCGGTACGCCTTCAGCGAACAGCCGTTGTCCCGGATCGGCACGCCGGTGAGGAACCGGATGATGCGATTCGCGAACCAGGAGGGGATTTTGCGGGTCAACAGCCGGTCCTTTCGGTTGAGTCGATAGCCCGTGACCAGATCGTATCCTTCATCCAGCTTTTCGACCAGCCGGGGAATGTCCGCCGGGTCGTTCTGGAGATCCCCGTCCATGCTGACCACCACGGCTCCAAGAGCATGGTCGAACCCGGCCTGCATGGCCGTGGTCTGGCCGTAGTTCCGGGCCAGGTACAGGGGGCGCACCCGGGGGTCGTCGTCGGCCAGCGCCATCATGAGGTCCCGGGTCCCGTCGGTGCTCCCGTCGTCCACCAGGAGCAACTCCCACTCCCTCTGGCCCTCGAGTGCGTCTCTCACCTTCTGCACGAGGATGGGCAGGCTCTCCACCTCGTTGAAGATGGGAACGACGACGGAAAGGGCGGGGGCAACGGCCATGGGCTGGGGATCCGGAAAACGGTTCGGGTGCGACACTTTAGTGCTCTGGCGCTACACTCTTCGTGCTCTGGTGCGACACTCTTCATGATACGGGAACTTGCAGGAATCGGACCAGTGCCCCACTCATCCACCGGGATCAGGCGCACGAAATGCTCTTTCTTCGGCGCACGAAACTTGCTTTACCTTGAAGCAATCGGTTGAATGGTAAGGTGCGGGGCTGCGGCCGCAACAGCGCGGGGCGGCCACTTGTCGATCCCGTCAGCGGCCCTGTCCTGCTGAGCCTGGAGACGTTGGGTGATGACTCCACTGAAGGTGCTTCTCATCGCCCCCCAGCCGTTCTACAGCGCTCGGGGGACGCCCATCGCGGTCCGCATGGCCGCGGAGACGCTGGGGGGAGCGGGGCACCAGGTCGACCTCCTGACTCTTCCCCACGGGGAGGACCTTAAACTTCCCGGCGTTCGCATTCTTCGGGTCTCGGCGCTTCCCGGCGTGCGGAGCGTCCCCATCGGCCCCTCCTTCAGGAAGGCGGGGTACGACCTCAAGCTCCTCTCGCGAGCGGCTCTCCTACTCCGGTCCGGGCGGTACGACGTGATCCACGGGGTCGAAGACGGGGCCCTCATTGCCTGGGCCTTGTCTGCCACGCGGGTAGCTACGCCCTATATCTACGACATGGACTCCCACATGAGTTCCCAGGTCCATGAGCGGGGCCGTCTCTACCGAGGGCTGGCCCGAGCGTTCCACGCAGTGGAGGGCCGGGCGCTCCGGGGTGCGGTCGGGGTGCTGGCGGTCTGCCCGGCACTGATGAAAGTGGCCCGAGAGCATCAGGTGATCGGACAAGTGGCCCTTCTCCCCGACACCCCCCTCCAGACCGGCGGCGAGGTGGTGCCGGATCCAGAGATCCAGGCCCTCGGGGCCCTTCGGGTGGTGTACGTGGGCAATCTGGAGGCCTATCAGGGCATCGACCTACTCATCGAAGGATTCCCGGGGGTCGTGGCCGCCCATCCCGAAGCCCGGCTCATCGTCGTCGGGGGGAAAGCCGAACATATCCGGCGCTACGTGGCCCGGACCGAAGAGCTGGGAATCGGCGAGTCGGTGATCTTCCTCGGACCCCGCCCCCTCGAGCGTCTCGGTCCCATCCTGGCCGCGGCCGACATTCTCGTCTCCCCCAGGTTGAAGGGGGTGAACACCCCCATGAAGATCTACAGCTACCTGGAATCCGGCCGGCCCGTGGTGGCCACCCGGCTCCCGACCCATACCCAGGTCCTGGACGACGATGTGGCCTGCCTGGTGTCGGCCGACGCCGAGGGGGTGAGCCGGGGGATCCTCCGGCTGGCCGCCGACCCGGAGCTGCGAGACGCCATGGGGGCGAGGGCGCGCCAGTACGTCCGGGCCGAGTTCGGTCCCCAGCGATTCCGGCAGCGTCTTCTCGACTTCTACGAAGAGGTGGCGGCCCGGCTCGTTCCGCAGGAGCGGAACTCAGGGACCGGTTCCTCTGCGGGTCGGACCGAGACCTGATCCATGCAACGCCCGACCTCGCCGTGAGCCCCGACCGATCCACGCCCGACGCAACGCCCTTGTTGCGGTCCCGCCGCATCGCGGAGGAGTTCGACGAAAAGGCGAAGCGGTACGAGGACGATCGGCTGGCCCCTTGGTACCAGGCGCAGGGAAGCTGGCTCCTGGAGGAGCTGGGTCCTGTGGCCGGTCCCGTGCTCGATGTGGGCTGCGGCACCGGTTGGTTTCTGCGGAGGGTGGTCGAGGCCCAGCCTGGAGTCCTGGGGGTCGGGGTGGATCTCGCTCCGGCCATGGTGGACGAGGCCCGACGACGCACCGAGTGGTCCTCGATCCGGTTCGTCCAGGCCGACTGGGAGGGGCCGGAGGTGGAGGAGCGGATCGCCCTCCACCTGGAGGGTCCACCCGAGGTCGTGACCTGCATCAGCGCGTTCCACTACTTCGCCGAGCCTCTTGCGGCGCTGCAGAAGATGCGGCGCGTGCTCGCTCCCGGGGGCCGCGTATTCATCATCGAGCGGGCGATGGACGGCTCGGTCATGACGAAGATCTGGGACCTCCTCCACCGGTACGTGATTCGAGACGGGGTGGAGTTCCATGACTCCCAGGGGCTCATGGAGATGATGGAGACGGCCGGCTTTACCGAGGTCGAGAGGGTGGGAGACCGGCGGAGGCTGCTCTGGAAGGGAAAGCTCTACACGGCCCTGACCTTGGTGTCGGGCCGGGCACCGGAGGGCTTTTCGGCCTCCGAGGGCTCCAC
>SLSF01000133.1 GCA_007130605.1 Gemmatimonadota bacterium | reverse complement strand
GTCCTTCTCCCACGGGTTCGGGCTCGGTGGCGCTCACATAGACATAGCTTCCGGTAATGGAGAAGTGGTTCCGACGGAAGCGGAGGAGTCCCTCGGCCCCCGAGGTGCGGGTCTCCCCCTCCACATTCACCAGGCGCACCCGGGGCTCGCCCTCGCCTGTGGCACCGGTGGGGACGAGCTGTACCGCATCGGTCACCCGCGAGGCGAAGGCGGTGGCATTGACCTCGAAGGGGCCGAGAGTTCGCCCGGCATCCAGCGATCCGGTGCGGGCCCGTTCCGACTGGAGTCCGGTGGGGGGCTCAAGGCGGGAGAGTCCGGCGGCCTCGATCTCTTCCACATGGGGGGTGGGTGCGAAGAAGCCCCCCCCGAGAGAGGCCCGGAAGGTCCAGGCGCCGGGTCGGTACAGGACCGAGAGGCGGGGGCTCAGGTGGGATCCGTACTCCGAGTGGTGGTCCCACCGCCCGCTCAGGGAGGCCGTCGCCTCGGGGGTGAGGCGGAGCTCGTGCTCGGCGAAGAGGGCGGGCACGGTGAAGCCGTAGTCGAAGTCCGTGAAGGTCTCGGACCGGTAGCGGTCATGCTGGAGGGCGACGCCCCAGATCCAGCTGTGCCGGAAGCTCCCTCCGGTGAGGGCGGCTTCGCCGAAGAGGGTGCCGTGGCGGTCACTCTCCAGGAGGGGACCGAAGGTATGATCGTGGCTCTGGAGCATCCCCGATCCCCGGAGCTGGAGACTCCTTCCCTCCCCCACCGGGTGGGTGGCCGAAAGCCCGCCATCGAGGCGCCGGGTGTCGAGGGCCTCCACGAAGGCGCCGCCGTCCGGTACCGTGCTCCCCGGCAGGGTTCCGCCTTCCCGGGACTCGGCCATGAATCCAAGGGTGAGGAGCGCCGTCCCGCCGTCGTCGCCGTCCCGGAAGAGACGGGGGCGGAGGGTGCCGCGCCGGTAGGAGGGCAGGTCCACCCAGCCGGTGCCGTCGAAGTCGCGAGCGCTCTGACGGTGACCGGTGGCCAGAAGGGAGTATCCCCACGACTCTGTGAGAGGACCCGACAGGTATGCGGTCCCGTCCTGGCCCGCCTCCGAGGTGGCATTGAGGAGGAACTCGGCCGAGGGTGCCTCCTCGGGGCGGAGGGAGATGAGGTTGATGACGCCGCCGAGGGCCGAGCCCCCATGGAGCGCCGAAGCGACTCCCTTCACGATCTCCACCTGACCCAGATCCACCGGTGGGATCTGCATGAGGCCGATGGACCCGGCCTGGCCTCCATAGAGGGGAAGACCATCGGCGAGGAGCTGGGTGTAGCGCCCCCGCATCCCCTGGACCCGGATGTTGGACGCCCCCAGCGAGGGGGAGGTGGTCTGGACCCTGAGTCCCCCGGTCTCATTCAGGAGCATGACGATGTTTCCGGGGGTCATGAGGAGCTTCTCCTCGATCTCTTCCCGGTCCAGGACCTCGACGCGCAGGGGCTCGTCCTGCAGACGCCGGTTCAGCCGGGTGAGCCCCACCGTGATCCCCTCCAGGAGGACCACCTCGGGCTCCAGCATCTGCTCCACCTCGACGACCTCTCCGGCGATCACCCGGAGTTCGAGGGTCGCGGTGACAAAGCCCGGGTGCCGGATCTCGATCCGAGCCGCTCCTTCGGGGAGGCGAAGACGGGCTTCCCCCTCGGAATCGGTGCGGCCGATCATCGGACCGGTGCGGAGCTCGGCACTCTCCACCGGATCGGCCCGGAGCTCCGCGCCCTCCACCGGGCCGTCGTGGACCAGAACCCGAACCAGGACGGTGCCGGTGTCGCTCGGAAGTGCTCCGGCGCCGGAAGTCCCCGGTCCCACGCCCAGGGCGGGCTGCGGGAGGAGGACGAGGAGGGCTGCAAGGAAGGGGAGCGCCGCCAGGAGCGCACAGGCGGCGGAACGGATGGGAGAGTCAGTCATGGCTGCCAATCTGAGGGGAAGACAGGTGAGTGACAACGGCCTGGACACCCACGACGGTCCGGTCACGCTCCCTGCGCACCGGTGCCGCACAGCCGCTGACCGGATCCGGTCTCGAGGTTAGCTTTCAGGTGGTGATGGCAGATTATTCCTCCGGACCAGGTCGTCGATTGTCTGATTCCACGTCCAGCGGCCCTTCGGGGCCCTGCTCCCGCCGTGCCTTCCTGGTCCGCTCCCTCGCAGCAGGTGTCGGAGTCGCCGCATACTCCCGGGGAGGCGGGGTGCTGGGACCAGATGGCGTGCTCCATGCCATCGCCGCGCCTTCGGCCCCGTTCGACAGGGTCCGCCGGCGCAACCCACTTCAGTTCGCACCGGAGCTCACTCCCCGCGAGGCACGCCTTCGGGTGGCCCCGGGGGCGCGAGACCTGGGGCGGGGAGTCGAGGCCCCTCTCCTCCTGGTGAACGACGCCCTCCCCTCACCCACCCTGCGCGTCCGCCGGGGCGAGGAGTTCAGCGCGCGGATGGAGAATGGGATCGACGATCCCCTCATCCTCCACTGGCATGGCCTCACTGCCCCCGACGACATGGATGGACACCCCCGGTTTGCAGTGGATCCAGGGGAGCGTTATGACTACCGCTTCCGGGTGAATGACCGGCCGGGGACCTACTGGTACCACTCCCACACCCATCACCGGACGGGGAGGCACACCTACTTCGGGATCGGAGGCCTCCTCATCGTCGAGGACCCGGAGGCGGAGCGGGACCTGCCCCCGAAGGAGCGCGAACTTCCCATCATCCTGCAGGATCGACGGCTGGGAGATGACGGTTCGCTGGTCTACGACCCGGTCGGCCCCTCGATGATGAACGGCTTCATGGGGCCCGAGGCACTGGCCAACGGAACGCTCGACACCTTTGCCGAGGTGGAGCCGGCGGTGTACCGCGCCCGGATCCTGAACGGTTCGAACGCCCGGATCTTCCGACTGGCGAGAAGTGACGACCGATCCATGACGCTGATCGCCAACGACGGGGGGCTCCTGGAGCGGCCCGTCTCACTCCCCTGGGTGGATGTGGCTCCGGCGGAACGGGTCGAGCTGCTCCTGGATTTCCGCGAGGGGAACGAGGGCGATCGGGTGATGCTGCGCTCCCTCTCCTTCGACCCTCCGGGCGGGATGATGGGGGGAGGAATGATGGGAGGCCAGATGGCCATCGCCTACCAGCAGGGACGGCCCCTGGATCTCCTGGAGTTTCGGGTCTCGGGACAGACCACGGATCCGGGCTTCCTGCCCGAGTCGCTCCCGTCGATGCCCGGACTGCCGGACCCGGCTGCATCGGTGCGCGAACGCCACTTCGCCTTCACGTCGCGCATGATGATGCACCGGATCAATGGGAGGGAGTTCGAGATGGAACGGATCGACGAGGAGGTGCCCTTCGGCGACACCGAGATCTGGACCTTCGAGAATGATGGCAATTACCCACACCCGGTCCATCTTCACGCCACCCACTTCCGGGTCCTGGATCGACGCGGGGGGCGTGGGCAGATCTTCCCATGGGAGGCCGGGCGAAAGGACACGGTGCTGGTCTATCCCGGCGAGGCGGTCCGCGTGGCGGTCCGTTTCACCGCCGAACGAGGACTCTTCCTTCTGCACTGCCATAACCTGGAGCACGAGGACCACGGCATGATGCAGAACATCCTGGTGGTCTGAGCCTGACTGCGATGGGGCCACGCCGCCTTCCAGGCCCGACCCAGGGGAGCGTCTCTCGGATCAGGGCCGGTAGCGCAGGTTCGTGAAGGGGGGCTGGGTTGGGCGTTGCATGACGATGGCTGCGCGGTCCGCCGCAATGTGGCAGGCGTTGCAGGCGTTGGTGAGTTCGTCGTAGGCCTCACGAAACGCGGCTTCATTCCCACCCTCCACCGCATCTTCAAGGCGCTCCAGTGCGGGAGACGTCATCTCGGAGAGGAGTTCGGCCACCGGCAGCGGACTCACAGGCGCTCGCAGCAGGCAGCAACCCGAGGACAACGAGGCCCAGCAGAAGACGGAGATCGTAGCTGTTTCGACGGCTCTTGGGGTT
This sequence comes from Gemmatimonadota bacterium, assembly GCA_007130605.1. Classification (GTDB taxonomy): domain Bacteria; phylum Gemmatimonadota; class Gemmatimonadetes; order Longimicrobiales; family Gaopeijiaceae; genus SLBA01. Next base: position 2,303 of record SLSF01000133.1, on the reverse strand, counting down.
GCGTCCGGGGGTGCGAGGAAGCTCCAATGACGTCATAGTGACAGCGGTGCTCGAAATGGACAAGTTGGGGAGGCATTCGCGGTAGATCCGTGATCCCGACTGCCCTGCCCGCAACCCGACCGTGGAGACCCCCGATGATCCGTCCCCAGAACGATCCCGCCGAGGGAGGACTGCCCCGGCGCCCCCTGTCCATGACCCGGGCCTGGACTCTGAAGGTCACCCTCGAGGGTTCGGAACCGCCGGTCTGGCGGAGGATCGCCGTCGACCAGTGGACCACGCTCACGGAACTCCATCGAATTTTCCAGGTGGTGATGGGCTGGGTCGACCTCGCTCTCTGGGCATTCGAGGTGGGCGACGTGATCTACGAGGAGCTCGACATGGATGCCGAGGGTGAGAACGCCACATTCACGGCCGTGGGGGAGCTGAGGCTCAAGCCCGGTCAGCGCTTCCTCTATCGGTACGACTTCGAAGCTGACTGGGTGCTTGGCATCGAAGTCGAGAAGGTCACGACCGTACCCGATGTCGAGCTGCTGCCCTGGGTCCTGGAGGGGGAGCGTGCGGGCCCTCCGGAGACAGTGGGAGGGCCCGTCGGGTTCCGGGAGTTCCTGGAGGCCATCGCCGACAAGGACCATCCAAAGCACGACCACTACCACGACTGGGTCGGCGAGGGCCACGATCCGGAGCGCTTCGACTGCAACATGGCGAACACCTTCCTGGGGCTTGCCATGGCCTGGGGGGCCATCGGTTCGGTGCCCTGGATCGGGGACGGGTGAGGTCGCTGTCGACCGAGCGGAGGAGGCGTCGGAATTCGTGTGCCGATCGACCAGACCGTTGCGGTCGCTTGCCCTTCCCACCCCTCCCCCCCTACCCTGACGGCTTCACCCCACATCCCAATGCGAGAGAGAGGACCCCATGATCTCCAGACGCGAATGGCTTCGTCTCACTGCCGGCGCAGGCGCCGCACTCACCCTGGGGGCGTGCCGCCCCGACCTGGAGAACGCGGGGGCGGCGGCCAACGCGGCCGGAAATGGCGCTGCGAACGCCGCAGCGGCCACCTCCGACATGATCCTCCGGACGATCCCCTCCAGCGGCGAGCAGATTCCCGTGATCGGGCTCGGGGGCCGCTGGATCTCGACCAACTCCACCGAGGAGGAGCTCGCCGAACACCGGGCGGTCCTCCATGCCCTGGCCGATGGGGCCGAGGGTGCCGGGCGGGTCTTCGACACCGCGGCAGGCTACGGGGGCGGGGCGTCGGAAGAGTTCTCGGGCCAGTGGGCCGAGGAGGATGGCTTCGCCGATGACATCTTCTGGGCCACCAAGGTCAATGTGGCCGGAAGCGACGGCCGCGCCGATCCCGACGACGTTCGCGAACAGATCGAGCGCTCTTTTCGGCGCCTCCGGGTTCCGGTCATCGACCTGAACCAGGTGCACAACCTGGGCGACCCGCCCACCCAGCTCGGCATCCTCCAGGAGTACAAGGAGGAGGGTCGGATCCGGCACATCGGAATGACCACCACGAGCACGGGCCGCTACGACGACCTGGCGGAGGTCATGCGCGACTATCCCATCGACTTCATCGGGATCGACTACGCCATCGACAACCGGGTCGCCGAGGAAACGATCTTTCCCCTGGCGCAGGACGAGGGGATCGCCGTCATGGTCTACCTCCCCTTTGGACGGACGCGCATGTGGAACCGGATCGGCGATCGGCCGGTGCCCGAGTGGGCCGCCGAGTTCGACGCCACCACCTGGGCCCAGTTCATGCTCAAGTTCGTGGTGGCCCACCCGGCGGTGACCATCGCCGCGCCGGGTACCAGCAATCCCGATCACATGGTGGACAACCTGGGTGGGGGCCGGGGCCGGCTCCCCAACGCCGAGCACCTGGAGCGGATGATCGCCCTGGAGCAGGAGCTCCCCGACGCCTGATCGGGGTCGCGCACTCCACGGGGCTCGCCCGACGCAGGTGAGGCGGTCCCTGTGCCATCGGGGGGGAGCGCGGGTCCGACAGGGCCTTGCTCCCCCGCCCTGCCTCAGGCCCCGATGAGCTCGGTGATCATCCGGGCACCCGCGAGCCAGCTCCCCAGGGCCGAGCCCAGTGTGGAGAGGGCGAAGACCAGGAAGATGCGGGCCACCCGGTTCCGATACCAGCCGCCCACGGTGGTGGCGTCATCGCGGAGGGTCTGGAAGTCGCCCATGGTGGGCTTGCGGACCCACGCCTCGATGGTGCCGGTGACGATCCCCGCGCCGATGGTGGGATTGAGAGAGGTGAGGGGTGCGGCAAGGAAGGCGCTGACCACGGTGAT
>SLSF01000097.1 GCA_007130605.1 Gemmatimonadota bacterium | reverse complement strand
TACGGGCTCCTCATGGAGGGGACCTCCGAGGTCCAGGGGATCTTCGGATTCACCGACGAGAACGCCCGAATCCCCGGGTACCACATGGCGGCCTTCCTCGCCCTCGTCACCTCGGGGCTCGCGGCGTGGGGAGCCCTTCGCTCCCGCTTCCTTCCCGCCGCCGCCGGCGGAGCCGCGCTGGGAATTCTCATCGTCATCGTGGTCCAGCTCTATCCGGCGGTGATCCAGCGCTTTCAGGTCCAGCCCAATGAGCTGGACCGGGAGACTCCTTACATCACCCAGGCCATCGAAGCCACCCGGGCCGGGTTCGGACTGGGCGAGCTGACCCGGAACCGGTGGGACTACCGGCCCCCCACCTCCGGAGACTGGGATCCCGCCCTGGAGCGCCTGGAGCGGCTTCCGGTCTGGACGGAACAGACCCTGCTCGCCACCTTCCGGCAACGGGAGTCCCGCTTCCGCTACTATGACTTCAGCACCGTCGCCTTCGACCGGTACCAGGCCGCCGACGGACGGGTGGAGCCCATGGCGGTGGGCGTCCGGGAACTCGATCCGGCGGGGATTGACGAGACCGACCGGGCGTGGCAGAACCTCCGCCTCCGAGAGCGCTTCATCACGGGGAGCGGGATTGCGGCCGGACCCCTGAACGATCGGACCGAGGAGGGGCTCGTTCGCATGAGTCGGACTGCCGATGCGCCTCCGGCGCCGACGCCCGGCGAGGTGCCCGCGGACCTCGCCCTCACCCACCCCCAGATCCATGTGAGTTCCCGGCCGCAGCTCTCCTACGCCGTGGTCACCCCCACCGAGTCGGCCTTCCTCGCACCCGACGGTTCCATCGGCCGGTCCGGAGAGGATTTCCCTGCGGGGATCCCCCTCACCTCGTTCATGCGGACGGTGCTCCTGGCGTGGAATTTCCAGGACGCGAACCTCTTCCTCTCGAACGAGGTGACCTCGGACAGTCGCTTCATCTACCGGAGGGATGTGCGGAGCCGGGTCCAGGCCCTCGCTCCCTTCCTCCGCTTTCCCGAGGCCCCCTACCCGGTGGTGCGGGACGGTCGGGTCCACTGGATCGTCGAGGGCTTCACCCAGAGCCGTTCGTATCCCCTGGCCGTGCGTCACCCCACCGGAAGCCGGATGGAGGCCAACTATCTCCGGAACTCGGTGAAGGGGATCGTCGATGCCGTGACGGGGGAGACCCGCTTCTTCGCCGTTGATCCGGACGATCCACTCCTCCAGGGTTGGCGGAGTGCATTCCCGGGGCTCATCGAGGACCTGGATGACATGCCCGCGGGCCTCCGCGAGCATCTCCGCTACTCCCGGTGGCTCCTCGAGGTGCAGGCTTCGGTTCTCCTTCGCTACCACCAGGGAGACCCCACCATCTTCCACGCTCAGCAGGACCGCTGGGCCCAGTCGGCCCAGCTCTCCCAGAACGCGGCCGTGATTCCGTACCGGCCCGAGTACGGGCTCATGGTTCTCCCCGACGAGTCCGAGGAGAGCTACGTCCTCTCCACCGTCTTCGTCCCCTACGAGCGACCGAACCTCGCCTCCTATCTCGCGGCCCGCTGGCTTCCGGAAGGGGGAGGCGAGCTCCTCCTCTGGGACCTCCCGGTGGAGGACCAGATCCCGGGTCCCCGGCAGATCGAGGCGTATGTGGAGCAGGACCCCGAGATCTCGCAGCAGTTCTCCCTCTGGCGCCAGGGAGGGAGCCAGGTCTGGACCGGACATCTCCACCTGGTGCCGGTGGGGAACACCCTGGTCTACATGGAGCCGGTCTTCCTGGCGGCCGATTCGGATGCGATCCCCCAGATCCGGCGCTTCGTGGTGAGTGATGGCCGCCGGGTCGTCATGGAGTCGACCCTGTCCGACGCCATCGCTGCGCTGGCGGCAGGGGAGGGGACCGAGATCGATGCGGACCTGACCCCCGAAGCAGTAGTGGAGGCCGACCTCCCCCTTCCCACGCCCGAAATCGAGCCCGAGCTCCCCGACCCCACTCCCGCCGACGCCATCGAGTCGGCCGAGGCGCTCCGGGTTCTCGACGAAGCGGAGGAAGCCCTCCGCTCTGGCAACTGGCAGCGCTTCGGCGAGAAGCTGGAGGAGCTTCGGAGGCTCCTCGCCTCCGGGACCGGATCGTGACGACGAGGAGCCGCGACCGGGCAGCGAGGCAGGGAGAGAGCGTACCCATGGCGGGTTGATCGATCCCCCCCCTGCCGGTACCTTGAACAGGCTGTGCTCCGGGGGTTTCGGACCGATCCCGGTCCACCTTCGGGGCCTGGAAATTCAACGAACAATCGAAAAGGGCAGGCATGGATATCCACGAGTACCAGGCGAAGGAGCTCTTCCGGAAGGCCGGGATCCCGGTCCCGCCCGGCGATGTGGCACGGACCGCCGATGAGGCCGAGGCCCTGGCCCGTGCCCTGGGAGGTTCGGTGGTGGTGAAGGCCCAGGTCCACACCGGGGGGCGCGGGAAGGCCGGGGGCGTGAAGCTCGCTTCGTCGGCCGAGGAGGCCCGGGAGCATGCCGAGGCGATCCTCGGGATGGAGATCAATGGGCTCACCGTGCACAAGGTGCTGGTGACCCCTGCCGAGGACATCGCCTCCGAAGCGTACGTGGGGGTCCTCGTGGACCGGAAGAAGCAGTCGGCCACCTTCATGGTCTCGCCCGAGGGCGGGGTCGACATCGAGCAGGTGGCCGAGGACAACCCCGACGCGATCCTGAAGATGCCCATCGACCCCCGGTACGGCCTCCTGCCGCACCAGGCCTACCGGATGTCGACCTTCCTCTACGACGATCCCAAGCTGGTGAAGCAGGCGTCGAAGATCATGGGCCAGCTCTACCGTGCCTTCAACGAGAACTCGTGCTCCCTCGCCGAGATCAATCCCCTCATCGTCACCCCCGACGACGAGGTGAAGGCCATCGACGCGAAGGTGACCATCGACGACAACGCCCTCCCGCGCCTCCCCGAGGTCGAGGCATACCGTGACACCGACGCCGAGCCCCCGTCGGAGACGAAGGCCCGTGAAGCCTCCCTCTCCTTCGTGAAGCTCGACGGGAATGTGGGATGCTGCGTCAATGGCGCCGGCCTCGCCATGGCCACCATGGACCTGGTGAAGTACTACGGAGGAGACCCGGCCAACTTCCTCGATATCGGCGGATCCTCGAATCCCGAGAAGGTCATCGCGGCCCTCGAGATCATTACCGCCGACCCCAATGTGAAGGTGATCCTCTTCAACATCTTCGGAGGCATCACCCGCTGCGACGACGTGGCCAATGGAATCGTCGAGGCGACGAAGCAGATCGACATCGAGCCGCCCATCTACATCCGGCTCACCGGAACCAACGAAGACGAGGCGCTCCAGATCCTCAAGGACGCCGGCTTCTCTGCCTACACCTCCATGGATGAAGTGGTGGAGACGGCGGTCAACTTCGCGGCTCAGGCCTGATTCGAATTCAGCGGTAGGGAGAATATCCAGAACATGTCGATCTTCATCGATACATCCACCCGTCTCGTCGTCCAGGGAATCACCGGCCGGGACGGCTCCTTCCATACCCGCCAGATGGTGGCCGCGGGCACGAACGTCGTGGCCGGCGTCACCCCCGGGAAGGGGGGCCAGACCTTCGAGACCGACCAGGGCGGCATCCCCATCTTCAACACCATGGACGAGGCCGTCGAGGCGACGCAGGCGAATGCCTCCGTGGTCTATGTGCCCCCCGCCTTCGCGTCAGGCGCCATCATGGAGGCCGCCGACTCCGGAGTCGACCTGGTGGTGGCCATCACCGAGGGCATTCCGGTCCTCGACATGACACGGGCCTTCGCCTTCACCCAGGACCGGGATGTCCGGCTTCTGGGGCCCAACTGCCCGGGGCTCATCTCGCCCGGAAAGGGGAAGGTGGGCATCATCCCCGAGCAGATCACCGCGGAGGGCCCCGTGGGGGTCGTCTCCCGCTCCGGGACCCTCACCTACGAGGCCGTGCACCAGCTCACCCAGGCGGGCATCGGCCAGACCACCTGCGTGGGAATTGGCGGAGACCCCATCATCGGGACCAACTTCATCGACTGCCTCGCCGCCTTCTCGGAGGACCCCGACACCCGGGCCGTCGTCATGATTGGCGAGATCGGCGGGACCGACGAGCAGGAGGCGGCCCAGTGGGTCAGCGAAAACATGGAGATCCCGGTGGTCGGCTTCATCGCCGGGCAGACTGCGCCTCCGGGCCGCACCATGGGACATGCCGGCGCCATCATCTCCGGCTCCTCCGGCACCGCCGAGGAGAAGATCCGGGTCTTCGAGGAGAACGGCATCGCCGTGGCCCGCAGGCCGGTGGACATCCGAGACCTCATCAAGGAGGCCCTGGGGCTCTGACCCGCCGCCCGGGATCGGGCAGGGCGAGCTCCGGCTCATGAAACTGGCCGAACTCCTGAGCCAGAAGCGCATCGTACTTCCCCTCGAGGCGGAATCCCTCGAGGAGGGCGTGCGGCGCGTTCTGCACCAGATGCAGCTCACCCCCGCCGGAGGCGTTTCCCTCGACGGGTTCTCCGAATCGGACCTCCGCAAACCATCGCCCCGCACGCTCCTCGTGGTGGAGCGGGGGGGAGAGGGAGCCGTGGCCGGACTGGGGATCTCTCCCGAGCCCCTCCCGGGGGAGGGTGGAGAGGCGGTCCGGATCATCCTCATCATCCACGCCGGCCGTCGCTCCAGGATCCGCGAAGAAGCCCTCGATGCCCTGGTGGACCTCCTCGCCGACCCCGAGGTGGAATCGGCGCTCCTCACCGCCGATTCGAAAGCCACGGTCCTCGGGCTCTCCCGCCTCATGGGGTTTCGGTTGGCGGGGGAGATGCGGGTGGGCGACTACATGACCCCCCTCAGCTACCGGATCTTTCCCGACACCCCCATCGGCGAGGTTGCGGACCTGATGGCTCGCAAGAGCCTGGCGGCGGTGCCAGTGGTGGGGAAGGGCCTCGAGGTGCTGGGCATCATCACCAGCGGAGAGGCGCTCAAGCATACACTTGCAGGGCGGGGAGGCGGTTCCTCCCAGACGACTCTGGCCCGCGATGTCATGAGTCGCTCGGTCCTCTGCGTCACCGAAGACCAGAACCTCAACGATGCCGCCACCATGATGTCGAACCGCGACCTGGCGCAGATGCCGGTGGTGCGCGAAGGGGAAATCGTCGGATTCCTGACCCGGGAGGCCGTGTTGCGCGCCCTCCTTTCCGACTGAAATCGGGTCCTTGTCCAAAGTACCAGGAACAATACGGAGTTAGAATCCATGCGTCATACATTGGCCATCATCAAGCCCGACGCCGTTTCCGCAGGCCGGGCCGGCAAGATCTGGGCTCATCTCGAGGGGAAAGGCTTCACCGTTCGCGCGGCGCGTCTCACCCGTCTCACCCGGGCCCAGGCCGAGGCCTTCTACGCGGTGCACAGGGAGCGTCCCTTCTTCGAGTCCCTCGTCTCCTTCATGACCTCCGGACCGGTGATTCCCATGGTCCTGGAGGCCGATGATGCGGTGGCGCGTTTCCGCGAGGCCATCGGGGCGACCAACCCGGAGGATGCCGCCGATGGAACGGTCCGGAAGCTCTACGCCGAATCCATCGAGCGAAATGCCATCCACGGGTCCGACTCCGATGAGAACGCGGAGCGGGAGATCGGCTTCTTCTTCTCCGAGGCGGAAAGGCTCTCTCTCTGATGACCGGTTCGGACCTCGATTTCGACCGGGTCGCCGTGGTCGGCGCCGGAACGGCCGGCCGCGGGATCACCCGTGCACTGGCCCAGGTCGGAATCGAGGTCCGGATGATCGAGCGGACCGAGGACTCCCTGGCTCGCGCCGAGCGGGGTCTCAGGGAAGCGATGGAGCGAGACCTCGGCCGTTGGGCCCTCACCGAATCGGAGCGTGACGCCGCCCTGTCCCGCATCGAGGGAACCACCGATCTCGATGCGGTTCGGGGGCTCGACGTGATCTTTGAAGCGGTCCGAGAGGACCCGAAGGAGAAACGGGTCCTCCTGGCCGAACTCCACCGCCGGGCCGATGATCGCGCCCTCTTCGCCCTCAATACCTCGACCCTCTCTATTTCGGGCCTCGCCGAGGGACTGCCGGAGTCCCGCCAGCGACGGGTCATCGGGATGCACTTCCTCCACCCGGTCACCCGGATTCCCCTGGTGGAGATCGTCCGGAGTCGGTACACCGACCCCGAGACCGAGGCGGCGGCCCGGGCGCTGGCTTCCCGGATGGGCAAGGAAGTCATGGAGGTGGCCGAGTACCCCGGCTACCTCACCACCCGTCTCACCCTCACACTGATCAATGAGGCGGTTCACGTGGTCATGGAAGGGGTCGCCACCCGCGACGCGGTGGACCGGGCCATGCGACTTCGGATGGGAACCCGCCTCGGCCCCCTGGCCCTCGCCGACGAAATGGGACTCGATTCGGTCCAGCGGGCGCTCCAGTCCCTCTGGAAGGAGCTGGGACTCTCGCAATTTCGACCGGCGCCCCTCCTGCGTCGGATGGTGAGCGAGGGGTGGCTCGGCGAGAAATCGGGACGGGGCTTCTACCGGTACGACGAGACCGGGCGGCGGCTTCCGGTGGACGAGGACCTGGCCGAGCCCGACCTCGAGCGACTCCTTTCCGGGAGCTGATGGTGCGCGTTCTCGTTCTCAACTCGGGCTCTTCGTCGGTGAAGTATGAAGTCATCGATCCCGAGTCCACCGATACCCTCCTCTCGGGCCAGGTGGAGCGGATCGGAGCCGGGGGCGCGATCCTTACCCAGCGGCGCCACTCCGACGGTGTCCGGGTGAAGGACTCCGGTTCGATCCTCGATCATCGCGACGCCATCCGGGCGATCCTGGAGCTGGTGAAGGACGAGAAGAAGGGGCTCGGGGGAGATGCCATCGATGCGGTGGGCCACCGGGTGGTGCATGGAGGAGAGGCCTTCACGGGCTCGGTGCGGATCGATGAGCGGGTCACGGAGGAGATCCGGGAATGCATCGAACTGGCTCCCCTCCACAACCCCCACAACCTGGTGGGGATCGAGGCGGCCCGGGACCGCCTCCCCGACCTTCCCCACGTCGCCGTCTTCGACACCGCCTTCCACGCGACCCTGTCGCCCCACGCCTTCCACTACGCACTCCCCTACGTCCTCTATCGGCGATACCGGATCCGGCGGTATGGCTTCCATGGTACGAGCCACCGCCATGTACTGGCCCGCTCGGCCGAACTCATGGAGGTGGCTCCCGACTCCCTCCGACTCATCTCACTCCACCTGGGCAATGGCGCCAGCGCCTGCGCCATCTCCGGAGGGCGCTCCGTGGAGACCTCCATGGGCTTCACCCCCCTCGAGGGCCTGGTCATGGGGACCCGGTCGGGCGATGTGGACCCGGCGGTGATCCTCCATGTGATGGCACGCGAAGAGATCGGACTCTCGGAGGCCACCTCCCTCCTGAACAAGCATTCCGGACTCGAGGGGTTGTCGGGGATCTCGGGGGACATGCGGGACCTCCTGGAGGAGGAGGAGGCCGGCGAGGCTCGCGCGGCCCTCGCCCTCGAGGTCTACATCCACCGGATCCGGAAGTACATCGGGGCATACGCCGCGGTCCTGAGTGGGATCGATGCCCTCGCCTTCACGGGGGGCATCGGCGAGAACGCCACCACAATCCGAAGTCGCGCCCTCGAGGCGCTGGAATTCCTCGGCATCGAGGTGGATCCGGAGAAGAACGATCCACTGGTGGGAGGGGAGGAGGGGTTCTTCCACGCCGGTCCCACCGCACTCCTGGTCATTCGGAGTGGCGAGGAAATCACCATCGCCCGGGAGACCGCACGCGTCGTTGCCGAAACGTCGGCAGATCATTGACATATTGTCACCCCTTTGCGTAACTTACACTTCTATGTTCAGGGTGAATCTGACCGATCTGGATCGAGAGGGAAGCAAGGAGATCCGGGGAGAATTGTCCCCGGAGGACCCCCTCTGGAATGATCTGGAAGAGGAGCGGCCCTCACGGGCCCTTCGGGTCGATCTGACCCTGACCACGACCTCGTCGGGGCAGGTGATCGCCCGGGGCTCGATGCAGACGGAGCTCGAGAGGAGCTGCCGGCGCTGCCTCGAGCCGGTGACGGTGGAGATCGATGAGGAACTCTCCCTCGTCTGGAGCATTCCTGACGAACTGGGCGAGGAGGACGACGGAGAGATCCGTCTGCTGGAGCCAACATCGAACGAATTGGAGTTGGGGGAGGCACTCCGCGAGGAGTTTCTCCTGGCCGTGCCCCGTTTCGCGCTGTGCAGCGAGACATGTGCGGGACTCTGCCCCCGATGCGGCGTCAACCGAAACGAAACGACGTGCGACTGCACGCTGGAAGAGCGCGATCCCCGTTGGGACGCTCTCCGCGAGCTTCAGACCGAGTGAGAGGATAAGACCATGGCAGTGCCCAAGAAGCGGACTTCGAAGCAGCGCCAGCGGAAGCGGCGGACTCATTACAAGGCCCAGGCAGTCCCGACCCACACCTGCTCACGGTGCGGTGACCCGAAGCAGCCGCACCGGGTCTGCCCGGGGTGTGGGTACTACCGGAACGAGTCGGTCCTCCAGATCGACCTGGACTGAGGAGTCGGCCCCGGTGCGCGTCGCGCTCGACGCCCTTGGCACCGATTCGGCGCCGGGTCCCGAGGTGGAGGGAGCGCTTGCCGCTCTCGAAGCCGATCATCGTGAACTGACCCTCGTCCTGGTGGGGGACGAGGACCAGATCCGTGCAGAGCTGGCACGGCACGGAGGGCGCGTACCCACCGACCGCCTCGAGGTGATCCACGCCCCGGATCGGATTCTTCCCTCCGAATCACCGGCCACCGCCGTCCGCAGGCGACGGGACTCCTCCATCGTGCGCGGCATCGACCTCCAGAAGTCCGGCGCCGTCGATGCCTTCGTGAGTGCGGGCTCCACCGGCGCGGTGATGGCGGGATCGCTCATCAAGCTCCGGCCCCTGGCGGGCGTCGACCGCCCTGCCATCGGGACCATGCTTCCCACCTCGAAGGGCGCCACCCTCATGCTCGACGCCGGGGCGAATGTGGATTGCAAGCCCCGGCACCTGCACCAGTTCGCACTCCTGGGGCAGATCTACGCCCAGGACTCCATGGGGGTCGAGAATCCCCGCGTGGCGCTCCTGAACATCGGCGAGGAGGCGGAGAAGGGAGACGAGCTCGCCCTCGAAAGCTACGAACTGCTGAGCCGGGAGTCCCGTCTCAACTTCATCGGGAATGTGGAGGGTCGCGACATCATCGGCGGACGGTGCGATGTCCTGGTCTGCGACGGCTTCATCGGAAATGTTCTTCTCAAGTTCTACGAATCGGTGGCCGAGTTCATCGTGAGTCTCCTCCATGACGAGATGGAGCGTTCCGGAACCGAACTTGACCTCCACGGCACCTTCCGGGTGCTGGACTACGCCGAGTACGGGGGAGCGCCCCTTCTCGGGGTGAACGGGATCACCATCATCTGCCACGGCTCGTCGCCCCCGAAGGCGATCCAGAATGCCATCGGTGTGGCCGTGCGTGCCGTGGATTCCCGAATGGTGACCCACATGGCCGGGGCACTCGCCGAGAACCAGGCCTCCTCGGCCTGAACCGAATCCATTCCATGTCAGGAGATTCATTGCCCATGCCCACTGCCTTCCTCTTTCCGGGACAGGGATCCCAGGATGTTGGAATGGGACGTGCCCTCGCCGACGCCCATCCGGTCGCCCGGAGGGTCTTCGAGGAGGCGGACGACATCTTGGGCGTGAAGCTTTCGGCCCTCATGTGGGAGGGGCCCGGCGACGAGCTGGTTCTCACCCGCAACGCACAGCCGGCGATCCTCACCCACTCGGTGGCAGTCCACCGGGTCCTGGGCGACCGGGCCGGGATTCCGGCGCTTGCGGCCGGACATTCGCTGGGCGAGTTCTCGGCGTGGGTCGCCGCAGGCGCCATCTCCTTCGAGGATGCCCTGGAGGTGGTGCGCCTCCGTGGGGAGCTCATGTTCGAGGCGGGAGAGGCGCGCCCGGGCACCATGGCTGCGCTCCTGGGGCTCGACGACGCCGGGGCGGAAGCGCTCTGCCGAGATGCCACCACCGGCGAGGACTCGGTGGTGGTTCCCGCCAATCTCAATGCCGCGGGCCAGGTGGTGATCTCGGGAGACGTGGACGCGGTGGACCGGGCCATCGAGGGCGCCAGCGAAGCCGGCGCGAAGCGGGCCATCCGACTCAATGTCTCGGGAGCCTTCCACTCTCCCCTCATGGAGCCCGCGGTGGAGGGATTGCGGGAGCGGCTCCACCGGGTGAAGTTCGAGCCCCCGACCTTTCCCGTGGTCTCCAATGTCACGGCGGAGCCGGTGGACGACCCGGAGGCCATCGCAGGACTCCTGGTCCGCCAGTTGACTGCCCCGGTCCGATGGGCCGAGTCCGTCGGCCGGATGGTGGACGCTGGAATCGACCATTTCCTGGAACTCGGTCCCGGCAATGTCCTCACGGGGCTGAACCGGCGGAATGCCCGCGGGGTGCCGAGCCTGGCGCTCCAGGGACCCGAAGATCTCGAAGGAGTTGAGAGTCATGGTTGAAGGCAGGGAACTGGACGGGAAGGTCGCACTGGTCACCGGTGGATCTCGCGGGATCGGGAATGCCATCGCCCACGCCCTCGCCTCCGCCGGTGCACAGGTGGCGGTGATCGGACGGGGCGCCGGAGGCGCCGAGAAGGCCGCTGCTGCCCTCCCGGGAGCAGGACACCGGGGCTGGGGATGCGATGTGGCGGACCCGGAAGTGGCCACGACGACGGTGAAGGCCGTGGAATCCGAAGTGGGCCCCCTCGACATTCTGGTGAACAATGCCGGGGTCACGCGGGACAATATCCTGCTCCGCCTGAAGGATGAGGACTGGGATGAAGTCATGGCGGTCAACCTCAAGGGGGCCTTCAACATGACTCGGGCGGCCACCCGGGGGATGATGAAGCGACGCGATGGCGTGATCCTGAACATCAGCTCGGTGGTGGGGATCACCGGTAACCCCGGACAGTCGAACTATGCCGCGTCGAAGGCCGGGCTCATCGGCTTCACCCGAAGTGTGGCCCGGGAGTTGGCATCTCGCGGCGTGCGGTGCAATGCCATCGCTCCCGGGTATATCGAGACGGATATGACCGGGGCGCTCACCGAGGAGCAGACAAACGCGCTCAAGGAGCGCATTCCCCTGGGGCGGCTCGGTCTCCCGGAGGACATCGCGGGGGCGGCTCGCTTTCTTGCAGGGCCGTCTGCCCGCTACATTACCGGGCAGGTACTCACGGTGGATGGTGGAATGGTCATCTGACCTCCCCTCGCCGAATCGAAATTCACAGTCGAACACTCCAGACCGAAGAGGAACAGAATGGCGGATAGCATCGAAGCTCGTGTGAAAGAGATCATCGTGAACGAGCTGGGTGTGGAGGCCGAGAAGGTCTCCACCGAAGCCTCCTTCGTGGAGGATCTCGGAGCCGATTCTCTCGACACCGTCGAGCTCGTGATGGCATTCGAGGAGGAGTTCGGGCTCGATATTCCCGACGAGGACGCGGAGCAGATGCGGACTGTCGGCGAGGCCGTGGACTACCTCAAGAAGAACGCAGACGGCTGATCGCCCCGCCGTCCGACAGCGAGCGGGCGGAGGAGGCACAACAGAACGTGGTGATGACCAGGGGTGGCACGCATGGGTGATCGACGCAGAGTGGTGATCACCGGGGTCGGATTGCTGACTCCGGTGGGAAATGATACGGGTTCCGCCTGGCAGGCGCTCCAGGATGGGGTATCGGGGGGTGGGACGATCACCCACTTCGATGCCGACGAGTCGTACCCGACCCGTATCGCGTGCGAAGTGCGGGACTTCGATCCGACGGATGTGCTCGACCCGAAGGAAGTCCGTCGGTATGACCGTTTTGCCCAGTTCGCCCTCGTGGCGGCGGACGAGGCCATGCGGCATGCGGGACTCGATGGCCCGCCCCCCGATGTGGAAGCCGGTCGCTTCGGGGTCATCATCGGGAGCGGCATCGGTGGAATCTCCACCTTCGAGGAGCAGTGCAAGATCCTCCTCGACCGGGGCCCCAAGCGGGTGAGTCCCTTCTTCGTTCCCATGTTCATCCCGGACATCGCTCCCGGACTCATCTCCATCCGGTATGGAGCCAAGGGAGCGAATTACACCACCGTTTCTGCCTGCGCCTCCTCCGCCCACGCCATCGGTGAGGCGAGCCGCGCCATCGAGCGTGGCGATATCGACGCCTGCATCGCCGGGGGGACCGAAGCGACCATCACCGGTCTCACCATGGCGGGGTTTGCCGCCATGAAGGCCATGTCCACCCGAAATGACGACCCCCAGGGGGCGAGTCGGCCCTTCGATGCCACCCGCGACGGCTTCGTCATGGGTGAGGGAGCCGGATGCCTCGTCCTGGAGACGGCTGAACGAGCCGAGGCCCGGGGCGCCGAGATCCTGGCCGAGGTGGCGGGATACGGCCTCACCGCCGACGCCTACCACATCACCGCTCCCGCTCCCGACGGCGAAGGGGCGCAAGCTGCCATGCGGATGGCGCTGGCCGACGCGGGAATCGATCCCTCGGAGGTGGACTATGTGAATGCCCATGGTACCTCCACCCCGCACAACGACCGCTCCGAGACCGCCGCCATCAAGGCGGTGCTCGGCGACCGGGCCCGGGAGATCGTGGTGGGATCCACCAAGTCCATGACGGGGCACCTCCTTGGTGCCGCGGGCGCAGTGGAGGGAATCATCTCTGCGCTGGTCTGCCGACATGGTCGGATCCCCCCGACCATCAACCTCAACCACCCGGATCCGGAGTGCGATCTCGACTACGCCGCCGATGGCGTCCGGGAGCGCGAGGTCCGGGTCGCCCTCTCCAACTCCTTCGGTTTCGGGGGCCACAACGTCTCCCTGGCCTTCCGCCGGTGGGAGTGACCGGGGCCCCATGCGCATCGGTCTCGGGTACGACTCCCATCGCTTCGATCCGGGGCGCCCCTGCCTCCTGGGTGGGGTGGAGATCCCCGACGCCCCCGGGCTGAAGGGCTTCTCCGACGGCGATGCGGTGGCCCATGCGGTGACCGATGCCATCCTCGGCGCCGCGGCGCTGGGAGACATCGGAACCCATTTTCCTCCGGGAGACGAGGCGTGGCGCGACGCCGACTCCATGGACCTCCTGGGCCGGGCCGTCGCCCTCGTCCATGACGCCGGGTACCGGGTCGGCAATGTGGACCTCACCGTGATCTGCCAGAGCCGTCCACGAATTTCGCCGGTGGCGCCGGCCATTCGAGCGTCTCTCGCCCGGGTCCTCCAGGTCTCCGAAGACCAGGTCTCGGTGAAGGGGAAGACCAACGAGTCCATGGGATGGGAGGGAAGGGAGGAGGGGCTCGCGGTGCACGCCATCGCACTCCTCCGATGACGACGGACTCCCTCGACTTCTTCCTGGACTACCTGACCTTTGAACGGGGACTCTCCCAGAGCAGTGTCCAGGTCTATCTCCAGGCGGTGGAGCGCTTCGTGGAGTGGGCCGAGGTGGAGGGCATCGAGGACCTGGCCACCCTCCGGCATCCCGAGATCCGCCAGTACCTCTTCCACCTGAAGGACCTGGGGCGGGCGGCGAGCACCGTCCGGGTCTCCCTCTCGGCCATCCGGGCCTACTACGGCTTCCTTCTGGACGAGGGGCAGATCGAGGTGGATCCCACCGAACCCCTGGAATCGCCCCGGCCTGGACGAAGCCTCCCCGACGCCCTCTCCATGGAGGAGGTCCTGGCGCTCCTCGAGGCGCCGGACGAGTCCCGGGCGACCTACTGGCGCGATCGGGCGATCCTGGAGCTCCTCTACGCCACCGGGATCCGGGTCTCGGAGCTCACCGGGCTTCGGCTCTCCGACATCGATTTCGAGGAGCGCTCCATCCGGGTCCTGGGGAAGGGGGACAAGGAGCGGATCGTCCCCTTCGGCGAGGCGGCGTCCGGGGCCCTGGAGCGCTACCTTCGGGAGCTCCGGCCCCGCCACGACACCGGGGCCTCCGGAGGGCACGTCTTCCTCAATCCGCGGGGGAGAGGACTCACCCGGATGAGCGTCTACACCACGGTGCGGGAGAGCGCGCGACGAGCGGGAATCGAGCGGCGGGTCTCACCACACACCCTCCGCCACACCTTCGCGACCCATCTGCTGCAGGGCGGAGCGGATCTCACGGTGGTGCAGGAACTCCTGGGTCACGCCGATATTTCCACGACCCAGATCTACACCCACCTGGACCGGGAGCACCTCCGGAAGGCCCACCGGAAGTACCACCCCAGGGCGTGAGCGCGCACCCCTCCTGGGAGCGACTGGAGGGTCGAGGTGGCGTGTTCCCCTCTCGGAAGGTGGGGGCCCACACCTCAATGGAAGGTCACGACCGGCTGTCAGCGATCCTCGGACCCGGTTGCCGTCCCCCCGACGCCCCCGGCACGCGTCACCTCGGCGAAGAGGTCCGACTGTGACTGCGACGACTGGAGGAATTCGATGGCAGTGCGGAGGACGGGATCCCGACGGGTGCGAACCTCCAGCGCCAGGTCCTCCCGATCCATCCGCTGGTAGAGGAAGGTCTCGAGCCAGTAGAGGAGGTACTGGTCCACCTCGTCATTGAAGTCTCCATCCACAAGCCCCTCCTCCATGAGCGTGCCCCGGACCGACGCGAGTCGCTCTGCCGGGAAGGCGTCGGGGACTTCCCCCGCCTCGCGGGAAAGCTGGGCCAGCTCGAAGGCCGCTTCCTGGAGGCGGAGCATGAGGGGGACCTCGGCTTCCGCCGCCGCCGACACGAAGTCCTGCTCGGCGCTCGTCAGGGTATCGGCGCGGATCTCGAGATCCGGGAAGACCCCGCCGCCCCCCAGGAGCTTCCGCCCCCCCATCGACTCGAATTCGGGGATCGAATCGGGCTCGATGACCCGGCCCTCACGGTCCCGCGGTCGGTTCAGGGAGCGCCCCTGGGGGGTGTACCACTCCCCGCTGGTGAGCTGGATCAGCCGTCCACCGGGGAGGGGGACCACGCTCTGAACCGTTCCCTTGCCGAAGGTCCGCTCGCCCAGCACCACGGCCCGGTCGTGGTCCTGGAGGGCGCCGGCGATGATCTCCGAGGCCGAGGCCGAGAAGCGATCGACCAGCACGATGATGGGGAGGTCGGGGATCCGCGGAGTGACGCGCGCGAATGCCGTCTCCTCGCTCACCCCGTTGGACTGACCGGGATTCCGCGCCTTGGTGCGCACCAGGGCGTCGCCCCGTCCAAGGAAGAGGTCGGCGAGCCGGAGGGACTCGTCCAGGTACCCGCCGGGGTTCTCCCTGAGGTCGAGGATCAGCCCCCGGGACTGGTCGAGCCCCGCCAGCACCGAATCCACCTCGGCCGCGGAGTTCCGGGCGACCCGGTCCAGGTGGAGGTAGTCCACATTGTCGAAGATCCGCTCCGCCGTCACCGCCGGAATATGGACCTGGGCCCGCTCGATGTCGAAGGCCATGTTCCGGCTGATGCCCTCTCGCTCCACCACCACCCGGACATTGGTGTTCGGCTCACCCCGGATGCGGTTCGAGGCGTCCTCCACGGTCCACTCTCCGTCGTCCTCCTCTTCGTCGACTCCCACGATCCGGTCCCCCACCAGGAGGCCGGCCCGGTCCGCCGGGGTGTTCCGGAAGACCTTGGTGATGGTGACCTGGGCATTCAATTCGGTGATCTGGACCCCGATTCCCGCGTAGTTCCCCGTACTCTGCTCCTCGAAGGCCGCCACCTCGTCGGGCGAGAGGACATTGGCGTAGGGATCGTCCAACTCCTTCAGGAGGCCCAGGATCGCCTTCTCCCAGAGTACCGAATCGGCATGGGAGACCAGGGCGTGCTGTCGGATCGCCTCGAGGGCACCGAGGAAGACGTCCGATTCATCGGAGCCGGTATTCCACCGAGGAGACTCGAAGGGACCCTGCTGGGCTTCGACGGTCGGGGCGGAAACCAGGATCGCCGAAAGGAGGAGGAGGGCGAGGGTCGACCGGAGGAGGTGCGAAATCACGGGACTGCCTGCATGTCTGGGGATTTTGGTGGGGTGTCCATTTCGAACCCCGTGGCGGACACTGGTGTTCCCATCATGCAATGTGGCGGTTCACTTCGCCAGTGAAATCCGGTACTGTATCAGGATCTCCATTGTCCCCACCGTGGAATGACATGACCGCACCTCCCTCCTTCCGACTCGTCGTCTCCCAGCTCCGTCCCCGAAAGGGAGGGGTCGACCACAACCTCGCCCGGGTGGCAACCGAGGCAGAGGGGTGGGCGGGGCGCGCCGAAGTCGTGGTCCTTCCCGAGACCTTCCTCTCGGGGTACTTCGTGGAGGGCGGAATCGAGGCCGTCGCCCTCACCGGCGACGAGCTGGTGGCGCGGCTGGGATCGCCCCCGGACCACGCGCCCGACCTCATACTCGGGGCGTACGAGCGGGTGCACGGCGCCTTCCACAACACCGCCTTCCACCTGGAGCCGGCCGACGGACGGTGGCGCATCGTCCACCGCCACCGGAAGTCCTTCCTTCCCACCTACGGGGTCTTCGACGAGGCCCGCTTCGTGACCCCGGGGCGGGAGGTCCGGGCCTACGACACCCGCTTCGGCCGCATGGGTCTCCTCATCTGCGAGGAGATGCTCCACTCCATTCCCCCGACCCTCCTGGCCCTCGACGGGGCCGAGGTGGTGGTGGCCCTCGCCGCCTCGCCGGCCCGGGACTTCGCTCCCGGGCATCCCGTCCCCGGCAACCTGGAGCGATGGGATGTGGCCGGGCGCGCCATCACCCTGGAGCATGGCTCATGGCTCGCGGTGGCACAGGCGGTGGGGAGCGAGGGAGGCCGGCTCTTCGCCGGAGGAAGCGTCGTCTACGGCCCCGGGGGAACCATAGACGCCCGTGCGACCCTCTTCCGGGAGCACCACCTGGAAGTGGAGATCGACCGGGGCCGGGTCCATCGCCAGCGGATCCGATCGCCCCTCCTGGCCGACCTCAGGGACGCCCTCCCGCACCTCCTTCCGGCCATGACGGACCACTCCGGCAGCGATCCGGTTCCACCCTCCGAAGTGGGGGCCCGGCCGGCCGCTGACTCGCTGTCGGTCCCCGAATCGGTGGCCCGACCCGACGCCATCCCCTCGCTGGAGCTGAACCTCCCCCTGGTGGAGGAGGCCCTCGTCTCCTTCCTCGAAGACGAAGTCCGGCGTCGGCGTGGCTTCCACAGGGTCGTGGTGGGGGTGTCGGGGGGGGTGGACTCGGCGGTGACTCTGGCCCTGGCGGTGCGGGCCTTCGGAGTCGAGGCGGTGCACCCGATCCTCCTCCCTTACGCCACCTCGGCCCCCGAGAGCCTCGACCATGCCCGGCTCCTCTGCGAGATGCTCGGGGTCGAGCCCCGGATCATCCCCATCACCGACGGGGTCGACGCCTACATCGACGCCGAGGAGCCCGAGCTCTCCCCCCTCCGCCGGGGGAATCTGGCGGCGCGCTACCGCGCCCTCGTCCTCTGGGACCAGTCGGCCCGGCACGACGCCCTCGTCCTGGGCACTGGAAACAAGAGCGAGCGGCTCCTGGGTTACTTCACCTGGCACGCCGACGACTCGCCCCCGGTGAACCCCCTGGGCGACCTCTACAAGACCCAGGTCCTGGCCCTGGCCCGGCATCTCGACATTCCGGAGCCCATCGTGGGCAAACCCCCTTCGGCCGACCTGGTGGAGGGGGTCCATGACGAGGACGAGATCGGGGTGTCGTACGCCGTCGCCGACCCGATCCTCGCCGGCCTCCTCGAGGGGTTCACCCCGCGGGAGCTGGTGGCCATGGACTTCGGGGCAGACGATGTGGAGCGGGTCCGATCCCGCCTGGAGGGGACCCACTGGAAGCGGGCACTCCCCACGGTGGCCATGATCTCCTCCACCGGCATCGGCGACTTCTACCTTCGTCCCGTGGACTTCTGACCATGCTTCTGGTCATCGACAACTACGACTCCTTCACCTGGAATCTCATCCAGTTTCTCGGAGAGCTGGGGGCGGCCCCGGTGGCCCTCCGCAACGACGAGCGTACGGTGGAGGCGATCCTCGAGGAGGGGCCCGAGCGGGTGGTCCTCTCTCCCGGTCCGTGCACCCCGGCGGAGGCCGGCATCTGCATCGACCTGGTCCGGGCCCTCGATGGCAGGATTCCCCTCCTGGGCGTCTGCCTGGGCCATCAGGCCATCGGCGAGGCGTACGGCGGCCGCACCATCCGGGCCCCCGCCGTCATGCACGGGAAGGTCGATCCCATCGAGCACGATGGGGAAGGGCTTTTCGCCGGCCTCCCCAGCCCCCTCGAAGTCACCCGCTACCACTCCCTGGTCACCGATCCGGCCGCCCTCCCGGACCCCCTGGTTCCGGTGGCCTGGTCGGGAGATCATTCCGAGATCCAGGCCATGCGACACCGCACCGATCCGGTCTGGGGGGTCCAGTTCCACCCGGAATCCCTCTTCTCCTCGCATGGCCGGGAACTCCTGGCGAACTTTCTGAAATTGTAGCGTAAACGCCACGTAGCGTATACGCCACAACCATTCGCCTCGTCCCCCTTGCCGGATCCCCGGCTCCCCTCCTACAATAGATGGCGTGGATCTTGCTAATCTGACCCCGACTTCCACGCGTTCCCGAAGATCGTGAGCGATTCCGTTCTCGCGGTCATTCCGGCGCGTCTCGCCTCCGAGCGACTCCCGGAAAAGCCCCTCCAGCCGATCGCCGGCCGACCCCTCATCGAGTGGGTCTGGCGCCGGGTCCGCTCGATGGCGCTTTTCGGGGAAGTGGTCGTCGCCACCGATCACCCGAAGGTGGAATCCCTCTGTCGCGCCTTCGGGGCCGCCGTCCGGATGACCGATCCGGCGCACCCCTCCGGCACCGACCGGGTGGCCGAGGTCGCCGACCTGACCGAGTTCCGGCACCACCCCTTCGTCGTGAACATCCAGGGAGACGAACCGCTGGTGGAGGAGGCGGCACCGGCGGCGGCGGTCCAGCTCCTGCGCGACGGCTGGGAGCTGGCCACCTGCGCTTCGCCCCTGGGGAGCCTCGATGCCTTTCACGACCCCTCGGTGGTGAAGGTGGCCCGGGGGACCGATGGGCGGGCCCTCTACTTCTCCCGCGCACCGATCCCCCACCTTCGGGGGCGGACGCCCGACCCGCACCAACTCGCCGACATTCCCTTCCTCCGCCACCACGGCCTCTACGCCTGCCGGAGGGAGGCCCTCCTCCAATGGGTCTCTCTCCCACCCTCTCCCCTGGAGGAAATCGAACGCCTCGAACAGCTCCGGGCCCTCGAGGCGGGGATCCCCTTCGGCGTCGCCGTCGTCGCCGATGGGGCCGGGGGGGTGGACACGGCGGAGGATCTCGCCAGAATGGAGGAGCTTCTCACCGGGAACTCCAGACCCGATCGAACGGCAACCATGGGGACACATGACTGAATCGAAGCGCAACACCAAGTACATCTTCGTCACCGGAGGGGTGGTCTCCTCGCTGGGGAAGGGGATCGCATCGGCCTCGCTGGGCCGCCTCCTCAAGAACCGGGGCTTCCGGGTCACCATCCAGAAGTTCGACCCGTACATCAATGTGGACCCGGGGACCCTCTCCCCCTTCCAGCACGGCGAGGTCTTCGTCACCGACGACGGCGCCGAGACCGACCTGGACCTGGGGCACTACGAGCGATTCATCGACGAGTCCCTCTCGCAGGCCAACAACATCACCACCGGCCGCATCTACCAGTCGGTCATCGCCAAGGAGCGGCGGGGCGACTACCTGGGCTCCACCGTCCAGGTGATTCCCCATGTCACCGACGAGATCAAGAACGCGGTCAGGCGCCTGTCCGCCGAGAATGACGTGGTCATCACCGAAATCGGGGGTACGGTGGGTGACATCGAGTCCCTCCCCTTCCTCGAGGCGATCCGGCAGTTCCGGCAGGAGGAGGGCTCCACCAACGCCATCTTCGTCCACCTGACCCTCGTCCCCTACATTGCCGCCGCCGGCGAGCTCAAGACGAAGCCGACCCAGCACTCGGTCCGGGAGCTCATGGAGATCGGGATCCAGCCCCAGGTCCTCATCTGCCGCTCCGAGCACGCCCTCGACGAGGACATCCGGCGCAAGATCGCCCTTTTCACCAATGTGGACCACCGGGGAGTCATCGAGGCCCTCGATGTGGATTCCATCTACGAGGTCCCCCTGGAGTACCACCGGCAGGGGCTCGACGGCTATGTCATGGAGCTCCTGCAGCTCGAGTCTCCGGAGCCGGAGTTGGAATCGTGGAGTCGGATGGTGGAGACGGTCCAGAAGCCCTCCGGGGGACCGGTGCGCATCGTCGTGGTGGGGAAGTACACCGAGCTGGTGGACTCCTACAAGTCGGTGCAGGAAGCGCTGATCCATGGGGGCATCGCCAATGATGTGGGGGTGGAGATCGACTGGCTCTCCTCGGAGGGCTTCGAGGAGAGGGACCCTGCCGAGACCCTCGAGCCCTACGACGGCCTCCTGATTCCCGGAGGCTTCGGGCAGCGGGGCGTCGAGGGAATGCTCAACGCCATCCGCTGGGCACGGGAGTCCGGGCGCCCCTTCTTCGGGATCTGCCTGGGCCTCCAGTGCGCGGTCATCGAGGCCGCACGGAATCTGTGCGGGCTCGGCGGCTCCCACTCCATCGAATTCGAATCGGGGGTCACCGACCCTGTGATCTGTCTCATGGACTCCCAGCGCGAGGTCACCGACAAGGGAGGCACCATGCGGCTGGGCGCCTATCCGGCCCACCTGGCCGAGGGCTCCCGGGTGCGCGAGATCTATGGCGAGGCCGAGATCTCCGAGCGCCACCGCCATCGCTACGAGGTGAACAACCTGTACCGGGAGCGGCTCGAGGAGGCCGGGCTCCGCATCAGTGGCGTCTCACCCGACGGGAAGCTGGTGGAGATGGTGGAGTTCCCCGATCACCCCTGGTTCATCGGATGCCAGTTCCACCCCGAGCTGAAGAGCCGTCCCACCCGCCCGCGCCCCCTCTTCGCCTCCTTC
>SLSF01000041.1 GCA_007130605.1 Gemmatimonadota bacterium | reverse complement strand
TCTGGACGAGATGACCGCACTCCAGACCACCTCCTCGTCGGTGCAGATCTCCTTCGTCGATGAAAGTGTGGTGATCTTCCGCCTCGAAGAGGAGTCCGTGCGACGGTGGGAGGACCTTCTTCGGCGCGCCCTTTCCCGCCACTGGGCCGAGCAGGGAAGGGGAGAGATCCACGAATTCCAGCCCCGCATCCGATGACCGTCGTCTACCATACCGCCGCCGTGGCCACCCGATGGGCCTTCCGCCGGGTGTCGTCGAGCCTGACGGTGGAGGGGGCGCATCACATCCCGGAGTCGGGGCCCTTCATGGTCCTTCCGAACCATGAGTCCTTCCTGGATCCCTTCTTCCTCCTGGCCTTTTCGCCGCGGCCCCTCCACGCCATGACGAAGAGCACCCAGTTCAGCTTTCCACCTGTGCGCCTCGGGCTTTCGCAGGTGCTCGCCTTTCCGGTGCGGCGCTACCGGACCGATGCACAGGCGGTGCGGGTGGTGCTCCGGACCCTCGACGAGGGGAAGGGCGTCTGCATCTATCCCGAGGGCGAACGGAGCTGGGACGCCACCGTCCAGCGCTTCCGCCGAGGCACGCTCCGGGTGATGCTCGAGGCGGGTGTGCCGGTGATCCCATGCGGGATGTCGGGGATCTACGATCTCTGGCCTCGCTGGTCCCGGCGGCCCCGACGGGGTCCACCCCTCGTCCTTCGATTCGGAGAGCCCCTGCATTTCGGGCCCTTCGAGGATCGCTTCGAGCGGGACGCGGCGCTTCCCGAGGCCGAGGCGCTCCTCCTCGACCGCATCCGGGAACTCTCGGGCGAAGCCGAGCGCTGCCGGAGCTGGGACGACGAGGATGCGGCCATCGAAGCGCTCCTGGGCGAGGAGCAGGGGGGCGGCTGATCTCATCACCTGGACGGGCCACGCCCGACCTGATCTGCGCGCCTTCTTCCACCTGAACTTTACATAATATATATTATACGAACTCCGGGAGAGAATGTGGAAAACCCGGGGAATCCCCTCCACACAGGTGAATTCGCGACGGAGCGCCTCCCTCACCTGGTCGGGCTCAGGGAGCCGAAGAGAACCCGATTTCCATGGGGCTCGAGAAACCACGGCATGGGGACGGTTCTCATGGACAAGCATGGTCGGCGCCTTGGCTCGAGCCACCTTGCTCGGCACCGGCCCGAGGACCCGGGTCCCCTCGAGCTCAGTGCCGAATTCCCAGCTCCAGGATTCCGAGCCGCACCATGCCCACTTCATCCTGCTCCGACAGGACGAGCGCTCCATCCGAGGTGAATCCGGGAGCCCAACCCGGGAATCGTTTTCGCGCCACCAGGGTCTCGGCCTCGAGGTCGATGAATTCGACCACCGAACTGGCCCCATCGTGGAAGCGTTGGATCGGATCTTCGGGGACTGGCTCATCCGAGGGATCCATGACGACGAAGACAACCTGGAGAAGCCCGTCCGGTGACATGGCGGCGCCCCGGATCGACGCGACCTCGCCCGATTCCGCCGAGCCCATGGGAAACCATGCGTTCCGGAGCTCCCAGGCCCGAAGAAGGTGGCCTTCGAGGGTCCATTCCTCGATGCGGTAGTCGACCCTCGAGATCGAGAGGACCCGGGGCTCCGTGGCGCCCAGGACCACCGGAATCCGCTGTCGATCGAGATCCGTGGCGGCCGGGTCCAATGCACCATCGGGGTGCCCGAACGACCGGACGATGGGGCTTCCTCCGTCGACTTCGCCTTGTGCCACGAGATGGAGGGGTTGGCCGGCGAGTTCCGGGCTTGCCGCATTGGCAGCCGCGACGAATCGTCCATCCGGGAGCATCGCGACCTGGAGGGGCTCGACTCCGAGCCGGCCACCCCTGACCCAGTGTCCGTCGGGATCGAGGACACTGTATTCACCACCCAGGTCCACCATGAGGAGGGAGTCCCCTCCAATCCCGGTGAAGGCTCGGAGGAAGCGGAACTCCCCGGGGCCTTCCCCCCTTCGACCCACCGTCCCTCGAAACCCTCCATCGCGTCCGAACCGCGCCAGGCTGTGCCTCTCGTGCGAGCGTGAGAGCACGATCCAGGAGCCGTCCTCGGTCCGATGCACCTGAACGAAGAGCGCGGAGAGGTCGAAGGGATCGTCCAGGGAGCCCAGGGTGACTTCGTTCCGGACCTCGATATTCGAAACGGTCTCGGATTCGTGGATCGCCCGCGGAATCACATCCTGTGCCTCCGCCTGCACGGCGAAGAGGAGCACGGCAGCAACCGGGACACTCCACCGCCACCGGAGGAGGGACCCTGCGCAGGCCGCCGACGGGCGCCCCAGATACGGGGCCTGCAGTGCACGGATGAGCTCGTCGAGGGGTATGATCATGGAGGCACCTGGTGACATCGCGCAGCCGGGTTCGGGGAGATCGGGCCCACGGTCAGGTGGGATCCTCCTCCCGCGCGGAAGCATGGTGGGACACGCCCGTGCGAACGGAAACCAGGACTCGTCCGCAACGCTACACTAGGGTCCGCCCGCGCGCACACGCAAGGCCGCAGGCGGCTACGCTCTCCCCAAATAGAAAACGCCCCCACCCGAAGGTGGAGGCGTCTCCTCTACTCTGCGCTCCCGGTGCGACTCAGCCTTCGCCTCGGGTGAGCTCGGCCAGGCGCATCTCGAAGTACTGGATATAGGGGCTTTCCGCCTCTTCCTGTGCGATGAGTGCGCGGAAGGCGTCCTTGGCGCCCACCGAGTCGCCCTGCGCAAGGAGGACCCGTGCGAGGCCCTCTCCGGCCTCTCGGCGCTGGAAGGTGTACTCCCCCCGCTCCTTGAGGGCCTCGTAGACCTCCTCGGCCTCTTCCCAGCGCTCGGCATCTTCGTACGCGATGGCAAGGAGGAAGGTGGCCTGGAGCCCCAGCGACGTCCGATAGGAGGGCGCCGCTTCCAGGAGGGTGTCGATGGCCCGGTCCGGATTCCCCTCCTCGAGGTGGATCTCGGCCAGGAGGAGTCGGGCCTCCAGCCCGTACGGGGTGCCTCCGAACCGCGCGAGGTAGCTCTCGATCTCGGCGATGGCCTCGGGGGTCGGTGAGGTGGCCACCGTTCCCTGGACGACTTCGAGCTGTGCCGCAGCTTGCTCGTACTGCACCGAGCGCTGCGTCAGGAAGTAGATCGTGCCTCCCACGAGGAGGACGATGGCGACGAGCCCGATGATCGCGGTCTGCGTGTTGTTTCGGACCCAGGCGACGAACTCGAGGGTGCGCGCGGTGAATGCGTCATCGGCGGTTCCCTGCGGACGTCTGGACGGTCGGTTCCTGGCCATGGCCTCGTTACGCTTTTCGTGAAAAGGGAGTGAGAGGCGCACAAGCGCTCCCCACTCCTTTGGAGGGTCATCAGTACAGATCCTAAGTATATCGGCCGAAGGCATAAGGGTCAACGCAGGGGCGTGCAGGGAGCTGCAGGGACCCCGACGTCACCTTCGCGTGCGTACCAGGTCCAGCGGCGATGGGAGACGCGACCGGGTTAAATGTAGCGTATGCGCTACGGAAGACCATCCATGGTAGCGTATACGCTACCATATTCTTCATTTCCGACCTTGAACGTAGCGTTCTCGCCACGAGCAACTTCATTCCCGCCCAGGAGCGTAGCGTTCTCGCCACAGCGGTCGCATGACCTTCTCCCGATAGGCTAGAAGGCTGGTGCGACGGTGGGGCGAGCCATTCAGGGCGCTTCCGCCTGGTCCCAATCCTCCAGGCGGCCGGGATTCCGGCTGCCCTGGAGGGTTCGTGCAAGGGCGATGGATATTCCGACGCAAACGCCATGTTCTTCCGGCTCTTGACGGCCACTCCCGCCCCCCCCGACCGTACTCCTGAGCGAACCGACCGCCCGAGACGGGGAGATGGCGATGGACGAGGTACAGGAGCTTCGAGAGGCGATCCGGCGGGCCCGGGGGATCGTCGTCCTCACGGGCGCGGGGGTGAGCGCCGAGTCGGGGGTGCCCACCTTTCGCGACGGAGACGGGCTCTGGAAGCAGCGGCGTGTGGAGGAGGTGGCGACCCCCGGGGCCTTCCGGGAGGACCCCCGGATGGTCTGGGAGTGGTACGACATGCGCCGGCGGGCCATCCTCCAGTGTGCGCCGAATCCGGGGCACCACGCCCTGGCCCGCCTCCTGATGGCCCGGGAGGATGTGACCCTCGTCACCCAGAATGTGGATGGGCTCCACGACCGGGCGGTGATGGAGGCCGGGGGCACCCTGCCCCACCCGCGCCTCCTTCATCTCCATGGAACCCTCTTCGTGGTGCGCTGCTCTGTCTGCCGGTGGGAGGAGCCGAACTCCGAGCCGATCGAAGACCTCCCCCGCTGCCCCCGGTGTGACGCACTGGCCCGGCCCGGAGTGGTCTGGTTCGGAGAGATGCTTCCCGAGCATGCCCTGGAGGCGGCCTTCGACGCGGCCCGGGTCGCCGACCTCGCCCTCGTGGTGGGTACGAGTGCCGTCGTCCACCCGGCGGCCTCCATCCCCCGGGTCGTCGTGGAATCAGGGGGACAGCTGGCCGAGGTGAACCTGGATCCCACCCCTCTGACCCCCCTGGCCCGGTGGAGTCTTCGGGGGGCTTCCGGCGAGATCCTGCCTCAGGTGATCGTTGAGTAGAATGGGTATAAGACCTTTCCTGGTCAACGCTTGCAGAGGACCTCAATCAGAGTCTCAGGTGCCAGATTCCCCCCGGTGAGGAGGACGACCACCGGCCCCTCCCGTTCCCGGAGGAAGGCATCCCCGGAGTGGACCGCCGCCAGCGCGGTGGCGCCTCCACCCTCCAGGAGCACCTTGAGTTCGAGGGCCGCGTAGCGCATGGCCCCGCGGATCGCCTCCTCTTCGACGACGCGTACCGGGAAGCGACCCTGGTCCCATGCCTGCTTGAGGATGGGGAAGGTCCATCGGTTCGGGATCCCGATCCCCCCCGAGAGGGCCGACGCCACCGTTTCCTCTTCGGGCACCTCCACCGGCTCGCCCGCTTCCAGGGAGCGGAGCATGACCGGGGCCCGCGACGCCGACCCCCC
The DNA here is from genome assembly GCA_007130605.1 of Gemmatimonadota bacterium. Classification (GTDB taxonomy): domain Bacteria; phylum Gemmatimonadota; class Gemmatimonadetes; order Longimicrobiales; family Gaopeijiaceae; genus SLBA01. The sequence goes on along the minus strand of SLSF01000041.1, from coordinate 16,134 downwards.
GACGGGCCGGAGTCCGGTACCCTCCACGGCCTGGACGCACCCGGCGGCGAGCCCGCCCCCCGAGAGGGGGATGAGGAGGTCGCCCTCCACCTCCCGGCCCAGCACCTCGAGGACCTCCAGAGCCAGGGTCCCCTGCCCCGCGATGACCTCCGGGTCGTCGAAGGGGGGCACGAAGCGGAGGCCCTCCTCCCGGGCGAGGGCCAGGGCGGCCGCCTCGGCTTCGTCGTAGCTCTCTCCTTCAAGTCGGACAAGGGCTCCCGCCTCCTCCATCGCCTCCCGCTTCACCGGGTCGACCCACCGGGGCACGCAGATGGTGGCGGGGATCCCCAGGGCACGGGCGGTCCAGGCCACGGCGCGTCCATGGTTTCCACTGGAGCAGGTGACGACGCCCTCTCCACCCCCCTTCAGGAAGTTCACGGCGCCCCGGAGCTTGAAGGACCCGGTTTCCTGGAACTGCTCGTGCTTGAGCCAGACCGGGCGGCCGAGGGCCTCGGCCAGGTCGGGCGCCGGGAGGAGGGGCGTTCGGCGGACCCACGGACGGAGGTGCGCGGGAAGGACGGGGGTCCCGCGGACCCGGCGACGGAGCTCTTCCGGGAGGGGATTCATCCGTTGAAGGGCCCCTCCACGGGCGTTATCTTCCCCGTTCCGTCCTCGTAGCTCAGTTGGATAGAGCGGCTGCCTCCTAAGCAGCAGGTCCCGCGTTCGAATCGCGGCGAGGACATCTCAGTCGACGAGGACGCCCGAGAGGAATCCCCTGAGGGCGGCCTCGATGCGGTCGTCGGCGCCGAAGCGGACCGATCCGGTCCGACGGAGCTCGTCGGCCAGCGATTCCAGGAGGTCGGCGAGTCTCGCCTCCTTTCCCGTACCGATGAAGGCCCCGGCGGGAGGGGGCGACGAAGTCGCGGTCTCAGGGCTCTCCCGGGGCGGACGGCTCCGCGGAGGATCGTCGGGGCCGTAGAGGACCTCCTCGGGGAGCGAGGGGGGCCGGACCGGGGCCCGATGGATCTCACGCCGGGTGGTGCCCGGCGCGAAGATGGGAGGGGGGAGACGATCCTCATCGGGATCGCTTCCGCTCTCTTCCTCCTTCGGTGAACCGGCGGGGGGCGCGTAGGGAAGGTCTTCGTCCGACATCATGCCTCCACGGGGTTCGAGTGATCAGGGCGCGATCTCGCCCGGCGAGATACCATGGGCCCGGCTCCGGCGGGAGAGGATCTCGAGGCCGAGGACCACCAGGATCCCCAGGATGACGGTGGCCATCACCGAGGGGATCGCCGCCGACACCTCCATGGTCGACGCATACGTCCCGGGTGTCGCAGGTCGGACACCGAGAGCGTCGTCGGCCACGGGGACTCTCCAGGGCCAGAGTTTGACCAGCGCCCCCCCCATGAACCCGCAGAGGAGCGCCAGGGTCCCCTCATAGTATCGTCGGAGGACCCAGACGAGAAGTCGGGCGAAGAGGAGGAGGCCCACCGTGCACCCTGCGGCGAGGGCCCCGAGAATGACCAGGTCGCGCTCGGCGATGGCCTGTACCACGGTGGGGTACTGGCCCAGGAGGAGGAGGATGAAGCTCCCCGAGACCCCCGGCAGGATCCAGGCACAGATGGCGACGGCCCCGCCCAGGAAGATGGCGAAGGGATCCACCGGAAAGGCGAGGGCCGAGGCGAAGCCCAGCCCGGCCCCGATCCCCACCCCGATGGCGCAGACGATCCCCCGCCCCACCGTCCAGGGTGCCGCGAACCTCCCCACGAAGAGCGCCGAGGCCAGGATGAGGCCGAAGAAGAAGCCCCAGACCTGGAGTTCCCGGTGCTCCAGGAGCCAGGAGACGAGCCAGGCGAAGGTGAGGACACTGGTGCCCATCCCCGTCCAGAGGAGGATCAGAAAGCCCAGGTTCCCATCGACCCACGCCTCGCGGATCCGCCCCCGGAGGAGGAGTCTGAGGAGGTGGGGACCGATGCGGCGCACCGAGCGGACCAGCTCGATGTAGATCCCGGTGATGAAGGCGATGGTCCCCCCGGAGACCCCGGGGACGAGTTCCGCGATGCCCATGGCGAGGCCACGGACGAAGACGAAGAACCACCCCAGGGGACCGCGTGGGGGGCCGACCTGGGGGCGGGCTTCGGTCAGGATCCCTCCTCCGACCAGCCGTACTTGCCCAGGAGGGGGACGAAGGTGCACCGCTCCTGCACCGTCCCTTCGTGGACGGTCCCGTCTTCGTCGCGGGTGACGAGCACCAGGTCCTGCTCCTGGCGGCTTCCCACGGGAAGGACGAGGCGCCCACCGGGGGCGAGCTGGTCCACCAGGGGCGAGGGCACCGACGGGGAGGCCGCCGCCACCGTCATGACGTCGTAGGGGGCGTACTTCCGCCACCCGATGGTTCCGTCGCCCACCAGGAGGGCGATGTTGGGGAAACCCATCTCGTCCAGCACCTTCCGGGCGCGGGTGGAGAGCTCGCGGACCCGCTCCACGGAGTAGACCCGGTCCCCCATCCGGGCCAGGAGCGCCGTGAGGAAGCCACTCCCCGTTCCGATCTCCAGGATCTTGTCGTCGGGGCCCGGCTGGAGGACATGGAGGACGTACGCCTGCAGCGAGGGCTGGGAGGCCGTCTGGCCATACCCGATGGGCAGGGGCGCGTCCTCGTAGGCCCGGTGCCGGATCCCCTCGGGGAGGAAGCGGTGCCGGGGGACTTCGTCGAAGAGCCGGAGGAGGTCCAGGTCCTCGATGCCCCGCGACCGGATCGTCTCGATCAGGCGGCGACGGGCGGCGAGATACCGGTAGTCCTCTACAGAGTCAGTTCCCACCCGCGGATCTCCTCCAGAAGGTCATGGTTCGTCAGGTCCAGGTGCAGTGGCGTGACAGAGATAAACCCCTCGTCGATGGCACGAAAGTCCGAGTCGTCTCCCCCGCTCCACTTCCGACGTCCTCCCCCGATCCAGAAATACTCCCGACCCATGGGGTCCCTGGACCGGGTCAGTGAGTCGGAGTAGCGCCGTTGACCCAGCGTCGTCACCCGGATCCCGCGGACCTCCGACGGCGGGATCGGAGGGAGGTTCACATTGAGGAGGGTGGCGGCGGGAAAGGGGCGGACCAGGGTCTCGAGGAGGCCCGAAAGGGGGGTCTCCCACCCCTCGATGGCCTCGATGTCCCGTCCGGCGTAGGAGAGGGCGATGGCCGGCACCCCGAGGACCGTCGCTTCCATGGCGGCCGCCACGGTCCCGGAGTAGAGGACGTCCTCGCCCATGTTGGCGCCATGGTTCACTCCCGAGAGGCAGAAGGTGGGGCGTTCGTCCACGAGGGCGTTCAGGGCGAGGATCACGCAGTCGGTGGGGGTGCCGTCGACGACAAAGGTTTCGCCGGCCTTCCGGGCCCGCAGGGGGTGATGGAGGGTCAGTGAATGGCTCGTCGCACTCTGCTCCCGGTCGGGGGCGACGATGGTGATCCGGCCCAGGGGACGGGCCGCCGTTGAGAGCACCCGGAGTCCGGAGGCCAGGTACCCGTCATCATTGGTACAGAGGATGTGCATCTATGCGTCGGGGAGGGTTAGAATCTTTTTGAGATTGTGGAGCTCATCTTTAATGGCAGCATAGACTTCCGGTCCTGCCACGTCTCGCTTTTCTTCCTCCAGTCCCCCCTCGGTCCGCATCTCGATCAACTTCCGTCTCGCCCCGTCGATTGTGAACTTCTCTTCGTAGAGAAGGTGCTTGACCAGGAAGATGAGCTTGATCTCCCGTGGCCGGTAGACCCGGTTTCCCGCCCGGTTCTTGTTCGGGGCGAGCATCTCGAACTGGGTCTCCCAGTAGCGGAGGACATGGGCCTTCAGTCCGGTGAGGTCACAGACCTCGCCGATGGAGTAGTAGGCCTTCTTGAGGATGGGATCACGGGGCGTGTTCATCAGCTCCATGCCTCGGGCTTCGGGTCGCGCAGCATGAGGCGCTCTACCGCTGCGGCGGGTGAGCGTTCCCCCTCGAGGATGGCGTGCACCTCGGCGACGATGGGCATTTCGACGCCATGGCGCGCTGCCAGGGCATGCACCGCAGGGGTCGTCCGGACCCCCTCGGCGACGGCGCGCATGTCGGAGAGGATGGCGTTGAGGGTCTCTCCCTGCCCCAGTCGGGTGCCCACCGTCCGGTTCCTGGAGAGCTCTCCGGTGCAGGTGAGGACCAGGTCTCCCATCCCTGCCAGCCCCGAGAAGGTGCGGGCCTCGGCGCCGAGGGTGACCCCGAGACGGGTGATCTCGGCGAGGCCGCGGGTGATGAGGGCGGCCTGGGTGTTGTAGCCGAATCCGAGGCCCGAGACGACCCCGGCGGCCAGGGCCACCACATTCTTCAGGGCTCCGCCCAGTTCCACGCCGATGACATCGGGGTTGGTGTAGACCCGGAAGCGGGAGGTGGAGAACCACGACTGGACCCGGGTCCTCGCTTCCAGGGAGCGGCCGGCCACCACCACCGCCGTGGGCTCCCCCCGGACCACCTCGGCGGCGAAGGAGGGCCCGCTGAGGACACAGAAGCGTTCCATGTGCTCCGGGGAGAGGTGCCTGGCCAGAACCTCGTCCATCCGGGAGAGGGAGGCGATCTCGATCCCCTTCGACGCGCTCACCACGGTGGCGTGGGGGGAGATGGCGGGAGCGGCCTTCCGGATGACCGTGTCCACATGCTGGGCGGGGCTCACCGAGAGGACCAGGTCGGCGCCCTCGAGGGCCTGCGGAAGCTGGTCGGTCAGGTGGAGGGAGTCGGGGATCGGGACGCCCTCCAGGTAGGGGTTCACGCCGGTGCGCCGGACCTCCTCCACGACCTCTCCTTCGAAGGACCAGAGGCGAACCGGAACCCCCTTTTCGTGAAGGAGGAGTGCGAGGGCGGTGCCCCAGCTTCCCGCACCGAGGACTGCGGCGCGCGTCTCCTCTGGCTTCGTCATCGTTGCTCCTTTGCCGATCCGAATCGATTCTCCTCGCCCCGGGCGATCCGGGCGATGTTGGCGCGATGGGCCCAGATCACGAAGAGGGCCAGTGCGAGGGCGAAGACGGGAGTGCCGGCCTCGTGCGGGGTGAACCAGGTGGCCACGGGGAGGGTGGCGGCGGCCAGGATGGAGCCGAGGGAGACCATGCGGGTGGCGGCCACCGCGCCGATCCATATCAGGAAGGCCACCAGGATGGCCCACGGGGCGAGTGCCAGGAAGACCCCGGTGCTGGTGGCGACTCCCTTCCCTCCCCTGAAGCCGACCCAGAAGGAGAAGACGTGGCCCACGATGGTGGCCGCGCCATAGGCCAGGGCCCACGATGCGGTGCTCCCATCGATGAGGGGGAAGAAGACCACCGGAGCCCATCCCTTCACGATGTCCACCAGGAGGACCGGAAGTGCGGCCTTCCACCCCAGCACCCGGAGGGCATTGGTCGCTCCCAGGTTCCCGCTCCCCTCGTTGCGCAGGTCCTTTCCGGAAATGCCCCGCCCCACCCAGTAGCTCGTCGGGGTCGCCCCCACGAGGTACGCCGCCACCAGGAGGAGCGCCGGGATCACCGTCCGTCTCTCCCTGATGCGCGGATTCGGAGCCGGACCGGTGAGCCCTGGAATCCCCACGCCTTGCGGAATCCGTTGTGGAGATAGCGGACGTAGTGGTCCGGTATCTCCTTCGGATGGTTGGAGAAGAGGACGAAGGTGGGCGGAGCCGTGTCGGCCTGGGTCCCGTACCGGACCTTCACCGGGCGTCCGCGGGAATGCGGAGGGGGCTGTCTCTGCACCAGTCTCTCGATGACCTCGTTGACTTCCGAGGTGGCGATCCGCTTCTCACGTTCCGCGGCCACCTCCAGGAGCTGGTCGAGCGCGTTTCGCACCCGGAAGCCCGTGAGTGCCGAGAGGAAGAGGACGGGGACGTACTCCAGGAAGGGGACGCGGAGGCGGAGGTCCCGCAGGAAGCGGGGCACCGTCTGGTCATCCTTCTCGATGAGGTCCCACTTGTTCACGCCCAGGACCACTCCCGATCCCGCCGCCCACGCCTGCTCCAGAATCTTGATGTCCTGGTTCGTGAGTCCCTCGGTGGCATCCACCAGGATGAGACAGAGGTGACTCATCTGGATCACCCGGGCGGTGCGGAGGGTCGAGTAGTACTCGATCGATTCGTCCACCTTCGACTGGCGCCGCAGCCCGGCAGTGTCCACGAAGACGAGCTTCTGCCCGTGGTAGGTGAGGGTCGAGTCCACCGCGTCGCGGGTGGTGCCGGGGCGGTCGCTCACCACCATCCGCTCTTCGTCGAAGAGGCGGTTGATGAAGGACGACTTGCCCACATTCGGCTTCCCGATGACCGCAATGCGGAGATCCCCCGCCTCGGCCGGCTCGGAGCCCTCCTCCGGGAGCTCGGCGACGATCCGGTCCAGGAGGTCGCCGGAGCCCTTCCCCGAAATGGAGCTCACCGGGAGCGGTTCACCCAGCCCGAGGCGCCAGAAGTCGTGCCGGCCCAGGTCCTCGGGGATCCGGTCCAGCTTGTTCACCACCAGGAGGAGGGGTCGCCCGGTATTCCGGAGGAGTTCGGCGACCCGCTCATCGAGGGGATGGACCCCTTCCTGGCCATCCACCATGAAGAGAATGACGTCGGCTTCCTCGACGGCGGCCAGCGCCTGGGTGCGTACCGAACGGTCGAGTGAGTCGTCACTCCCCTCGATCACCCCGCCGGTGTCCACCAGGAAGAAGGACCGTCCGGCCCAGTCCGCCTCTGCGAAGTTCCGGTCGCGGGTGACCCCCGGTGCGTCGTGGACGATGGCCTCCCGCCGGCCCAGCACCCGGTTGAAGAAGGTGGACTTTCCCACGTTGGGGCGGCCGACGACGGCGACAACGGGCAGGCGGCGGCTCATGGCGTGAGGGCCTCGGGAATCTCGTAGGCAGGGCGGACGACGGCGGGCTCCAGGGCCTGCCGGAAGTCCTTCAGGGGAAGAGAGTCGATGAAGAGGTCGTCCTGGTTCAGGGTCTCGGCCGGGAGGAGGACCAGGTCGCCCTCCCTCGGGTCGGGCACGGCGTCCAGGAGGTCCCGGCCTGCCAGAAGTCCGGCGACGGTCACCGAGGGGCCGTAGAACTCGTTGCGGACGGGTACGATCTCCACCTCGGCGCCGGTGGCCTCCCGGAGCGCGGAGGCCCGGGCACCGATGAGGGGGGCCATGGAGGTCCCGGTGAGGATGCGGATCCGCCGGATCCCCTCCATGGGTTTCAGTTCGGGAATGCGGTGGTCGAGCTCCTGGAGGAAGTGCGGCACGGCGCCCACCCCGTTCTCCAGGAGGGAGGCATCGTCGTAGTAGGCGTCGTCCGGAAGGGAGCGTCCTGCGGCGAGAAAGAGTTCGTCGGCGGAGTAGATCCATCCGTACTCCCGTTCGGCCAAGGCCCGCTCCCGGGCGGCATCCACCTGGTCGATGGCCTGACCGCACTCCTCGGGGGTGAGGGGGCGGACCGGACGGTGGATGTTGAAGCGGGTGAGACCCACCGGAACCACCGAGAGGGTCCGGATCCCCTCTCCGATCCGGTAGAGGTCCTCGATGGTCCGGTCCAGGTGCACCCCGTCGTTCCACTCCGGACAGAGGACGATCTGGGTGTGGACCTCGAGCCCGTGGTCGGTGAGGTACCGCAACTGGTCCATGATGAGGCCGGACCGGTCGTTCTTGAGCATCCGACTCCGGAGGTCCGGGTCGGTGGTGTGCACCGAGACGTAGAGGGGCGAGAGGCGCTGCTCCACCAGCCGCTCGAGCCCCCTGGGACCCAGGTTGGTCAGGGTGACGAAGCTCCCGTAGGTGAAGGAGAGCCGGAAGTCGTCGTCGCGGATCCAGAGGGAGTCGCGGACCCCTTCCGGGTTCCCGTCGATGAAGCAGAAGACGCACTTGTTGGCGCACTCCCGCACCGTGTCCGGGGCCGGGATGATTCCCATGCTCTCGCCGGGGTCCCGCTCCACCTCGAAGGTGAGCCGTTCCCCGTCGGGGTCGACGGTCTCGAGGGTGAGGAGAGGATCGGCCAGGAGGAAGGTCAGATCGATCCCGTCGCGCACCTTTTCGCCATTGATTCGGACGATTCGGGTGCCGATGCGGAGTTCGAGCTCCTCGGCGATGCTGCCCTCTGCTATGTCGGCAATTCGGATCACTGCGTACCTTGTCCCTCGGACGGAAGCCCGGCGTCGATTCGAGCCGGGCGGCGAAGAGCCCTTTAGTTTAAGGGAAACAGGGCCATGGCTCAAGAATGAAAACGAATGACGAAGGGCTGGAACGGCGAGTCGATGAGCTCGAGGATGGGCGTCGGCGCTTCATCCAGGAGCTCGGGCGCATGCCGCCCCACGCCCGGAGCTGGAGATCGGAGGTCGGTGCCTGGTCGCCACTTGAGGTGGCCCATCACCTGGCGCTGATTGAGGCACAGGTCCTCGGCGGCATGACCGGAGACGCCACGGGAGCCCGGCGAGCCCAGGATCGGATCGGCCGGATCGGACTCCGGGCAGTCTTCCGGTTCGGGCTCCGAGTCTCCATTCCCACCGAGGCGGTACGTCCCGATCCGACGCTCCCCATGGGCGAAGTCGACGAGATCTGGACGGAGGCGCGGGAGGCGCTCCTGGAGCACCTTCGGGGATTGGATCATGAGGCGCTTCGGGAGGCGCGGTTCCGGCACCCCGTGGCCGGTCCGCTGAGCCCCCTGGGCTGGATCGACTTCCTGGTGGACCATCAGAACCACCATTTCCGTCAGCTCCACCGGATCCGGTCCCGGCCGGACTTCCCCTGGAATGTGTGACGGGAGAGTCGAAAGCTGGTGGGGGATCGTGCGGGATGACCTCGACATCCCGGCGGTGGCCTTCCTGAAGCTGCCCTGACACACCCATGGACGCACGCAAGCCCCCCATCGCCGTTAAGCGTTGGGGGGCTTGCCTTTGCCTCGAAGCGGGCGACCGGACTCGAACCGGCGACCCTCAGCTTGGGAAGCTGATGCTCTACCAACTGAGCTACGCCCGCGACGAACTCTCCAAATGTAGCGGGGCCCCCTGCAGCGTCAAGCGCCCGGGTGCCCATGAACGAAAGTGGAGGACCCCCGGCGGGAATCCTCCACTCCGTTCGATCGTGGAGCCTGCGACGGTCTCGGATGGGGACCGTGCAGGTGTTGGGATCAGAGCACCTCGTAACGGAAGCCGAAGAGTGTCGGCGTATCCGGTGCCGCCAGCTGGAACACGGCCGGCTCACCCTCGGCGGCGAGATCCACGGTGAGGTCCTGAGAGCCGAGATCGTCACCATCCACATCGTAGAAGTGGAACCGGAGCTGGATGGCGGTGCCGGCTGCCGCACCGCGGTTCACCATCTCGCCCGCCACCACGATGTCGTCTCCGGCGAACTGGAGACCGAGTCCCTCGATGACGTACTCGAGCTCGTCCCGCTGATCCAGCACCTCGAGACCCTCGTCCTGGCGGTCGAGCTGGAGCAGCGCCTGCCCCAGGAAGGAGTAGGCATTGAAGTTCAGGGGATCGACCTCGAGCAGTTGTTCGGCCACCGGAAGCAACTCCTCGAACTGGTCCGAGAGGTAGTACGACTGCGCCAGGTTGTAGACCACGTCCCGATGGCCCGGGGCGATCTCGTACGAGCGGTAGAAGGCAAGGGCGGCCTGCTCCAGGCTCTCGGCCTGGTAGAGCCCGACCCCGATGGAGTAGTAGTCGGCCGCATTCAGTCCCGGCCGATTGAGGAGCTCGTCGAAGAGAGCCTCGGCCTCATCCATCCGTCCGGCGCCCACGAGGGAAGCACCATAGCCCGAGAGGGCCTCCAGGTTGTCCGGATCGCTGTCCAGGATCGCGGAGAAGGCGTCCGCAGCCTCGTCGTAGCGCTCCTGCATGAGGAGGAGCTGGGCATAGTTGGCCCGCGCCACTTCAAGCTGCTCGAGCCAACCCTCGCGAGTCTCCTCGTCGGTGCGGTCGCCCCAGGGGCCCTCGATGACATCGATGGACATCCGGAACATCTCGATGGAGTCGTCGTAGCGACCCACCTGGGAGTAGGCTGCACCCAGGTTCAGCATGGCTTCCGGTCGGAACTGGTAGACCATGTGGGCGGTCTCGAACTTCTCGATGGCGCCCTCGATGTCTCCGGCGTCCTGCCGGTCGAATCCGTCGTTCAGCTCCTCGACCCAGGCGGACTCCCGGGTGAACATGGTCTCGAGGACGAAGCGGGGGTAGATCTCCTCCGCGCGGTCGAACATCTCGACGCCCTCCTCGTACCTGCCGAGGGCGAAGAGCGCCTCCCCGGCATGGTAGTACGATTCGGCGTTCTCGGGGTACTCTGCCATCCCCTGGCGAGCCAGGCTCAGGACTTCCTCGAAGAGCTCATTGGCCTCGGCCTCATCTTCGGCACCGAACGCCTGCACGAGGGCGAGCTCGGCCTGGGCGGTGTATGTATTGTCCTCGGGCTCGCGGCCTTCGGGCAGTTCATCCACCCAGTCGGGAATCTCCTCGTCGTCCATCTCCTGCATGAGGTCTTGGGGACTGAGGCCATTGGCGGCCCCTCCCCCGGCGGCACCCGGCGCGCCGCACCCTGCGAGGGCAAAAGCGAAGCCGAGGAGCACAAAGGCACCGAAACGGAATTTCATCCAGCTATCCTCCTGGTGACGTTCTTCAAGACAGTGTGACGAGGAAACGGACCGGCACCCCTCGAAGGAACGCCGATCCGGATCATGATAACCCCGAAAGCTAGGGAGGGTCCGATGGCCCCGTCAAACGGGCGAGCACCTTCTCCCTTCCGAGGGCGGCCATGACCTTCCCCATGTCGGGGCCCGATCGGGTCCCCATGAGTGCCAGGCGGACCGGATGGAAGAGCCCCGGGCCCCGGGCTCCGATCTCCTTTCCCCGCTTCCGGATACATTGCCCGATCTCTTCGGCCTCGAAGGCCTCGAGAGCCGCCAGTTCCTCGCGGATCTCGTGGACGATCCCCTCGGCGCCCTCTCTGCGGATCTCCCCCCAGCCCTCCGCCAGAACCGTTGCCGGGGGGTCGATGAGTTCGATGGCGTCCCGGATGTCGTCGAAGGTGCGCAGCCGGGTGCGGAGGGCGTCCACCAGGAGGGGGAGCCGGGTGTCGGAGATCCCTTCGGGGAGGTGGGGCCGGAGGGCCTCCACCAGCTCGTCGACGGGCATCTGCTGGATGTGCTGCTCCGAGCACCAGAGGAGCTTTTCCGGGTCGAAGACCGTGTCGGAGGCCCCCACTCGCTCCAGGGTGAGGCTCTCGATGAGCTCCTCCCGCGTGAGGACCTCGCGGTCGTCCCCCGGGGACCATCCCAGGAGGGAGAGGTAGTTCACGACCCCGTCGGGGTGGAAGCCCCGATCCCGGAGCTCTCCCACCGACGCCGAGTCCGCCCGCTTCGAGAGCTTCTTCCGGTCGTCACCCAGGACCGTGGGCAGATGGGCGAAGACCGGAGGGACGGCGCCGAGGGCCTCGAAGAGGAGGTGGTGTTTCGGCGTGTTGGAAAGGTGCCCGGCGCCCCGAATCACATGGGTGATCTCCATGGCGATGTCATCGACCACCACCGCCAGGTTGTAGGTGGGGCGCCCATCGGCCCTGAGGAGGACGAAGTCGCCCACATCGCGGCCATGGAAGCGGACCTCCCCACGGATGGCATCGACGATTTCGACCTCGTCGTCGGGCACCGCGAAGCGGATGGTCCCCACCTCCTTCCGCTGGTCGCGGCACCCCCCCGGGCATCCGGGCCCCTGGAAGTCCGGATCACTTCTCGCCACCTCGATGCGCTCGTCGGAGCAGTCGCAGCGGTACGCACGGCCCTCGGCCAGCAACCGCTCCGCCGCCGTCCGGTGGAGGGCCTCGCGCTCACTCTGCCGGTAGGGCCCGTACGGCCCCCCGATGTCGGGGCCCTCGTCCCACTCGATCCCGGCCCACCGGAGGTCGTCGAGGATCTGCTCCAGGGCGCCCGGGCGGGTCCGTCCGGCATCGGTGTCCTCGATGCGGAGGACGAAGGCGCCCCCGTGGTGGCGGGTGAAGAGGTGGTTGAAGACGGCGATCCGGAGGTTTCCCAGGTGGATGCGTCCGGTGGGGCTCGGTGCGAAGCGGGTTCGAACGGGGGTCATTCGGCTCTGTCGGGTTCGGAGGGGAGCGATTCCGCAAGGTAGGTACAAACCCGATGGGCCAGAACCCCCGAGAATCCCGGGACCCGGGCCACCTCATCCGGTCCGGCGCGGAGAATCCCCCGGAGCGAGCCGAAGCGGGTGAGGAGGGCGCGTTGTCTCGAGGGGCCGATTCCGGGAATCTCTCCCAGTTCGCTCCGGATCGTCCGCTTCCCCCGGAGCTTCCGGTTGTAGCTCACGGCGAAGCGGTGGGCCTCGTTGCGAAGCCGCTGGAGGAGTCGGAGGACCGGGTCCCGGCGCGGAATCCGCACGGGATCGGGGCGTCCGGGAAGGAAGACCTCCTCGTCCCGCTTCGCCAGGGCGGCCAGATGGACCTCTTCGACTCCGAGCTTCGAGAGCACGGGAAGGACGGCCGAGAGCTGGCCCTTCCCCCCGTCCACCGCCACGAGTTCCGGGAGGGGCGCCCCCTCATGGAGTCGGCGCGCCAGGTAGCGTTCCACCGCCTCGGCCATGGAGCGGTAGTCGTCGTTCCCCCACTCGCCCCGGATCTTCATGTGCCGGTAGAGGGCCTTGCGGGGTTCGCCATTCTCGAAGGCGACCGCCGACGCCACCACCTCGGTCCCCTGGGTGTGGGAGATGTCGAAGCAGACGATGAAGCGGGGGACCACGTTCAGGTCGAGGCGGTCCTGCAATTCGTAGAGGAGGTGATCGGCCCGATCCAGGGTCCCGTCGGCGGTGGTGGCCCGATCCTCCACCAGGTGGCGGGCATTGGTGGAGGCGAGCTCCACCAGTCGGCGCTTCTCGCCCCGGAGGGGGACATGGATCCGCACCCGGCGGCCGGCGGCGTCGGAGAGGACCTCCTCCAGAAGCCCGGCGTCGGGCACCTCGAGCGGGAGGAGGATCTCGGCGGGGAGTTCGCGGATCCCCGACTCCCCCCGGCCCAGGTAGTACCGGGTGGCGAAGGTGCCCAGGAGCTCGGCGTCGCTCTCTTCGGAGATTCCGGAGAAGTCGTGGGTCTCCCGGCCCAGGAGGGTGCCCTTCCGGACCCGGAGGACGACGCCGGCACCACTGGCTCCGTCTCGTGCGATCCCCAGGATGTCCTGGTCGCCCCCCTCGACGCGCTCCACCCGCTGGTCGCGGGCGATGACCTCCAGGCCCTCCAGGACATCACGGTGTCGGGCCGCCTCTTCGAAGCGGAGGTCGGCGGCCGCCTCTTCCATGCGGGTCTCGACCTCGGCGCGGAGGTCACCGGTGTCTCCCTCCAGGACACGGAGGATCTCGTCGATCATCCCCCGGTAGTCGGCTTCGCTCTGGAGCCCCACACACGGCGCCTTGCACTGGCCGATGTGATAGTCGAGGCAGGGCCGGGGCGGGGCCTCTCCGGGGAGGTCGTAGCGGCAGGAGCGGACGGTGTAGAGCCGCTTCACCACCTCGAGGGCCTGGCGCATGGGGCCCACGCGGGTGAAGGGCCCGAAGTAGCGTGCGCCATCGTCGCGAATGCGGCGGGTGACCAGGACCCGGGGAAAGGGCTCGCGGACAGTGACCTTGATGTACGGGTACCGCTTGTCGTCACGGAGCCGGATGTTGAAGCGGGGCTGGTGCTCCTTGATGAGATTCGATTCCAGGAGGAGGGCTTCGGCCTCGGAGCCCACCACGATGGTGTCCACCGATTCGGCCCGGCGGGCGAGTTCGCGCACCCGGATGCCCCGGCCGGGATCGCTCCGGAAGTAGGAGCGGACCCGGGTGCGGAGGGACTTGGCCTTCCCGATGTAGAGGATTTCCCCCTCCCCGTCCCGGAAGAGGTAGACCCCGGGATCGGTGGGGAGGGCACGGAGCCGAGCCGGATCGATCATCGACGCACCACCTCCTTCAGGGGCCCACCGACCCCCAGGAGGAGGGTGGCTCCGAAGTAGATGAGGCCCAGGGGACCCAGGACCAGGAGTGCGACCAGGACCGGGTGGAGTGGCGGAAGAAGAAGGAGGATCCCCCACCCTGCCCCGATGGCGAGGACTCCGGCCAGGAGCATCCTGAGGAAGGTGCCGGATCGGAGCGCATGAGCTCCGATCCTGGCTCCCAGGCGCCGGCGGAGGAGGGCGAGTTCGACCCAGGCGGCGAAGGCGGAGCCCAGGGCGAGCCCCATGGCCCCCAGGCGGAGGCCATTTCCGGCCTCGATCCGGTCGAAGGGGAACATGAGGGCCGCCCCCACCGCCAGGGCCAGGATGACCCGGAGCCAGGCGAGGCGGGCCGGGGTCCGGGTGTCCTCCAGGGCATAGAAGGTGGAGGAGAGGAGCCGGGAGACGGCCGAGGCGCCCATCCCCAGGGCGTACCCTCCCAGGATCGCCCACGTCACCAGGACCTCGGCCTGGCCGAACTCCCCGGTCTGGTACAGTCCCGCCACCACCACATCGCCCAGCGCGATGTACCCCAGAGTGGCGGGGATCAGGAAGTAGGCGACCCGGGTCATCCCGCTGCGCACCTTCCCGGCCAGGAGCCGGGCCCCCTCGGAGCCGGGTTCGATCCGCGCCGCCCCCGCCCGGGCACGGGAGAGTTCGGGGAGTTCCGACGCAGCCACCGCCATCCCGAAAAGCGAGATGGGAAGGATGTAGAGGGTCTGGGCCCAGGAGAGGGTGGCGACGGCGCCGGCTGCCAGGAATCCCGCCAGGGTGTAGTCGAGGAGGCCGCCGAGATTGACGGCGCCCCGGGCGGCGACCACCGGAATGAAGTTGTGGATGGCGTCGCGCACCCCCTCCACGGCGAGGGAGATGCGGGGTTTCAGGCCCCGCACGAGCCGGAGGGTGGATGGGAGCTGGATGAGGAGCTGGAGGACCCCTCCGGCCAGGGCCCCCCACGCCAGGACCTGGACCAGCGCCTCGCCATCGGCCCCCAGGAACCACGAACCGAGACCCAGCGCACCGATCATGGAGAGGTTCCAGATGACGGGGGCCACGTAGGGGAGGAAGAAGTGGCGGTGGGTGTTGAGGACCCCAAGGCACCAGGCCGAGAGGACCAGGACCGCCGTCATGGGAAAGAGGATCCGGACCAGGCGGGTGGTGAGCGCCTGGGTCTCGGGATCGAACCCGGCGAAGAAGAGTCCCACCAGGAGGGGAGCCAGGGCGATCCCCAGGAGCGCGATGGCGCCGGCCACGACGAAGAGGAGGCCGAAGATCGCCCCGGCGAAGGCCCGGGCGGCCTCGGTGCGGTTGCGCTCCTCCATCGACGCATAGATGGGGATGAAGGACGCCGAGAGGGTTCCCTCGCCCAGGAGGTTCTGGAGGACATTGGGCATCCGGAGGGCCGCCTTGAATGCGTCCGCCACGGTGCCCGCCCCGAAGAAGTGGGCGATGGCCCGTTCTCTCAGGAGGCCGGTGATCCGGCTCAGGAGGATTCCGGCCGAGACGCGGGCGGCGTGCCGTCCGGACGCCGACTCAGTCGGCTCGGTCGCCGGGATCCGATGCGCTCGAGCGTTCGGTCAGGAGCCGGTGGAGGAAGTCGCTCTCTTCGCGCAGGCGTCGGACATCGTCGGTGAGTCGATCGACCTC
The DNA here is from genome assembly GCA_007130605.1 of Gemmatimonadota bacterium. Taxonomy (GTDB): domain Bacteria; phylum Gemmatimonadota; class Gemmatimonadetes; order Longimicrobiales; family Gaopeijiaceae; genus SLBA01. The sequence continues at coordinate 544 of SLSF01000041.1, read as the reverse complement.
GCCCTCCAGGTAGCGGATCCGATCGTTCACGGGGCCATCATCCCGTCCACTGCCCCCCGACTCGAGGCGGGCAGCCGCCGCCCTTGCCAACCGCGAGTCGAGCACGGTCGAGATGACCTCCGGAAGGAGGAAGGCGAGGACGATGAGCGCGATCCACCACATGGTGTAAAGCTACCGGGTTCGGGGAGGGCGGGGCAATACGATGCCCGCTGCCTTCAATACGGATCGGGCGACGGCTTTCATCGGTCGCCCTTCACCACGGAGGTTGCGGCTTCCTCGATGGCCGTGAGGAAGGCGGGGCCGTAGCGGAAAAGATAGTAGAAGGGAGAGATGACACGCTCCTGGGCGACGCCCAGGGGAAAGAGGTGGAGCTGGGCCTTCTGGACCTGGGCGTGGGCCACCTCCGCTTCGCGTTTGATGGCCTGGGTGATCTTCTTCTCCACGTCGTCCAGCGCCGAGAAGCCCTGGCGCCGGACTCCGTCGACAGTCCCCTTGAGGGTGGGGTCGAGGGCCTCGACCGCCTCGGCGAGGGTTCGGGTCCCCC